>JAJYVT010000104.1 GCA_021791845.1 Actinomycetes bacterium | reverse complement strand
GACGTGGCGATCACCGTCCCCGAGGGCGTGCCCGACGAGCGGCGAGCCGGGCTGCTGGCAGTCGCTCAGCACTGCTCGGTGCACAACTCCTTGGCGCAGCCCCCCCAGGTGACGATCGGGCTCGCCGCCTGAGGTGCGCCGCCGGGAGGCCAGACGCCGGGAACCCGCCCCCGCCCAGCGAGGACCCGAGCACGGGCGCATAGGGTTGGGCGGTGCGCTACGACGACGGTACGTCGCGGATCGGGGCGGACCCGTTCAGCACACCGGCGGCGGCCCGTGACCCCGTCCGGCGGCTGCGCGGGCGGTTGGCCTCGCCGGTGACGGTGTGGACCGCCTTCGCGCCTGACGGCGCTTCCGTGGGCCTGACCGTCTCCTCTGTCGTCGTGGCGGAGGGGGAGCCGCCCGAGCTGCTGGGACTGCTGGACCCGCTGTCGGCGTTCTGCGAGGCCGTGGGCGTGGGCGGCCGCTTCCTGGTGCACGTCCTGGCGGCCGACCAGGCGCGGACCGCCGAGCGCTTCGCGCTCCGGTTCCCCGGGGACGCCTTCGAAGGGGAGGCGCCGGTGCCCACGCCCTGGGGCCCTGCGCTCCCCGGCGTGGCCACCCGCGCGGCGTGCACGCTCCGGTCGTCGACGGATGTCGGGTACGCCCGGCTGGGCCGGGCCGGGATCGACGAGGTCGCGCTCGACGAGCGGTCGGTGCGCCCCCTCGTGTACTACCGCGGCACCTATCTCACTGCCGGTCCCCCGCAGGGGTGACGACGCCGTCGCCGGGCAGGGCGGCGCCGGGTGCAGACCGCTCTTCGGCCCGGGCCGTGTCCGAGCCTCAGGCGCCGTCCCCCCCGCCACCGTCGCCGGCGTCCCCGTCGGCGCGCCCGTCGTCCTCTGCCAGCAACCGGTAGAGCGACCGGCGCGTCTCGGCGAGCAGCCGCTCGGCGTCCGCCAGCTGGCGATCGGTCCCAGCCGCGGCCACCTGCACGACGGCCCCCATCAACTGGGCCGCCCCCGCCCGCAGGCTGCGCGCCGTGTGGCCGTCCTCGTCGGCCAGCTCGTCCCATGGCGCGCGCTGGTCCGCGTTGACCTGCGCCTCGGCCCGCCCGGCATCGGTGAGCGAGTAGGTCCGCCGCCCGTTCTGCTCGGCCGCGGTGACGAGCCCCTCGTCCTCCAGCTGCTGGAGGGTGGGGTAGACGGATCCCGGGCTGGGACGCCAGGCGCCCCCACTGCGCTCCGCGAGCTCGGTGATGATCTGGTACCCGTGCATTGGCGCCTCCGCCAACAGGCGCAGGACCGCCGACCGGACGTCGCCGCGCCGGGGTCGCGGCCGGCCGCCGGCCGCCCACGGCGGCCCGAAGCCGTGCCCTCCCATCGCCCACGGACCGGGGAACCCACGCATGCGGCGGCCCATGCCGGGGTCACCCCCGGGACCGCGCCCCCGCCGGGCGCGTGCGCCGCCCCCCTGCTCGCGGGCCCAGAACCCCGACCACGGCATCGACTCCTTGTGCGTTGTGCTCATCGCGTCCTCCTCCTCCGGTCTGTACGGCCCCCCGGTCTGGTCGACACTCGAAGGGCTATCTCGATATATCGGAATCATAGCGACACTGGGGCGCACGTGCCGCGCCAGGTCGGGGGCGTGCGGCGGGGCCCGGGGTGCGGGGTCGGGTGAGGGTGAGGGTGAGGGTGAGGGTTCGGGTGCGGGCGGGCCTCCTGCCTCGTGCGGTGACGCCGCGCCCGCCCCGCGGCGCGGCGGGGGGGACGATCAGTCGAAGACGGGGCCCTTGGTGCGGGACCGCTTCAGCTCGTAGAAGCCCTCCACGCCGGCGACGAGGGTGACGCCGTCCCACAGGGCGCCTGCCCGCTCCCCCGTGGGGGCGGGGGTGACCACCGGGCCGAAGAAGGCGGTGCCGTTGACGTGGATCACCGGCGTGCCCACGTCGTAGCCGACCGGGTCCATGCCCTGGTGATGGGAGGCGCGCAGCGCCTCGTCGTGCTCGGTGGTCGACGCGGCGTCGGCGAGCTCGGCGGGGAGCTCCACCTCTGCCAGCGCCTCGGGGATGACGTCGGGGTCGTCCTCGCGCTGCCCGACGTGGATCCGGGTGCCGAGCGCGGTGTAGAGGGGAAGGAGCACCTCGTTGCCGTAGCGCTCCTCGGCTGCGATACAGACCCGGACGGGTCCCCAGGCCTTCTCCAGGAAGTCCTTGTAGTCCTGGGGCAGCTCGTCACGGCCTTCGTTCAGCACGGCCAGCGACATCACGTGCCAGCGCGTCCGGACGGGGCGGACACGCTCCACCTCGAGCATCCATCTCGAGGCGAGCCACGCCCATGGGCAGGCAGGGTCGAACCAGAAGTCGGCGGTGTCGGTCACGGCTGGAATCTATCGAGCGGGTTCGGGCGCTCCCGCGCCGGCGATGGCGACCGCAGCCGACGACCGAAGCGTCAGCCCCGCGCCGGCGGTCTCCAGGCGGGACGGGCGGGCCGCTCGACAGCCGCCCCGGCAGCCAGCAGGTCCGGCTCGGACCCGGGGCGACCGACGAGGCCGAGGCCGACCGGCAGGCCGTCGACGAGCCCCATGGGGACGGTGGCGATCGGCCATCCGGCGATGGCGGCGGCGGTGGTCGTGGGCGCCGACGCGGCGGGATGACCACCCAGCACGAGGTCGGACTTCCACGCCGGCCCGTAGGTTGGCGCCACCAGCACGTCGACGCCGTCGAGCGCCGGGACCAGGCACGTGTCGACGGCCCAGGCGAGGTTGCGCGCCCGGGCGGCGCGGTAGACGTCGGAGTCGCACCCGCCCAGCGCCAGCGCCCGCTCGAACTGCTCATGGCCGAACCAGCGGAGCTCGTCCTCGGCGTGGGCCCTCTCGTGGGCGACCACCTCGGCCAGGCTCTGGGGGCCGCCGGGCCCCCGGGTGGGCAGGTAGCGGTCCAACCCGTCTCGGAGCTCGCACAGGATCGCCGTCATCTCGTCCTCTTGCTCGGAGGGGCCGGGGACCGGCGGTGACGTCCGCACGGTCTCGGCGCCGGCTGCGCCGAGGGCCTCGACAGCCTCTTCGAACAGGGCGTCGGTGCCCGGATGGCCGGTGCGCCAGGTGTCGGCGACGGCGATCCGCATCCCCGCCAGGGCTCGGTGCAGCCGCTCCACGACGCCGGCGCGCCCGGAGAGGACCTCGAGCAGCACGGCGACGTCCGCCGTGCTGCGCCCGATCGGGCCGGGGCTGTCCTGGCTGTGGCTGATGGGCACGACCCCGGCGGTGGGCACGGTGCCGACGGCCGGCTTGATCCCGGCCACCCCGTTCACCGAGCAGGGGCAGGTGATCGAGCCGTCGGTCTCGGTGCCGACCGCCAGGGGGGCGAGGCCGGCGGCCACGGCGGCGCCCGACCCCGACGACGAGCCGCCAGCGTTGCGGTCGAGCGCCCACGGGTTGCCGGTCAGGCCCCCCACCACCGACCACCCGCCGGTCGAGCGGGGGGAGCGGATGTTGGCCCACTGCGACAGGTTCGTGGTGCCGAGGATGATGGCCCCCGCCGCTCGCAGGTTGCCCACCAGCGGGGCGTCGCCCACCGGCGGCCGCCCGACCAGGCTGGAGGCGCCGGCACAGGAGGGCATTCCCGCCACCTCGACGTTGTCCTTCACGAGCACGGGGATCCCCTCGAGCGGGCCGAGGGCGCCGCCCGCCCGCCGCCGCCGGTCCGACGCCGCCGCCTCCTCGAGCGCGCGGTCCGACACCGCGAGGACGGCACGCAGCTCGGTGGCACTGCCCGGCCGGTCGACGTCGTCGATGCGGCGCAGCAGCACCTCGACCAGCGAGGCGGCCGTGAGGGCTCCGTCGGCCATGCGGTCACGCAGCTCGGCCACGCCGGCGTAGCCCAGGGTCTCGGTGGTGGGGGAGGGATCGGCGGCCACGGCTCATCTTGGCAGTTGCCGGTTCGGTCCGCGGCTTGCACGCCGCCCGCCCGGGCGGTCACGATCGGTGCCGACAGGCCGTGCCCGCCGTCCGCAGTCAACGCCGAACACCGAACGCCGACCGAGGAGACCGAGATGCCCGACGCCAACGACTGGAACGCTCAGATCATCGCCGAGTTCCGTGCCAACGGCGGGCGCGTCGGCGGCAACTTCGAGGGCGCGCCCATGGTGCTCCTTCACAGCCAGGGGCGCAGGAGCGGGGAGGAGTACGTCCATCCCGTGATGTACCTGGCGGACGACGCCGACACCGACGTGATCTACGTCTTCGCCTCGAAGGCCGGCGCGCCGACGCACCCGGACTGGTACCACAACCTGACGGCAGCCGGCCGGGGCTCGGTCGAGCGCGGCAACGAGACGTATGCCGTGACCGTGCGCGAGCTCGACGGTGCGGACCGCGACCGGGTCTACGACGAGCAGGCGCGGCGGTACCCCGGGTTCGCCGAGTACGCCGAGAAGACCGCCGGGGTCCGGACCATCCCGGTGCTCGAGCTCCGCCGGGCGGCCTGAGCACCGCGCCAGGCGCTCAGGACACGGGCGCCGGCGTCCCGTCGAGGCTCCGCGCCAGCGCCGGGTCCCACTCGCAGACCCGGCAGGCGTGGCGTGCCGCCGAGCGGGCGAAGGCCAGCGCGGCGCGGTGGGGGTCGGTGGCGCCGCGGACGTCGTCCCACTCGAGGATGTACTCGCCCAGCTCGGCGTCCCAGTGCGCCGCCTCCGGCTCGAGCCGTCCCTGGTCGTACCCGGGAGGCGCCGGGTGGGCATAGGCGTAGAAGGCGGCTCGGGGGTGGCGCTGGTCGCCCGGCCACCAGCCCACGGCCACCTCCTGGGCGTCCATGGCGTTGCGCATGATGAAGGCGCCGCCGGGCGGCGCCGCCGCCCGGCCGCTGAACAGGCTGACGGCCAGGTCGAACGATCCCCACCAGGCGTTGACCGGCGTCGAGCGACCCCGGTACGGGGCGCGCAGCTCGGCCAGGACCCGCGCCGCCGACGTCGCCGCCGCCAGGTAGGTGCCCACCTGCTCGGTGTCGTAGGTGGCGTGCACCTCGTCGTCGTCCAGCGGGACCGACCACGACGTCTCCTGGGGAGCCGGGTTGAAGGGCACCGGCCCGATCAGCTCCCGCACCGCCCGCAGCACCTCCCGGGTCACCGGCCCGACCGGCCGGTTCGGCGTGAGGGCCACCCGCCGCCGCCGGCCGCCGCTGTGCTCGACCACGGCTTCGTGGGCGTGCAGGTCGAGCGCCACCACCAGGGCGCCGCCCGTCGGCGCCGGCAGCGGAAGGGTCTCCCAGCCGCGCGCCGTCAGGCGCAGCGCGGCGTGCTGGAGCTGCGGCTCGGCCGGCGCCAGCGCCGCCGCCAGCTTGCCCAGCACCTGGGTGTGGGCATGGATCGTGTCGCACGTCGGCCGCCACACCTCGTACGGGAGGGCGGGCCAGCCGGGCTGGCCGGGCCGCCCGGCGGGACCCGGCGTGGTCACGGGTGCGAGGGGGCGGGCGGTGCCCCGGGCACGTCGAAGAGCAGGTTGTCGGCGTAGCACCACCACCAATCCTCGCCCGGCTCGAAGGACCGGATCACCGGATGGTCGGGGTGGGCCCGCCAGTGGGCGGTGGCGTGCCGGTTCGGCGAGCTGTCGCAGCACCCCACGTGGCCGCAGTGCATGCACAGGCGGAGGTGCACCCACCGCCCGCCGGTCCGGAGACAGTCCTCGCATCCGTCGCTCGACGGCGTGACGTCGGTGACGGTGTCGAGATGACGACAGGGTGCAGCCATGACCTACCTCCGTCCGGGCCTCCCGGCCCCCGGGCACCCGGCGGCCCGGGTCCACGCGGTCACTCTTGTCCCGATCGGCCGTCGTGTCGAGGCCGTGACCGGCACGCCCCCGCGGGAGGTGGCGGCCCGGTGGGCCCGGTCGGCCCGGTCGGCCCGGTTCCCCGCAGTCGGCGACGTCACCACGGACGCCGCTTGTCGTTGCGGCGGGCGTCCCTCGAGCGCCGGGAGTACCTGCGCCGCGCCTCGCGGGCCGCCAACGGGTCCGAGCGCCGTCGCTCGGCCGCCAGCTCGCGCCCGAGCTTCGTGAAGCCCGCCAGCCGGCCGGCGTCGAGGGTGCCGGCAGCGATCGCCGCACGCACGGCGCAACCGGGCTCCGTCCCGTGGCGGCAGTCGGAGAAGCGGCAACCCCGGGCCAGCTCGTCGATGTCGGCGAACGCCGAATCGAGGTGGCGCGCACCGGCCATGGCGAGGCTGCGCAGGCCCGGCATGTCGATGAGCGCCCCTCCGCCGGGAATGCACAGGAGCCGCCGCGAGGTGGTCGTGTGGCGCCCCCGCCCGTCGCCGGCCCTCGTCGCGCCCGTGCGGAGCACGTCGTCGCCCAGCAAGGCGTTCACGAGCGTCGACTTGCCCGCCCCCGATGGCCCGAGCAGGGCGCCGGTGACACCCGCCGCCAGCACGTGGCGCAACTCGGCGAGCCCGCTCCCCTCGCTCCCCCGGACGCTGGTGGCGATCACCTCGGTCCCCGCCAGGCGTGACCGTAGCGACGCGAGCCCGGAGCCGTTGTCGAGATCGGCCTTCGTCAACACCACGAGGGGGCGCCCCCCGCTCTCCCAGGCCACCGCCACCTCCCGCTCCACGCGGCTCACGTGCAGGCGATCGGCGGGGGCGGTCACCACCACGACGTCCACGTTGGCCGCCAACACCTGCACGCCGGCCGTCGACCCGCTGTCGGCTGGGCCCATCCGGGCCAGGGCGGACCATCGCGGGAGCGCGCAGAGGACGCGCGTGCCGGTGAGGCACACCCAGTCCCCGACGGCGACGGCGGTGTTCCCGCTGGCCGGACCGACGGTCCCGGAGGCGTCGGCCACCTCGCGCACCCCGCGCTCGATCCGGACCACGCGGCCCGGTCGTGCCCGGGTCGGCAGGGCGCCGACGTCGATGTCGTTCCAAAGGGTCTGCACGCGTTCGCTCCACCCGTAGGGGGCGAGCGCGGCCGTTTCTGTTGCAGGCAGCATCGAAGGAGTCCTCGGAGATGGTCCGCCTCCGGTGCCGGCCGGCGCGCCCGGTGGGGCCGGGCGCTCGGGTCGAAGGGCTCAGACGGAAGCGGGGGAACGGAACAGGAACGCGGCCGCAGCCGACCGCACGCACGATGACCGGTGCATGGCTGCCTCCTCTCCGTCGACGGCCGTGCCCAGGCGGAGCACGACGCAGCCGCACTGTAGCAACCGCAGAACCCTAGAGTCGAGACGGTGACGGTCGTCGCGGGCCCAACCCGACGCCAGGGCGAGCGCTGAGGCGCGGTGCGGTCGCTGCTCCCGCGTCCGGCGGACGACATGGCCGGGGTGGACGTGGTGGCGGCCTACGCCCCGCCGGCGTGGACCCGTCGCGGCCCCTTCGTGCGCTGCACCATGATCTCGTCGGTCGACGGCGCCGTGACCCTCCACGGACGCTCAGGCGGGCTGGGCGGCCCCGCGGACCGGTTGGTCTTTCAGGTGCTGCGGTCGTGGGCGGACGTGGTCGTGGTCGGGGCCGGGACGGCGCGGGCCGAGGGGTACGGGCCGGTGCGGCTGGACGACGAGCTACGCGCGGTCCGCATCGCACGGGGACAACCGCCCGTCCCGCCCATCGCCGTGGTGACGCGGTCGGGGACCCTCGACCTGGGGCCGGCCTTCTTCACCGAGGCCGAGGCCCGGCCGATCGTCGTGACGGCGGCCGGCGCGGGCGAGTCTGCCGTGCGGTGCGACCGACGTGTCAGCGCCCTGGCTGACGTGCTGGTGGCGGGAGAGGGCACGGTGGACCTCGACGCGGCGTTCGGGCGCTTGGCCGGTGACGGTCACCCCTCGGTGCTCCTGGAGGGCGGCCCCGGACTGAACGCGGACGTGGTCCGCGCCGGCCTGCTCGACGAGCTGTGCCTGACCGTCTCGCCGCGCCTCGTCGCCGGCGGCGGGGCGCGGGTGGTCGCCGGGCCCGAGCTCGACCCGCCGCTGAGCATGGAGGTGGTGGGTCTGCTGGAAGCCGACGGCTTCTTGTTCTTCCGCCTGGCGGTCTCCGCCGAGCGGTGACCTGTGCCCAGCCCGCCTCTTGGGGTTCGAACGGGGTCAGCCGCGCCACGGGTTCGGCGTGCGCTCCAGGTGCTCGACACGTGCGTCGGCCCGTGCGGCCACACGGGCAACGCCGAGCCGGGAAACGATCGCCGGCCGGCGCGCATCCAGGGGCGAAGTCCGATGTCGGCCAGGTGGCACACTGACGGGGTGGTGAACGTCAACACGGAGCTGATCGTTGCGAACGCATCGGACTGGTCCCGGTGGCTGGATGAGCACGAAGCCGACGCGGACGGCGTCTGGCTGGTCCTGGCGAAGAAGGGCACGACCCAGCCGACGAGCTTGACCTACGACCAAGCACTGGAGGTGGCCATCTGCCATGGATGGGTCGACGGGCAACTCGCAAAGAGAGACGGGCGCACCTTCCAGCGCAGGTTCACGCCACGACGTCGAGGAAGCGCCTGGTCGAAGCGCAACGCCGACCTCGCCACCAAGTTGACCGACGAGGGCCGCATGACGCCCGCAGGACTCGCTGCCGTCCAGCAGGCGAAGGCCGACGGCAGTCTGGACAGCGCGTATGAGGGTCAGTCCACGATGGCCGTCCCGCCCGACCTTGCCGCATCCCTCGCCGCCGTTCCCGCCGCCAAGGCGTTGTTCGACCGCCTCGACGCCGCCAACCGGTACTCGGTCCTCTACCGCGTCGCTACTGCGAAACGGGCCGAGACGCGCCAGCGCCGAATAGAGCAGCTCGTCTCCATGCTGGCCAGCGGAGAGACGATCCATCCTCAACGGCAGCGGCGGGCCGACGTCGACGGGGTGCGGGCGCAGAGGGAGGACGAGAGGAGAGACGGATGACGGACGACGAAGCGCATGCACAGGGGCTTCGGCGCGAGAGGGTCCCGTTCCGGCTCCGGACGGCTGATGGGGAGGTGATCGACCTCGGCTACTCGTCGCCGCGCTCGGCGGCGGCACACGACGAGGCCGCCGTGCTCTCGTCCCTCCCGTGGTTCGAGCCCGGCAGGCCTCTGCGGAACTACATGCTGCATGAGACGGACCTGTACGACGAGGTCGAACAGGTCTGGGGACGCCGATGGGGGGCGGAGGGCATTGGGAGGCTGAGGGAGGTCGTGGTCTCCAGACCGACCGAGAACGAGGTCCGACCGGAGTACGCCGCCGAATGGCAGTACTACTACTCGAGCGCAGCGGGCAATGCCGACCTCGGGCGGCTGCAGGCGCAGTTCGACGAGTACTACCAGGTGCTCGAGGACCACGGCGTTCGGGTCCACTACGTGGAGCCACCGGTGCCGGCGATCGGTGCTTACGGGTACCTGAAGAACCTGGTCACGTTGGCTGGCGCAGGGCTCGTCGTCCATGGCGGCGCCATCGTCCACCGCTTCGGGCTCGGCTCCTGGCAACGGGGCCGTGAGGTGATCTGGCAGCAGGTGCTGGCAGCGCTGCAGATCCCCGTCTACCTGACGATCCACGGCACCGGCATCTGCGAGCCGGGAGCCGGCCGCTGGCTCGACTCGTCGACGTTCGCCTTCAACGAGTCGGTCGTGGCGAACGAGGAGGGCCTGCGCCAACTGCGGTTCGTGCTCGCAAACCTCGGGATCGACTTCATCGAGTGCCACAGCCCCGGGTGGTACGACACGACGGGCAACGGCAACATCGGCACGTCGCATCTCGACATGGTGATGCTGACCGTTGACGACCACAAGGTGCTGCTCGCGCCGCACCTCGTCAACTACGGCTTCGTCCGTGAGCTCGTCCGGCGCGACTACACCATCATCGAGGTGCCGGTGGAGGAGTACTGGGACCTCTCGCTCAACGGGGTGACGCTCGCTCCCGGCAAGGTGGTCATGAACGCTGGATCACCGTCGGTCTTGAAGGC
>JAJYVT010000103.1 GCA_021791845.1 Actinomycetes bacterium | reverse complement strand
CCATCGGCCGACAGAACGCGAGCACCTGACCTGGACAAACGCGCTGGTCAGCGCGATCTTTCGAAGAAATCCCTCACAGCCGGGAAGCGGTGCTCAGCGGGATAGCCCGGAAACTCCCGCTAGACCCTCCGGCCGGGCGGGCGCTTCAGCGCCCGCCGGGCCGGTCGAGCGCTGCAGCGAGCCGCTCCACCAGCCCCAGCGGATCGCCGACCCACTGCTCGAGCGCAGCACCCGCACGGCGCGCACGGTCGCGCGCCTCGTCGGAGTGGAAGCGGCGCACCGCGTCGAGCAACCCGGCCGTCGTGTCGTAGCCGAGGCCGGCTCCGGCGCGGATCAGCGCGGCGGCCGGCGACCCGGCGGGCACGATCACCGGCACGCCGTAGCGGACGGACTCGACGCACTCCCGGCCGAACAGCGGGCCCGGGCCGAGGTCGACCGTGGCCCGGGCGTGGGCCATGAGCCGCCACAGGTCCATCCGGGTGTGCACGCCGAACCGGCGCACGCACGAACGCGAGCGCCAGACCGAGGCCACGGCGTTCTCCACCACGACCGTCGGCCGGCGGGGGTAGCGGGCGACGAGCCACGCCACCTCCTCGCAGGGGAGGTCGGGGTCGGCGGCCGGCGGCGGGCGGGCGCTCAGGACGAGCAGGTAGTCGCCGACGGGGCCCAGCTCCAAATGGGGCCGTTCCGCCGCCAGCGCGTGGACGGGGACGTGGAGGCCGACCGGGAGCCGGCCCGGTCCGGCCCCCCCGGCGGGCACGAGGTCGAGGGTCGCCGCCAGCCCCTCGACCGTCGCCCCCCCGATCCCGAGCACCGGGACGTGCGGGAGCCGGGCGGCCGCCAGCGCCACGGCCTCGGCGTCGCCGCCGTCGACGAGCACGGCGCGGTACGCCCCGGGGTCGAGGTCCGCCGCGTCGCCAGCAGCGTCCGGCAGCGGCCAGCGCCGGCCCGGTCCGCCCGGGCTGAGGCCCTGGGGGTCGAACGCCCCGTCGGCGCGCCGCCCGCCCGCCCACGGGCCGAAGACGTCGACGGGGCCCAGCCTGGACGCCGCACCGGCCAGCACCCGCGCCGCGAACGCCACCTCGCTGCCGCCGCCCCACGCTGCGCTCAGCACCGCGACCCCGCTGGGCGCCCCTCCGGCTGCTTCCGCGCCGCCACCGGCCGGGGCGCCGGCGGCGCCCGGTCGCCCCGTCACTCCGTCACCCCGTCACCCCGGCGCCTTCGGCCCCGCCGGGCGGTCCTGCGCCGTGCCGAGGGCCACCCGCAGGCGCACGAGGTCCTCGCTGACGGTGTCGACAACCTCTTGGACGAGCGCCTCCAGCTCGCCCACCCGGGCGGCGATCTCGTCGATGCGCTGGGCCAGGGCGTCGACCGCCCGGACGAGGTCGCCGGTCATGGCCCGGTCGGCCTGTTGCACGCCGGCGGCCGCCGTCGCCACCCGGGCACGGACCTTGGCCCGCACACCGGGGATCCGGGGCGCGGCGGGCGCGGCGCGCTCGGCGCGCTCGGCGTCGGGTGGCGGGCTCGGGGCGGCCGGCGCCGGTGCCGGCGCCGGCGCCGGTGCGCCGTGGAGCTGGGCCCACCGCCGGTGCAGCTGGGCGATCGCCTCGGACTGTCCGAGCGAGGGAGGCAGGGGGGTCGGCGCCGCCGGGCGCCCGAGGAGCCGCGGCGGGGCGAGCGGGTCCTCGGGCCCTTCCGGCGTGCCGGCACCGCCTGTGGCCGGGTGCTCGTCCTCCGACGTGCCGCCGGGAGTGGTCATGCCCACCTGCCTTCCTCGGGTCCCGCCAGCGCAGCGGAGAAGTCCGTCCGGGTGAGGTTGCGGTTCAAGAACGGGTCGCCCGCCCCGATGGCGTCGGCCCAGCGGCCGACGAACGCGACCGCGTTCTCCACGTTGCCCGACGTGCCGCGGCTGGGCGACTCGTGGTGGACGAGCTCGGCCGCGGGCTCGTAGACCACGCCGAGCCCCCGCCGGCGGGCCCGCAGGCAGTAGTCGAGGTCGTTGAAGTCGAGCCCGAGCGACTCGTCGAAGCCCTCCAGCCGCTCGAACACGTCTCGCCGAGTGGCCATGCACGCGCCGGTGACCGCCGAGACGTCGCGGGCCAGCACGGCCATGCCCAGGTAGCCGGGCCGGTCACCGGGAAGCCCGGCCAGGATGTGGCCCGACACGCCGCAGAGCCCCAGCGCGACCCCGGCGTGCTGGACCGTCCCGTCGGGGTAGAGGAGCCGGGCCCCGGCGGCGCCGACGTCGGGCCGGAGCGCCTGGGCCACGAGCGCCTCGAGCCATCCGGCACGCCGCGCCTCGACGTCGTCGTTGAGGAACAGGAGCACGTCGCCCCCGGCGGCGGCCGCGGCGGCGTTGTTGAGGGCCGCCCAGTTGAAGGGCCGGGGGTCGCGCCGCACCGTGACGCCCGGCCGCGTCGCCAGCCCTTCCACCAAGGTGAGGGTCTCCAGGCCGACCGAGCCGTTGTCCACGAGGAGCAGCTCGAGGTCCACGCCGCTCGTGGTGGCGGTGACGGAGTCCACGCAGGCCCGGAGCAGGGTGGTGCTGTCCCGGAACGGGACGATCGCCGAGACGCTCGGCCGGCCGCGGAGCCGGCGTTCGAGCCGCCAGGTCCCGCTGAGCGGTCCAGGGCGCACGCCGGCCTCGATCCCGCGCCGCTCCAGCGCCGCGGTCACTGCGCCCTGCCCGTCCGGGCCTTCTGCGGGGGCCTGGCTGGTGGGGGCGCGGGGAGGGGTCGCCAGGCGGTGGCAGAGCACCTCGGCGACGTGCGCCACCCGTGTGGTGCGCTCCGTCACGCGCAGCAGCACGTCGTGCTCCCAGTCGCCGGTCACGGGGCGGATCCCGCCGGCGGCCACCAGGGGCGCCACCCGCAGGGCGACGGGGCGTCCGGTGTAGCGCCAGGAAAGGAAGAGCGTGGGGGACCAGTCGGGCTTGAGGAGGGGGTCGACCGGCATGCCACCGGCATCGAGGCCGTCCTCGTCGCCGTAGGCCAGGTCGGCGTCCACGAGCGCCGTCGCCAGCAGGGCCAGGGCGTCGGGGGCCAGGACGTCGCCGGGGTCGAGGAAGGAGCAGGCCGGCCGGTCGCTGACCTCCAGGGCGGCCGCCAAGGCGACGGCGGCGGCAGTCCCGGCCGGGCTGGTGTGCAGCGTCGCCCGGCCGGCCGGGAGTGCCGCGAGCTCGCCGTCCAGCACCGTCTCGGTGGCGGCGCCGACCTGGCCGAGCACCGACACCGAGAGATGCCATCGGTCGGTGGTCTGGGCGGCGAGGGACCGGAGGGTCCGGCGGAGCGCGTCGGGGTCCGGCCCGCTCCCCGGGAGGCCGCCGACCCCGAGGAGGACGGTCACCTCGGGCCCCGCCGGCGGCCCGCCCCCGGCGGGCGCCGGCGGGGCCGCACGCCGGGCCGCCTCGCGCCCGGTCAGCCACGAGCGGTACGCCGGCAGGTCGGACGCGGCGTCGGGGCGGAGCGGGCGCGGCGCCTGGGGGGCGAAGAGCACCCGTGTCGACGAACGCTCAACCGCCGTTGACACGTCACCCGTCACAGCCGAAATCTAAAGCAGCCGGGGCACCGGCCTCACCGACCGCACGCCGAGGCCTCCGGACGTCGTGAGCACGCGTTGGCGCATGCCGCCACCAACCTGCCACGATGCGCCAATGGTGCGGCACCGCCGGCGGAGCGACGCATGATGGCGCGGCCGGCCCCCGCGCCGCTCGAGCTCGCCGGCCGGCGCGTCGTCCTGCGCACCCTCGCCGACGCCGACTACGACGCCTGGTACGAGGTGCGGGTGCGCTGCCGCGACTGGCTGGTCCCGTGGGAGCCGAGGCCCAAGGGGGCGCCGCTGCCAGCGGAAGACCGCGCCAGCTTCGCTGCGCGCTGCTCGCTGCGAGAGCGCGAGCGGCAGCTCGGGACGGGGTACGGGTTCGGCATCTTCGTGGACCGCCGGTTCGCGGGCGAGATCACGCTGTCGTCGATCCAGCGGGGCCCCTTCCAGACGGGCCATATCGGCTACTGGATCGACAAGGACCTGGCGGGACGGGGCTACACGCCCGAGGCGGTGGTGGTGACGCTGGCGTTCGCCTTCGACACCATCTCCCTGCACCGCGTGGAGATCTCGATCATCCCCCGCAACCACGCCAGCCTGCGGGTGGTGGAGAAGCTCGGGCTCCGGTCCGAGGGCATCGCCCGCAAGTACCTGGAGATCGACGGGCGGTGGGAGGACCACGCCAAGTTCGCCGTCACCGCCGAGGAGTGGCGGCAGCGGCGGGACGAGCTGATCGAGGCCTGGATCGAGTAGCGCCGGCCGCGCCACCTGTCGGTAGCCTCCTCCCCCATGTTGGCGCTGCATGCGGTGTGGGCGGCCGAGGGAGCCGGGGCCCTTCTCCTCTGGGCCGAGGACGGCGAGCGGTTGCCCGGGCCGACGCCGGCGGACCGCTCCAGCTCGAAGGCCCGGAAGCGACGAGCCGCGCCCGCCGCCCACCCGTTCGCCGCCGACGGCGAGGCGGTGGCAGCGGTCGTCCGGGCCCTCGGCGCGGGCGCCGGCCGCGCCGATGCAGGCGTGCCGGCGCCCGGGGACGTCGCCGTGCTGCGGCTTCCCGGCGATCCGGCCCGCCCCGAGGCTTCCCCCCAGCTCGTGCCGGGCGCCGGGGCCGTCCTTCCGAGGACGGGCCATCCGGCCGGCCCGTGGCCGTTCCTGGTGCCCGTGGTGCGGCTCGGCCCACCCGCGGCCGCCGCGCTGCTCGACGGGGTGGGCGAGCGCATCCCCGAGGGGGTCCGGCTCGGCTCCTCGCTCACCGCGCTCGCCCGCCTCGGGGACCTCGCCCTGGAGATCGTCGCCGGGTGCCGCGTGCTGCCGGCCCTGGTCCTGGACGAGACCGGCTCGGCAAGGGCGCGGTGGGAGCCCGTCGGCCATCCCGACGACGCGGCGCGCCTGGGCCAGCTGGCCGCCGCCCTTCCGGCCGCCGCCCGCTGCCTGACGGGGTCGGCCCCGCCTGCCGCGCTGGCCGCGCACGCCCTGCGCGCCCTCGTGGACGCCCACTGCCGGGCGTCGCTCCGGGCCACCGCCTTCGGTCGGCGGCGGGCCGGGCCGGCCGCGCCTGCGCCCGACCGCTGGGTGGCGGCGCTGGGGTCGGCGGACGGTGCCCTGGCGGGCGAGCCGGCCGAGCTGGCGGCGTGCAGCCGGCTGGTGACGGAGTGGCGGGCGCCGGCCGACGCCACGGCGGGGTCCTGGCGGCTGTGCTTCCGGCTGCGCGAGCCCGACCCGCCGGGAGCCGGGCGCGGGGAGGTGGACGGCGTCGGGGACCGGGTCGACGGTTGGCGGATCGACCTCATGCTGCAGGCCACCGACGACCCGAGCCTGCTCGTCGACGCCGCCGCGGTGTGGCGGGCGGGCGACACGCTGCGCCAGGCCGCCCGCAGCATCCACGAGCCCCAGGAGGTCCTGCTGGCCGAGCTCGGGCGGGCGGAGCGCGTCTACCCCGAGCTCGCCGCCGTCCTCGAGCAGCGTCGGCCGACGGGGGTCGAGACGGATGCCGGCGGCGCGCACCGCTTCCTCTCCACCGTGGCGCCGGCGCTCGAGGTGGCCGGCTTCGGCGTGCTCCTCCCGTCGTGGTGGGGCCGGCCGGCGGCCCGCCTCGGGCTCCGGCTCCAGGCCGCCGGCGGCAGCCGGTCCGCCGGCGGCGGGCGGCTGACAACGGCGGGCCTGGCGTCGGTGGACTGGCAGGCCGCCCTGGGCGACGAGACGCTCGAGCTCGGGGAGCTGCGCCGGCTCGCCGCGCTGAAGGCCCCGCTCGTCCGGGTGCGGGGGCAGTGGGTGGAGCTGCGCCACGACGAGCTCGCCCGGTTGGTGGCGTTCTTGGAGGACGGCCGGCGCCGCCCGGTCCGCATGTCGGTGGGCGACGTGCTTCGGGCCGCGGCCGGATTGGCGCCGCCGCTGCCGGGCGTGCCGGTGACCGGGGTGCAGGCCGACGGCATCCTGCAGGCGATGCTGGAGGGAAGCCTGGAGGCCTCCCTGGAGGTGCGGGAGAGCCCACCGGGGTTCGTCGGCCGGCTCCGCCCGTACCAGCAGCGGGCCGTGGCCTGGATCGAGCTGCTCGAGCGCACCGGGCTCGGCGCCTGCCTCGCCGACGACATGGGCCTGGGCAAGACGGCGACGGTCCTTGCCGTCCTCCAGTCCGAGCGCGCGGCCGGCGGGCGTCGGCGGCGCCCGGGTGGGGCCCCGGGGGGGGCGGGACGCCCCGGTCGGGGGGCGCCCGGCCCGACGCTGGTCGTCTGCCCGACCTCGGTGGTGGGCAACTGGCGGGCGGAGGCGGAGCGGTTCACGCCCGAGCTCCGGGTGGCCGTGCACCATGGCGCCGGGCGGCGCCGGGGGGACGAGTTGGCCGAGCAGGTTGCCGCGTCCGACGTCGTCATCACCACCTACCCCCTGGTGCAGCGGGACCGGGCGTCGCTCGCCGCCGTACCGTGGCACCGGATCGTGCTCGACGAGGCGCAGCAGGTGAAGAACCCCGGAGCCAAGCAGACGCGGGCGGTGCGGTCCATCCCCGCGTCCCGGCGGCTCGCTCTCACCGGCACGCCGGTCGAGAACCACCTGGGCGACCTGTGGTCGATCATGGAGCTCCTCAACCCGGGGCTGTTGGGCAGCGAGCAGGCGTTCCGGCAGCACTTTGCCGTGCCGATCGAGCGGTTCGGCGCCGAGGACGTGGCGGCGCAGCTGCGGACGCTGACCGGGCCGTTCGTGCTGCGCCGGCTCAAGACGGACCGTACGATCATCGACGACCTGCCGGAGAAGCTCGAGACCACCGAGCACTGCGCCCTCACCCGTGAGCAGGCGACCCTGTACCAGGCGGTGGTGGACGAGATGCTGGAGCGCATCGCCTCGGCCGACGGGATCGACCGAAAGGGCCTGGTGCTCGCCACCCTGCTCAGATTGAAGCAGGTATGCAATCACCCTGCGCAGTTCCTCGGAGACGGTTCGGCCGTGGGCGGGCGTTCGGGCAAGCTCGAGCGCACCGTCGAGATCCTCGACGCCGTCCGGGAGGCGGGGGAGAAGGCGCTCGTGTTCACCCAGTTCGCCGAGATGGGCGTCATGTTGCAGCGGCACCTCCAGGAGCGTCTCGGCTGCCGGGTGTCGTTCCTCCACGGGGGCGTGCCCCGCGCCCGGCGTGACGCCATGGTCGCCGAGCTGCAGGCGCCCGACGGCCTGGTGCCGGTCATGGTCCTGTCGCTCAAGGCGGGAGGCACGGGCCTCAACCTGACGGCGGCCAACCACGTGGTCCACTTCGACCGGTGGTGGAACCCGGCGGTGGAGCAGCAGGCGACCGACCGTGCCTATCGGATCGGGCAGCGAAGGGACGTCCAGGTGCGCACCCTGGTGTGCGCCGGGACGGTGGAGGAGCGGATCGCCGAGATGATCGAGTCCAAGCGGGCGCTGGCCGACCGCGTCGTCGGCACCGGTGAGGCGTGGCTGACGGAGCTGTCCACCGACGAGCTGGCGGCGGTGCTGGCCCTGTCGGCGGACCTGGCGGCGGCGTGAGCCCGCGCCGCCGGTCCCCGGGCCCGCCGCCGGACGGCCAGGACCACCGCACCGCCCTGGAGGCGCTCCGGGCGCAGATGGCGGCGGCCGAGCAGACGCCCACGGCCGGTCGGCGCACGCGGGGTGGCCGTCGGGCCGGGCCTGACCGGCGCGGGCTCGGGCCGGCCGACGGCCTGGACGGCGACGTGGACGTGCCGGACGACGAAGGCGTCGAGGAGCCGGTGCCCGAACCGCCCACACCGCTCGACGAGCCGGAGGGCACCCGGGGCGGCCGCTGGTGGGACGACCACCCGGGCAAGCCGATCCCGGTGGAGGACGGGATCGCCGCCACCACCCGCCGGGGACCGATCGGCGCCACGTGGTGGTCGAGACGGTTCCTCGCCTCCCTGGAGGCCGTGCTGGTCGGTGGGCGCATGGAGCGGGGCCGGTCGTACGCCCGCAAGGGTCAGGTCGTCTCCCTCGCCGTCGGCCCGGGCGCGGTCGTCGCGGTCGTCCAGGGGAGCCGCCCGGAGCCCTATCGCGTCCGGCTGGCCATGCCGGAGGTGGCAGACGAGGAGTGGGAGCGCATCATCGTCACCCTGGGCTCCCAGGCGCGCTTTGCCGCCCGCATGCTGGCCGGCGAGCTGCCCCCCGAGGTGGAGGACGTCTTCGAGGCCACCGGCGCGTCGCTGTTCCCCGCGCCCCATGCCCGCCTCGTCACCGAGTGCACGTGCCCCGACTTCGAGAACCCGTGCAAGCACATCGCCGCTGTCTGCTATCTCGTGGCCGAGCTGTTCGACCGTGACCCGTTCCAGGTGCTCATGTGGCGGGGCCGGGACCGTGCCGCGGTCGTGGACGCCCTGCGCGCGTTGCGCAGCGCGGGCGAGCCGGAGCCCGCCCCGGCCGCCCCTGCCGGACCCGGCGGCGCTGGCGGCGCTGGCGCGCCCCCGGCCGAGGCCGAGCTCTCGCCGGAGGGCTTCTGGGCCGCCGGGCCGGGCCTGTCCGACGTGCACGTCCGGCCGGTGGCGGCCCCCGTGCCCGACGCCGTGCTCCGCCAGCTGCCACGGGACCTGGTGCGCGTGCGTGGCCACGACCTGGCCGACGTGCTCTCGGCCGCGTACGAGGCGTTCACCACGGTGGCCCGGCGGGCCGTGCGCTGAGCCCGAGCGCGGGGCCGGTCCGCGCCCGGCCCCGCGCTCCGTCAGCTCCCCGGGTCGCCGGGCGCTCGCCGCCTCCCCATCTGCACCATCCGTGCCTCGTCGCAGGCACGGGTGAGGGTGAGCACGCTCGTAAGGGGGTCGACGCCGACGGAGGCCGACAGCCGGCCGTTGTCGAAGGTGTCACCCAGGGCGACGACCACCTGGGCCCGGTCGAGCAGGAGGCGGTCGCCGTCGACCGACCCGTCGCGCCGGACGACCGCGATGACGCGCTGGCTTTCGACGACGCCGTCGACGAGGGCGTAGGTGGTGTGGGCGCGGCTCGCCATCCTGAGGGTGACCGACTCCTCCGCCAGGAGGGCGCACCGGCGGGCGAGCGAGCCGCTCCAGGCGATCACGCTCGCCGCCTGGGCCCTCGCCCGTTCCGACGCGCCGATCAGCTCGTCCAGCTCGGGGCGGTCAACCGTCGCTTGCAGGGCATGCACCACTGCGATCCTCCCTTGGCGGTGTCCCTCCGCGCCTCTACGGGTCCACCCCCTCCGGCCGTGCGTCCGAGCGTAGCGACCAGATCCCACTGCTCCAAGGGCGGACACGCAATTGCAACGAGGAAATGCTCGTCGTCGGGCTCGGCGCCATGCCCGGGGTGGCCTCAGCCGGCGGGGCGGCCTCAGCCGGCCGGTGCCGTGGGGTCGGGGACGGCGTCCATGAGGAGGATCACCCCGCGAGGGTTCTCCTGGGCCATCAGCCGGTTGACCGTCACCGTCACCTCCACCCGCCGTCCCCGCCGGTTGACGGCGGGTTGGGTGACCTGGACCCCGTCGGCCCGGCCGGCCAGGCAGGCGCGGATGGCGTGCCCGAGGGTCTCGACCGGGAACCCGATGTCGAGGTTGAGGAAGTGCTGGTCGAGGACCTCTTCGCTGCGGAGACCCCACAGGTCCTCGGCCTGGCGGTTCCAGGCCCGCACCTCCATCTCGGTGCCGAGCACGACGACGGCCGATCGCAGGCTGGCCAGGATGGTCTGCAGGAATGTGTTGAGCTCGTCGACCTCCGCGCTACGCGCCCGTAGCTCGTTGTTGATCGTCTCGAGCTCCTCGTTGGTCGACTGGAGCTCCTCGTTCATCGTCTCCAGCTCCTCGTTGGTGGAGTGGAGCTCCTCGTTGGTCGTCTCGAGCTCCTCGTTGGTCGACTGGAGCTCCTCGTTGGTCGTCTCCAGCTCCTCGACCGCCGACTGCAGCTCCTCGTAGGCGGACTCGAGCTCGCGCTGGGAGCGCTCCAGGTCCTCGGCCAGGACCCGGTAGCGGCTGACGTCGTGGAGCGACACCGCGACGCCCAGGTGGCCCTCGAGCGGCGAGAGGACCACGTCGAAGGAGGTCGGCTCGGCCGACCGCCCCACGTACGCGACGTCGGGCACCGTCACCGCGCGGC
>JAJYVT010000102.1 GCA_021791845.1 Actinomycetes bacterium | reverse complement strand
TGCTGATCGGGCGAACGATGCGCCCGCCGGTGGAGCCAACCCGGTGGGCAGCGCGATACGGCAGCGATCAGCGAGCGCCGCCGACCGGCACCGTCACCGCCTCGGTTGCCGTTCACGCAACAGGCTCGTTTGCCTCGGGATTGGAGAACCTAACGGCAAGTGTGGTGGTGACGGCTTGCCCGGTCTGGGAAAGACCGACGTGAACCGGCTGTAAGTGTGGTCCGCGGCTGGCCTGGGGCTGGCTGGCAGGATCAGTGCCGTCGTCCGGTGCCCGGTGTGACTCGTGAACCGACTGACCTCCGCGGAGTGTCATGCCCAGGATCTGTCCGTTGGGGGCTGGATGCCGGCACCGATCCTGGCCCGCTGCGATGGCTTGATCAGAAGCATGTCCACCGTTGACTTCGCGTCCACGGTGTGGCTCATTACAGGCTTGTCTCGCTGCGACTCCAACCCAGGACCGATGCCGACAGCGACGTCCCAGTAAGCGAGTCGAGAGGAGCATCGCCTTGTCCAGTGTGCCAGTTACCGTGGCCGAGGTCTACCGCTACGTGGTCGGAGTTGATACGCACGCTGCCACCCACTCCTATGCGGTGGTGGCCGCTTCGACCGGAGCGCTCGTCGACGAGGCCACGTTCCCGACGAGTGCGGCCGGGATCGCACGTGCCTGTGGCTGGATCGAGCGTCGCAGTGGAGGGGACCGATCGGCGGTCCTCGTTGCTGCCGAGGGAACCGGCTCCTACGGTGCCGTGCTCAGCCACGTGCTCGCGGCGCGCGGCTACCGGGTGGTGGAGGCGCCGAGCGCGAAGCGGGACCGCGGATCCAAGAAGACCGATGCCCTCGACGCCCTGCGGGCTGCCCGGTCGATCCTGGGCGCGTCGCTCGAGCACCTGGTCGACCGGCGAGCGGGCGAGCTCCACGCCGCGTTGGCAGTGCTCGTCACGTCTCGAGACGCCCTCAACGCAGAGCGCGTACGTTCCATCAACGCGCTCACCGCGCTCGTCCGCAATCATGACCTGAGCCTCGATGCCCGTCGTGCGCTCAGTGCCACACAGATCGCCACGATCGCCGCCTGGCGCCAGCGTGACGAGCCTCTCGCACGATCGATCGCCCGGGGAGAGGCGACTCGGCTCGCAAAGCGAGTGGGCGAGCTCGATCGCGAGCTCATGGCCAACCGCGACAAGATCTCGGCCCTCGTCGAGGCCCACGATCCTGAGCTCCTGGAGCTGCCCGGAGTCGGTGCGGTGACGGCCGCCGTCATCCTCGTCGTGTGGTCGCACCCCGGCAGGGTCCGAAGCGAAGCCGCGTTCGCGGCGCTCGCCGGCACCTGTCCAATCCCTGCTTCTTCAGGCAACACCGAAAGACACCGGCTGAACCGCGGGGGCGACCGGAGGCTCAACCGCGCACTGAACACCATCGTGCTGACCCGGATGCGTGCCGATGAGGAGACCCGCGTCTATGTCAAGCGACGTACGGCAGAGGGCAAGACGAGCCGAGAGATTCGGAGGTGCCTGAAGCGCTACGCCACTCGCCAGGTGTTCCGCACTCTTGCCGCCGCTCACCGCTCGACCGATGCCCTTTCCAATGCTGCTTGACACGACATAGAAGCATCCTGGGATCCCCGGAGGCTCTCAGTCAATGCAACCTGTAGGCCACTACTTGGGGATGTCCGTGCTTCGCCTTGGCGCTCGTCCGCAACCCTCCCGCAGGGACGACCACCGTGCCACCGGCGATGGCGAGGGGGGCGTTGGTCGACGTGGGCAGCTTGTGCCGGTACACGATGGCTCCCGTGGCCCGACTGAGGGCAATCAGCTCGCCGGTGTACAGCGTGGTGAAGACGAGATCGTTGGATACCGTGACCGCACCCAGCGGCAGGCTCGGCACCTTCGTGTCCCACTCGACCTTTCCCGTGGCGAGGCTGAGCGCCTCGATCTGTCCGGCAGGGGTGGACTTGGCCACTGACTCGGTGACTGTTGTCAGCGTCTTCTCGGCGAGCGCGAAATCGAGGGTGGCCACGTAGATGGTGTTGCCGGCAAGCGCCAGGTTGGTGAGGACCCCGCCGAAGCTCCCGGGGAGAGTGGTGAACGGCGCCTTCAGCCTGCTCTTGTGCTCCAGAGCGAGAAGTCCGAGGTTGTCGTGGCCATTGTGCTCACCCACCGCTCTCTTCCACAGGAGTGTGCCGGTCGCGGCGTTCATCTCGTAGACGTACCCCATCTTCCCGCTCCCGATCACGACGGGAGCTCCCTTGACGCTTGCCCCGATCGGCGAGGTCTGCATGTCCCAGTCCAAGAAGTCGTTGGGGACGCCCTGGTAGTACCAGCGCAGGGTGCCGCTCGCCGCTGTGAGGTTCACGTCACTGTCCGTGTAGAGCTGCCGGGCCGGATGACGAATGGCCTCGACGGTGCGTTGGTACGGGTTGCCGATGCCGTAGGTGACCGACCCGTCGGTCCCTACGAGCGGCGTCTCCCACGCGCCGCCCGTACCGACGCCGAGCGCCTTGACACCCGGGGAGTAACCGGTGGACGTGGCGAACTTCCACAGCAACGAGCCCGTCCGTGCGTCGAGCGCCATCAGCACGCCACCACCCGGACCGGTGCCGTACTGGCTTGCCACGTAGACCCTGCCTGTGGCCACCTGCGGCTGGATCCCGAAGGTGCCCTCCCCTTTGGTGAGGAGCTTCCGGTTGACCCATATCCTCTTGCCGGTTCTGGCGTCGAGGGCGAAGGCTGACGTCGGAGCCAGCCCGTACACGACTGTGCCAACGACGGCGACGCCGTTGGGGCCGGGCCCGCTCCGCTCGGGCTGGCCCACCTTGTACTCCCACTCGAGCGCTCCCGTCGAGAGGCGGAGGGCGTAGACGTCGCACTCGAGATCCTGGAGGTACACCGTCCCGTTCTCGATGATCGGGTTGGCGGCCAGTGAGCCGTAGTGGCCGACTGTGACCGCCCCTCGCCCGCTGAGCTTGAACGACCACGCTTCCCTAAGCTGGGCGACGTTCGCCGACGAGATCGTAGAGCCCACGGCGACGCGCCTGTTGGCGAGTGTCCCGTTCGGGAAGGGCCAGGATCCGGAGGACGGTGGCGTGGCCGCCCCGACGTGAGAAGGTGGCACCACCGGAGTGGCCGTGAGGCACGCCAGAGCGACCAAGGCGGCCGCCAGGCGCCTCGATCGCCTCGATCGCCTCGATCGTGCTCCCACTTCCTCGCCCCCTCTCCCTGCCACTCGAGCTCGGGTTCGTCGTGCGGTTGGCGGCTGCGGTCCGTCTGCGTGGCGAATCAGCACAAGTCTTCCCCCTTTCGACGGGTGGTGCGCTCCGATCTCATCGGCAGACTGCCGACTACCCGACGATGCGGAGCCACCGTCCCTTGAGCGCCGTGAGCCAGTGTCGCCTCCACAGTTCCCAGGGCGGCTCAGAGCACGATCTCGGCTCAAAGCGCGCGGCTACAGATCGGCCCGCGCCACTGCGTACAAGGTGAACAGTGTGTCTTCACGGATGTAGCGCCCGTGCATCGTCGTCTCCTTGTGCCCGGCGGTCTTCGCGATGCCCCGTTCGGGGATGCCGGCTGCGGCTGCGGCGGTCTCCGCGTCCCCGGGGCCGACAACCCACTCCTTGCTGAACGTCCCATAAGACCGACCACGTGCGGGGCGGCACCCGTGCCCACTACCGCCGGGTCGGCAGGACACACAGTCAGGTGGCGAAGGCACGGCGCTCACTCTCGCGAGCACTGGGTGCGGCTCGGTCATGGCTTCCCTGAGCTGGGGCTGTGGGAGGTCCATCTGCTATCGCGTGGACTCCCCTGCTATGAGCGCGCATTGTCCGATGTCGGCTGCTCGTGCGAACACGCCACTCGCTCGGGCGTGCTCGCAAAGGCGACCACGCTGTGTTCGCAAATTTGCGCCATCACGGCGTGGAAGGGGTCCCGAGAGGGGTCCGGATCCGAGGAAGCGTCTCGCACGGTCACCGACGCGCGCGAGATCGAGCTCAGGCGTCGGCGAGGTGGGTACGTGAACCTGCCTGCGAGCGCGCTGACGCCGCCCGGAAGGGCGGCCTTCTCGCTCGAAGCAGGGAGTGGCTAGGCCGCGGAATCCGTCGGCGGCCCGGCGCCAGAAGCGGGCCGGCGGTCGTCGAAGCGCCTCGCGCGCTTCGCTCGAGGAGCCCGGGCCTTCTTGAGCGGCGGGAGCGCGCCGGGGTGTGTCGGCGGCAGCATGCGGCGCTCCCGTAGCCACGCGTGAATGCGCTCGCGG
Organism: Actinomycetes bacterium; assembly: GCA_021791845.1. Classification (GTDB taxonomy): domain Bacteria; phylum Actinomycetota; class Acidimicrobiia; order Acidimicrobiales; family RAAP-2; genus JAJYVT01. Next base: position 6,461 of record JAJYVT010000102.1, on the reverse strand, counting down.
TTGTAGCCGACGAGGCTGAAGGTGACGGACAGCGTGATGCGGCCGCTGTCGAGCACGCAGGCGAAGCCGCGTCCGATGTCGGTGAGCGCTCCAAAGGCACCGTGGAGGAAGGAGTTGGCGGTCTCTGCGAGCTGACGCTTTCCCTCCGCGATCGTCCATGCGTCGTCCCGTGCCAATCCCGCCCACCATGTTCGGCCGCCCCTTGTCGGAGAGCGGCAAACGAGGCGTCCGCGCCGTCCTGGAGGTACCCTGGTCGCGCGACGGCGGGACCAGCGGGCCGGCCGAGCCTGTTGGTGAGAGCGCCGGCCTGGGCCAAACGGCAGCGGCGGCGGCACACCGGGAGGGTTGCGCGGTGGCGGGCTATTTCCTCGTGGACATCATCTGGGACGACGAGGAGGGACGGCAGCAGTACGTCGAACGTATCTCCGACACGTTGACCCCATTTGGAGGCGAGTTCCTCACCCGGGGACCGGAGTACACGACGGTCGAAGGGGACTGGGTGCTCGACGGCCGGCTGGTGGTGCTCCGCTTCCCCAGCGCCGAGCGTGCAATGGCGTGGTACGGATCCGACGAGTACGCGCCGTTACTCGCCGTGCGAAAGGGCTCTGCGCGCACGAAGATCATCTTCTTTGAAGGGGCCTGACCGCGCGCAGGATGGCGACCGGTCACTCCAAGCCGCGCCCCGGCGCACGCACCCCCGCGCGCGTGACGCCGTCTCCAGATCCCCGCGGCGGTCAGCGTGAGCCGAGCGCGTCTCGCAGGCGGACCAGGTCGTCGGACGTGGTGTCCACATGCGGGCTCACGCGCAACGTCGGCCCTCGCATCTCCCGGGGCGCCCGGAACACGTGCTGTGCGGTCGTCACGATGCCGAGCTCGCCGAGAAGACGGGCGCGCACCGCCATCACGTCCTGGCCTGCGGTCGGGCGGAGCGCGCTGATGGCGCTCGCGTCGTCGACGGGACCGACCACCTGCCAGTTGTCGAGGTCCTGGAGCAGCTGGCGGGTCGCCCGGCCGACGGCGGCCAAGCGTTGCCACACGGCGGGTGGTCCGAGCGAGAGATGCTCCCGGGCGGCGTGGCCGAGACCGATCCGTCCGGCCACGTGCGACTCCCGGGAGCTGAGGAGGGCGCCGATCGGTTCCTCAGGCGCTTCCGGCTCAAGCACCTCGAGCACTCGGCGCAACCCGGGAAACCACGCGCTGGCCACGGCAAGCACTCCGACACCCCGGGGGCCGGTGAGCCACTTGCGACTGGTGGCGTAGACGACGGCGGCGCCGGTGGCGGTGTCGACATGGCCGAGGGCCTGGGCGGCGTCCACGAAGAGGGGCACGGCCGCCGCGTGGCACACGCCGGCGATCGCCGCCACCGGCTGCACGAGCGAGCGGTGGGATGCCACCTGGGTGATGTGGACGGCGGACGGGGGCGACGACGCCAGCACTCGCTCGAGCCCGGCCAGGTCGACGTAGCCGTCGTCGTCGACCGGGAGCTCCACGATGCGCAGCCCCCGCCGGGAGAACGCCGCCAGGTTCGGGCCCCACTCGCTCGGCACCACGCCAATGCTCGGCTCCGCCCCGAATGGCCACACGTCCAACAGGGTGCCGAGTGCCACGGTGGCGCTCTCGACGAATGCGACTCCCTCGTCCGGCATGCCGAGCAGCTGGGCGAGGGCGCCCTGCGCCGCCGACAGCGCACCGGTCGCCATCTCCTGGGCGACGTAGGCACCCATCGTCGCCTCCGACAGGGCATGGTCGGACACGGCCGCCAGCACCGACCGCGAGCTCCTCCCGGCGGCGGCGCTGTCGAGATGGAGGCCGGAGGCTTCGGGCCTCGCCCTTCGCCAGTCGTCCCAGGTGCCGTCCCGGTCTTCCAGAGGGTCCACTTCCCGCAGGCTAACCCGGGTGCCGTCCGCGGCTCGGCGACCGGGCCCGGCTGCCCCCTCTGGCGGAGCGCTACCGGACAGGCCGCAGGGCGAACATGCGCGGCGTGCGCCCGCCGGCCCGTTGGAGATAGCCGGCGTAGCCGGGGTAGACGGAGACAAAGCGCGGCCAGAGCCGCTGCCAGTCTGCATCGTCGACGAGCTCACCCGTCACGGCCAGCCGCTCTGGGCCGACCTCGATCTCGGCATCGGGCCGGGCGATGAGGTTGGCCGTCCAGGCGGGGTGGTGACGCTGCCCGAAGTTCGTGCCGACGACCACGAAGTCGTCGCCGTCGCGGATGTACAGCAGGGGCGACACCCGGGGCTCCCCCGACCGCCGCCCGATCGTGGTCAGGAGGAGCGCGGGCAGGCCGTACACCCGCGACGCCAGCTTGCCCCTTGAGCGGCGCAGGGCCCACGGGTCGACCGCTGGACCGAGCGCCCGGTAGACCCGCGCGAAGCCCCGCGTCTTGCCCACCGTCAATAGCAGGCGGGTGACGGGCGTCGCCCGCCTGGCCGCCTCGAACTCGGCCACCCGCCCCAGGCGTGCCGCCGTCGTGTCGTCCACGATGCCACCCTCCGGGTCGCCACGGTTGGTTCTGGGAACGACCATTGTGCCAGCGCGAGCCACCGCCCCGCGGATGCACGAGCCGACCAGGGCGTTTGCGCAAGGATGGTCTCGAAGGACGATCGCCATGACCCACGTCGCAGGACACGGCCCACCAAGCGGGAGCGAGTTGCCTCCGGCCGATGCCGCCTCCCTCCTGCCCGACGTGCTCGCAGGGAGCGTTGCGGTCGCCATCGGCGGTGCGAACGTGATCATGCAGCTCGCCCACCTTCCGATCGGTCACGGCGTGGCGGAGAGCCGTGTCGAGAGCGGCCGGGTGGACAAGCACCCGCTCAAGCGGTTCCGCACGACCTTCACCTACATCGCGGTCGCCGCAGGCGGGAGCGATGACGAGCGCCTCGCACTTCGCGCTGAAGTCAACCGCTCCCACCGCCAGGTCCGATCGACGGCGGCCGATCGGGTCCGCTACGACGCCTTCGATCCGGCGCAGCAACTGTGGGTCGCGGCCTGTCTCTACCGCGGCGTCGAGCTCACCTACGAGCTCCTCTACGGCCCCCCGGACGATGCGACCGCCGACGCGCTCTATCGAGCGTCTGCCCGGTTCGGCACGACGTTGCAGGTCCCCGCGTCGCAGTGGCCGCCGGGCCGGGACGCCTTCGAGGCGTACTGGCGCAGCGGACTGGAGTCCGTCGTGATGGACGACGTCACCCGCGCCTATCTCCGACGGTTCGCCGCCCTCGGGTTCTTGCCGTTGCCGCTGCGCCGCTCGCTCGGGCCCGTCCACCAGTTCCTCGCGACCGGCTTCCTGCCGGAGCCGTTCCGCAGCGAGCTCGGCCTCCCCTGGGGCGCACGGCGGCAGCTCGCGTTCGACGTGCTGACTCGTGCGGGAGCGTCGGTGATCCGGCGCCTCCCGCCCCCGGTCCGCGCCTTCCCCTTCAACTACCTCCTGTGGGACTTCCGCTCCAGGCGGGCCGCGGGGCGTCCGGTGGTCTGATCCGCAGCTGCGGGATCGAGCGATCGAGCGCGCACCTGAGTCTGCTCGGCTCAACGAACATCACTCCTGTGGTCGCGTTCTCTTGACCGCGGAGGAGTCACGCTGGTGGAATCGCCTCCGTGGCCGATCCCGAGCCACGGTCCGAGGCTGCGCCGCCGCCGAGAAGGACCTGGTCCTCCCGGCGTCCCGGTGACGCGAGGGCGGCGCCGGCCGATCCCGTGGCCCGTCGGAACGGCAGGCTCTACCTCACCGGGCTCGCCGTCTCGTTGGTCGGCAACAACGCCATGACGCTCGTGGCCGGGATCTGGGTAAAGGCGCTCACCGGCAGTAGCAGCCAGGCGGGTCTCGTGTCGGCGTGCATCTACGCTCCCTCCCTCGTCGGGCTCCTCGGTGGCGTGTTCGCCGACCGGGTCCGCCGGAAGCGCCTGCTCGTCGGGCTCGACCTCGTGTCGGCCGCGGCGCTGCTCGCGCTCCTCGGTGTCCGCGGGCCGGGCACGGTGTGGATCGTCTTCGCCGTCATGTGCTGGTACGGCGTCGAGCTCGTCGTCTCCAGCGCGGCGGAGAACGCCCTGTTCGCCGAGATGCTCCCGGGAGACCTTCGCCGCCGTCTGAACGGCGTGAACCTCGGACTCCAGGAGGCCGGCCGCTGGTGGCGCCGCTCTTCGGTGCAGGGCTCTTCGCCCTCGTCGGCGGGGGGAGCGTCGCCGCATTCGACGCCGTCACCTTCGTCGTGGCGGCACTGGTGGTCGGTCGGATCCGGATCCACGAGGAGCGGCCGGCACCCCGTCCGAAGCACTTGTGGGCCGACCTCGCCGCGGGACTCGGGCACGTGCGGCGCACGCCCGAGCTTCGCCGCCTCCTCCTCGTCGGCGCCGTCGTCATCGGCATCTCCGGCGTCGTCGTCCCCGCCCAGTACAGCCTGGTCCAGGCGATCGGGGAACCGCCGAGCTTCCTCGGGGCGCTCAGTGCAGCACTCGGTGCGGGCTCGATCGTCGCGAGCCTCCTCAGCGGTCGACTGGTGCGACGGATCGGCGAGCCGTGGCTCGCGGTCGTCGGTGTGGTCGACTACGCGCTCGGAAGCTCGCTGCGAGCGGTCGGAAACCTGCCACTGGCCGTCACCGGCTCTCTCGTGCTCGGCTTCGCGCTGCCGTGGGTCTTCCTCGCCGTCCTCAACGTCGCGCAGCGCAGCACCCCGCTCCACCTGCAGGGCCGGGTGTCCTCGGCCGTCACGCTCTGCATCTTCGGACCGCAGGCGCCGCTGCAGGCCCTCGGCTCGCTCGCGATCCGCGACACCGGCTATCGCATGCTCTATGTGGGTGGCGCCGCCGCGGCGGTGGCGACCGGGAGCTGGTTCGCCTGGGTCCACCTCCGGAGGGTCAGCCGCAGACGAGCGGCAGCCGGAGCGCCCGGCGGGGGCGGGCCGGTCGCGGAGGAGCGGGAGGCGGGACCCCGCCGGTCCCGAGGGACGCCGTGAGCCGGACCGCGGCGGCACCGTGAGGGATCGGCTGGACGGTGAGGCCGATGCCGCGACGCCGGCTGGTGGCCCGAGGGATGTCACCGAGCCGTCATGGCATCCCGCTACGGTGCGTGCGGTGGGGAGCTCTGGGCGCTACGGGCGAGGGTCCCGACGGGCATCGCTGCGGGTGCGCCGCCGCCGCACCGTGGTCGGCGCAGCCGCGCTGGTGCTCCTGGCCCTGCTCGCGGTGGTCGTGCTCGGGCCCGGGCGCTCGGGACCCGCCGGCACGCCTGCGACGGGCGCGCGACTGGACCGCCAGCCACCGTCCGGCGCTCCGGCGACGACGGGCCGGGTGGAGACCTCCGCGCTGGCATCGAGCCTGCCCGCCCCGCTCAGCCGAGAAGGAGCCTTGGCGCTCGGCCACGGTCAGGTGCTCCTGCTCGGGGGCCTGACCTCCGCCGACACGTCGTCCAGCGCCGTCGCCGTCCTCGACACGGTGACGGGCACCGTGTCGACCGTCGGGACGTTGGCAGTCCCCACTCACGATGCCGGGAGCGCCATCAGCGGTCGCCAGGCCCTCCTCTTCGGCGGCGGCCAGGCCACATCGGTCGCGACAGTGGAGGCGTTCCCGACGGCGGCCGCCGGGCCAGGGACCGCGACCACCTCCACGGCCGCGCAGGTCGTCGGCACGCTGCCGAGCGCACGCTCCGACGATGTCGCCGTCTCCGCCGGCGGGACCACCTACGTCGTTGGTGGGTACGACGGCACAGTGGGCGAGCCCGGCGTCCTGGCGACCTCCAACGGGCGGACCTTCCGCACAGTCGCCACCCTGCCCGTTCCCGTCCGCTACCCGGCCGTCGCGGCCGTGGACGGACTGCTCTACGTGTTCGGCGGCGAAGCGGTGTCCGGCCCCCAGGCCGGGCAGCCGGTCGCCGACCTCCAGGTCGTCGACCCCGCTCGGCACACGGCACGGGTTGCCGGGTACCTGAACCGCCCGCTCGAGGGAGCGGCCGCAATGGTCCTCGGGGGGCAGATCTACGTTGCCGGCGGCGACAGCAGCGCAGCGCCGGGTGCCGCGCCGGCGGCCACACCGGTGACGGTTCCGACAGTGTGGCGCTACGACCCTCGTCGTGGGACGACCACCGTGGTGGCGCACCTGCCGGTCCCGATCTCCAACGCGGGGGTGGCGGTCAGCGGCACAACGGCGTGGCTGGTCGGGGGCGAGACCGACGGGACCGTCCGTGCCGTCGTCCAGCGAATCAGCGTGGTACGCGCCTGACGGCAGCTCGGTACGGCCGGGAGGAACCCGAGGAGCTCCCGGGTCAGCCGGATGTGGCGGAGGTCGGTGTCGTCCCGCCCGACGCGGTTGTGCCCGACGCGGTTGTGCCCGACGCGGATCCCCCTGTCCCGCTCGCTGCGGTTGTCGACGCGGATCCCCCTGTCCCGCTCGCTGCGGTTGTCGACGTCGGCGGCGGAGGAAACGCTGGCGGGATCCCCATGGTCGAGGCGTGCGTCATGTCGAGCGAGTAC
>JAJYVT010000023.1 GCA_021791845.1 Actinomycetes bacterium | reverse complement strand
TCGGGCGGTTCATGACGGCAGGGTAACCACCCGGCCAAGCAGTGCGCTCGGCCGGAGCCCGCGCCCGAAGGCACCCGCAGATCGTGGGCTACGTACAGCTCGTCGGGCTGGGGCGGAGCCCCGTTAGCGATGGGGTGCTCGAGTCCTCGGACGCATGCGCGACGGCGCTGACGCGACGTCGTGGGCGGCATCGAAGCGCCGGACAGTCGAGCGTCGGGGTGCCGGCGTGCACCGGCGGGGTCGGCACCTGGCACACTGGAGGCGACGGTGAGCCGGCCGGGTGGCCGCGGCCCGGGCCCGCGCCTCGGCACGGGCCCGGGTCGAGGAAAGTCGGGGCTCCACAGGGCAGGGTGCTGGCTAACGGCCAGTCGGGGTGACCCGCAGGACAGTGCCACAGAAAGCAGACCGCCGATGGCGGGCACGACCCGCACAGGCAAGGGTGAAACGGTGCGGTAAGAGCGCACCAGCGGCTCGGGCGACCGGGCCGGCTCGGTAAACCCCACCCGGAGCAAGGCCAAGCGCGGGACACGGGCGGCCCGTCCGCCCCGTTCGGGGCAGTCCCCAGGTAGGCCGCGTAGATGGATGGCCACCCAGGCCTCTTCCGAGGCTGGACAGGACCCCGCTTACAGGCCGGCTCACCGTCGCCTCCACCGCCGAGCGGCGGGGAACCGCCCGCAGTGGCGCGTTTCACCCCGGCGGCAGCGCCTCGTCCACCCGATGCCCGATGTGCAGGACCTGGTCCCGGGTGAGCGGACCGGACCGACGGATCTGCTCCACGAGGACGCCGGGAGGGCCGATCAGCACGTCGCCGTGCCAGATCGGCTTGCCGAGCCGGAAGCGAAGACCTGCCGCGAACCGGCACTGCTCGGTCAGGATCGCCATCGCCGGCCGGAGCGGGACGGAGGGGTCACGCACGACCGCCGCCACCCGGAAGAGGCAGTCGCACAGCCCGTCCACCAGCGCGGTGACGTCGTGGTCTCCGGCGTAGAGCCTCGCCACCGACCCGCGGTCGTCGGTGGCTCGGAAGGACACCGCCTTCCAACGCTTCGCGTCGATCACCCAAACGCCCGAGGTGGCGACCACCACGTGGTCCGTCGTCTGGGCGGCACCGTCGATGCGTCGATCGCTGAAGATCAGCTCGCCGTCGCGCAGCGCGTCACGAAGGGCCCGCCCCACCCGGTATTCGCGCTCCACGCCCCAGGGCGCCGGCGCCGTGCCGCGCCCGACGCTCGGTGGCCCGCCCGGCCCGGCGGTGCGGTGCGGTGCGGGGCTCCAGCTGCCGTCCGGCGCGTGCCGCGAGCCCGGACGTCGTGAGAAGTCAGCCATGGCCAACCCCCTGTTCCCCTTGTCCCCGGGCGCATCGTAGCGATGCGACGCCCATTGCGCTCGGTCGGCCGCCCGGGGTGCCGAGGCGCTTCGATTCGGAGGCCGCGGTCCATTAGGTTGACTCCGAGATGTCAACCCTTGCCGCCGAGCGGCGACGCGGGGGCCTGATCGACCGCCGTCTGGCCGCCCGGGTCACGGCGACCCGCCGCTATCTCGTCACCGCCGTCGCGGTCGGCCTCGCCGCAACGGTCTGCGTCGTGGCCCAGGCGGTGCTGCTCGGGACCGTGGTGGCCGCCGCCATGCTCCGCCACGCCACGCTGGCGTCCCTCACGCCTCAGCTGATCGGCCTGGCCGCGGCCTTCGTGGCGAGAGGCCTGTGCGTCTGGGCGGGCGAGGCTGCCGCCCAGCGCACCAGCGCCGCGGTCACCTCCACCCTCCGGCGCCAGCTCTTGCGCCACGCGCTGGGCCTCGGACCGGCCTGGCTGGCGGGTGAGCGGGCCGGCGAGCTGTCGCTCGCCGCCACCCGCGGCACCGCCGCGCTGGACACCTACTTCGGCCGGTACCTGCCGCAGGCCGTCCTGGCCGGGCTCGCCCCCGCCGGCATCCTGGCCTGGGTGGGCTGGAAGGACTGGCCGTCCTTCCTCATCCTGCTCGGGCTGGTCGCCCTCGTCCCGGTGGCCATGGTCCGCTTCGGCCGGGCGTCGGCCGAGCGAACCCGTCGGCAGTGGCGTCGGCTCTCGTCACTCTCGGCGCGGTTCCTCGAGCTGCTGCAAGGGCTCCCCACCCTCCGGGCCTTCGGCCGTGAGGAGCAGGGGCGGCGCGAGGTCGCGGGCGCCACCGAGGGCCTCCGTCAGGCGACCATGGGCACGCTCCGAGTGGCCTTCCTCTCCGCGCTCGCCCTCGAGTTCGTGGCCGGCATCGGGACCGGGCTGGTGGCCATGGTGCTCGGGCTGCGCCTGCTCGGCGGCACCGTCTCCCTCTCCACGGCCCTGGCGGTCCTGCTCGTGTCTCCCGAGGTGTTCCTCCCGCTCCGGCGGGCCGGGGCGGAGTTCCACGCCAGCGAGGAGGGGCAGGCCGCGGCCGAGCGCATCCTCACGGTGCTGGACCTCGACGTGCCCGAACAGGGACCGGGCGAGCGGGGCCCGAGCGCCGTCCACCTCCACGGGGAGGTGCTGGGGATGGAGGCGGTGCGCGTCACGTTCCCCGGGCGTACCGCGCCGGCGCTCGACGGCCTCGACCTCACGGTCGGGTCCGGTGAGCACGTGGCGCTCGTCGGCCCGTCCGGCTCGGGCAAGTCGACCGCCGTGGCCCTGCTCCTCGGCTTCGTGCGCCCGGAGGCCGGCCGGGTCCGCGTCGGCGGCCTGGACCTCTCGGGTGTCGACGCGGCGGCGTGGCGCCGCCTCGTCTCGTGGGTGCCGCAGCGTCCTCAGCTCGTGCACGGCACGCTGGCCGACAATCTCCGCCTCGGCGACCCCGAGGCGTCAGACCTCCGCCTGGAGGCGGTGGCCGAGGCGGCCGGTCTCGCTCCCCTGCTGCGGGGCCTCCCCCGGCGGCTCGACACGCCGGTGGGCGAAGGGGGTCTCACGTTGAGCGCCGGCGAGCGGCAGCGGGTGGCGATCGCACGAGCCGTCCTGCGCGACGCACCGGTCGTGCTGCTGGACGAGCCGGTCGCCCACCTGGACCGGTTCAGCGAGCACGGTCTGCGCCAAGCGCTCGACGGGTGGTTCGACGGCCGTACGGTGCTGGTGGCGGCGCACCGGCCCGAGCTCGTCGGGCGCATCGACCGGGTGGTCGGGCTGCCCGGGCGCGAGCTCCCCTCCGTTGGCGGTGCGGAAGACGGCACCGGTGACGACAGTGCCGGAGACGGCACCGGTGACGACGACGGCATCGGTGCCGACGCCGGTGCCGGTGGCGAGGCGCTCGGAGCGGGAGGAGGGAGGCCCGGTGGCGCCGTCGTCTGACCACGTGCCTGCACGGGTGGTGCTGCGCCGTCTGGTCCAGGTGGCGTCACCGCCGTGGGCCCGCCTCCTCGGTGCCATCGGTCTCGGTGTGGCAGGGGCCATGGCGACCGTGGGCATCCTGGCCGGCTCGGGCTACGTCGTCGACCGTGCGGCCTTCCGGCCGGGCCTCGGCGCCATCGCCGGGCTGCTGGCCGCGGTCGAGGTGCTCGCCTTCCTGCGCGGCCCGTTGCGGTACGGCGAGCGCCTGGTGGCGCACGACGCGGCGTTCCGGTCGCTCGCCCATTGGCGGGTCTGGCTCTACGACCACCTCGAGCCGCTCGCCCCGGCGGCACTGCGGGACTGGCGGAGCGGCGACCTGCTGGCCCGGGTCACGGACGACGTCGACACGCTCCAGGACCTCTTCGTGCGGTGCCTCCTACCGGTGGTGGTGACCGCAGCAGCCGGCGTCCTCGCCGTGGTGCTGGTTGCCGCCATCCTTCCCGCCGCGGGAGCGGTGCTCGCCGCCTGCCTCGTGGTCGCCCTGGTGGCGACGCCCGTGCTGGCGGTCCGGACCGGCACCGCCCGCGGGGCCGAGGCGGCGATCCGCGGCGAGCTGTCGGCCGAGGTCGTCGACCTCCTGCGCGCCGCACCCGATCTCCTCGCCTACGGCGGCGAGGCCGCCGCGCTCGAGCGCATCGACGCGATGGACCGCGGCCTGACCCGGCTCGCCCGGCGGCGGGCGTGGGCCGCAGGGGCGGCCGGGGCGCTGGTCACCGCGTGCCTCGGCGCCGCCGTCGTGGGCGTGCTGGCGGTTGGGATCCCCGCCGTGCACGACCACCGGATGGGCGCGGTGATGCTGGGCGTGCTGGCGCTGGCCGCCGTCGGCGCCTTCGAGACCGTCCCGGCCGTCGCGCAGGCCGCCGTCCGGGCTTCCGACGTGGTCGCGGCGGGGAGACGGCTGCTGGCGATCGGTGCCATCCCGGTCCCGGTGACCGACGCGCCCCGGCCCGAGCCCGTGCCCGACGGGCCCCTCGACGTCCAGGTGACGGACGCCCACCTCCGCTACGGCCCCGACCTTCCCTTCGCCCTCGACGGGCTGGACCTGCACATCGGCGAGACGGAGCTGGTCGGCGTGGTGGGGTCGAGCGGAGCGGGCAAGAGCAGCCTGGTGCACGCCCTGCTCCGCTTCTGGCCCCTCCAGGCCGGCACCGCCTCCCTCGGCGGCGTCGACCTGTCGCGCCTGCGCCAGCGCGACGTCCGGCGCGCCGTGTCCCTCGTGGACCAGGAAGCACACCTCTTCGGCGGCACCATCCGCTCGAACGTGACGCTCGGGCGCCCCAAGGCCAGCGACGACGAGATCGCCGATGCCCTCCGGCGGGCACAGCTCGACGGCTGGGTGGCCACGCTCCCCGAAGGTCTGGACACGGCGGTGGGCGAAGGAGGAGTCCAGGTATCGGGCGGCCAGCGCCGCCGCGTCGCGCTGGCCCGCGCCCTTTTGGCCGGCGGCCGGGTGCTCGTCCTCGACGAGCCGACCGCCGGGCTCGACCACGAGGCCGGGACCCGGCTCGTCGCCGACGTCGCCCGGTCGGCCAGGGCGGACGGGACGAGCGTGCTCCTGGTCACCCACCGTGAGGGCGAGGTGGCGGGGTTCGACCGGGTGGTCGAGCTCGAGGGCGGCCGGGTGGTGGCCGACCGACCGCCGGCTACACGTTGACCCTCTCCATCTGCGCCTCGGGGTAGCGCGACCCCGCGGCCACGCCGGGCGGCGCGACTGCCTCGATGGAGGCTAGGTCCTCCTCGGTCAGCTCGATGGCGACCGCCGCCACGTTCTCCTCCAGGTAGCGGCGCCTCTTGGTGCCGGGGATCGGCACGATGTCGTGCCCCTGGACCAGGACCCAGGCCAGCGCCAGCTGCGCCGGGGTCACCCCCTTGGCCGCCGCCAGCGACCGGACCCGCTCCACGACCGCCCGGTTGGCGGCAAAGTTGTCGGCGCTGAACCGGGGGGCGCCCCGTCGGAAGTCGTCCGGCGCCAGGTCGTCGGGGCTGGCGATGGCACCGGTGAGCAACCCGCGGCCGAGCGGGCTGTAGGCGACGAAGCCGATGCCGAGCTCGCGGACCGTCCCCAGGACCTCCTCCTCGGGGTCGCGGGTGAAGAGCGAGTACTCGGTCTGGACGGCGCTCACCGGATGGGTCGCATGGGCACGGCGGATCGTCGCCGGGGCGGCCTCGGAGATGCCGAGGTACCGAGCCTTGCCCGCCTCCACCAGCTCGCCCATCGCCCCCCAGGTCTCCTCGATCGCCACCTCGGTGTCCACGCGGTGCTGGTAATAGAGGTCCACGTGGTCGACGCCGAGACGGCGGAGCGACCCGTCGATCGCCTGGCGCACGTACTCGGGACGCCCGTTGATCCCCACCCACGTCCCGTCCGGGCGCCGCTCGTTGCCGAATTTGGTCGCCACGACCACCTCGTCCCGGCGATCGGCGATCCCCCGCCCAACCAGCTCCTCGTTGGTGAACGGGCCGTACATGTCGGCCGTGTCGAGGAAGGTCACCCCGAGGTCGAGGGCCCGGCGGATCGTGGACAAGGACTCCTCCTGGTCGCCCTCGCCGTAGAAGTCGCTCATCCCCATGCAGCCCAGGCCCATCGCCGAGACCACGAGCCCCTGGCTCCCGAGCGTCCGCTGCTCCATCTGGGCCTCCTTCGTACCGGTCGTGCTTCGTACCGGTGGTCGTCCCGCCGCTCCCCCGTTCGATACCCAGCCGCGGGGTGCGGCCCTCGTGACGGGCCCTCCGGCGCCGGCATCGCCACCCGCACGGGGGCTGCAAGTCAGTGGTGCAGCTCCGTTGCCGTTTGGTAGCGTCGCCGCTACATGACGTATGTCAGCGGGGGATGGACGAAAGAACGTCCGGCCGGCGCGCCCCAGGGGGCCGTCGCGCTCGGGCACCGTACCAGCGCCGATGCGGCGTGCGTCGGGGCCCGCGCTGCCGGGCGCCGTCGCGCGGCCCCTGCCGCGCTGGATCGCCCCCGTCGGCGACGCAACATGGACGTGGTGCGGTCGGGCTGGCCCCGACCAGGACGCGCCTCGCCACCCGGCGTCAGACGCTCCGGTTAACCCGAGATCGACGAGCCCAGGAGGGCAGATGAACGCACAGGCTTCTTCCAGGCGCGCCAACGCGGGACCGCGTCGCGGCAGCCAAGCGATCGAGCGGCGAGGCGGGGGGCGAGGAACCGCCCGAGCCGCCGCCCCGCGCGGCCGGGCGGCCGGCGGGCGGGGCGAGACGCCGAAGGCGCGGGGTGAGCGCACCCGGCGACGGGTGGCCGACGCCCTGGTGTCGCTGCTGGAGGAGGGCGACCCGTCGCCCACCGCCAAGACCGTCGCCGCCCGCGCCGCGGTGTCGGTCCGGCTCGTCTTCCACCACTTCGAGGACATGGAGTCGCTGTACCGCGCCGTCCTGTCCCTCCAGGCGTCCCAGTACTGGGACACCGTCCGGAGCGTGCCCGCCGACCGACCCGTCGAGGACCGGATCGACCAGACGGTCCAGCAGCGGGCCAAGCTGTTCGACGCCGTCGGTGCAGTCCGCCGTGCCGGGGTGACGCTGGCCTCCCGTCAGCCCGACATCGCCGCTCAGATCGCCGAGTCCGACGCGCAGCTGCGCAGCTGGCTGGAGGAGACCTTCGCTCCCGAGCTCCGGTCGGCCGGCAGAGAGCGGCGGGAGCTGCTCTTTGCCCTGGACACGGCGGCGTCGTGGGAAGCCTGGGACCGGATGCGCCGGACCGAGCACCTTTCCGCCGCTGCGTCTCGGCGGGTCATGGCCAGGACGATCCGCAGCCTGCTCGCCTGAACCGCCGGCGGCCCGGGACCACGGCGGCCCGGGGCGGCACGCGGCCCGGTCGTAGGCTCGCGCCCGTGGACGTCCTGCGCACCCCCGACACACGCTTTCAGCAGCTGGTCGACTTCGACTTCGAGCCGCACTACGCGACGGTGCCGGCGGGCGCGCCCGACGGCTCCGTCACGGGCTCCGACGCGACCATTCCCATCCGCGTCCATTTCCTCGACGAGGGGCCCAGCGACGCCCCCGAGACCGTCGTGTGCCTGCACGGCGAGCCGAGCTGGGCGTACCTCTACCGGGTCCTCGTGCGGCACTTCGCCCAGGCCGGGCACCGGGCGGTGGTCCCCGATCTCGTCGGCTTCGGGCGCTCCGACAAGCCGGCGTCGCGGACCGACCACACCTACGCCCGCCACGTGGCCTGGCAGCGACGGGTCCTCTTCGACGAGCTGGACCTGACCGGGGTCACCCTGGTGTGCCAGGACTGGGGCGGCCTCATCGGCCTGCGGCTCGTGGCCGAGCACCCCGAGCGGTTCCGCCGGGTGGTGGTGGCCAACACCGGCCTCCCCACGGGGGACCGGCCAATGAGCGATGCCTTCTTCGTCTGGCAGCGTTACTCCCGGGAGGTCCCCGAGCTGCCCGTCTCGCGGATCGTGCGCCGCGGCACCGTCAACGGGCTGCCCGACGACGTGGCCGCCGCCTACGACGCCCCGTTCCCCGAGGAGCGGTTCAAAGAGGGGGCGCGCCAGATGCCAGCCCTGGTGCCGACGCGGCCGGACGACCCGGCGGCCGACGCCAACCGTCGGGCCTGGGAAGCGCTCGGCAGGTTCGACCGCCCCTTCCTCTGCGCATTCAGCGACTCCGACCCCATCACCGCCGGCGGTGCACGCGCCTTCCTGGACCACGTCGCGGGAGCGGCGGGCCAGGAGCACGTCACCATCGACGGCGCCGGCCATTTCCTCCAGGAGGACCGGGGGGAGGAGCTGGCGGCCGTCGTGAACCGCCTGATCGCCCGGACGCCGGAGGCCTGACGGGCCCACGGGCCGGGCTGACCCCGGGCTGGGCAGACCCGGGGCGGGCCGGCCGGCCCAGGCGGCGCCCGACCGTGTCAGGGCACGACGTTGAACGCCTGGAGCAGCGCCCCGCCCCGGCCCCAACCGACCGTGGTCAACGAGCCCGTCGAGAGATGCATCCTCCAGGCGACCGTGTCGGCTGCCCCGAGCGCCCAGGCCACGGCGGCCTTGATCGGCGACACGTGGCTCACCACCACCACGTCGCCGTGCCGGGCGGCGCCGGCCGGCGCGAACAGCTCCTCACAGGCGCTGCGCACGCGGGCGCCGACGTCCTCGAGCGACTCGCCGCCGGCAGGGCGGTAGGCGGCGTCGGCCTGCCAGCGCCGCCACAGGTCCTCGGGGAGATCGCCCGGCGCGGCCCCCTCGTGCTCGCCGTAGTCGAGCTCGATCCAACGGGCGTCGAGCTCGAGCGGCGCGGCCAGGCCGAGCGCCTCGGCCGTGGCGACCGCCCGGGCGAGCGGGCTCGTCACGACGGTGGCGGCGGACGCCACGTAGGGCCGGAGCGCCTCGGCCTGCGCCCGTCCCCGCTCGGTCAACGGGACGTCCGTCCGCCCGAGCAGCACGCCACGGACATTTGCCGTGGCCTCGCCGTGGCGAACGAGGAGCAGCATCCTCAGGGCGTGTCGCCGGTCCCCGACTGGGGGACCAGGATGCGCCCGCACTGCTCGCAGGTGACCACGGCACCGGGCGGCAGCCGGTGGATCCGGTCCACCTCCATCGCCGGCAGCTCGAGGTGGCAGCCCCCGCACCGGTTGCCGACGAGGCGGGCGGCACCGGTGCCTCCGAGGCGGGCCCGGAGCGCGTCGTAGCGCTGGCGCAGCTCGGCCGGGACCGCCGCCGCTGCCGCCACCCGCGCCGTTCCCTGCTGCCCCAGCTCGCGTTCGATCTCCCCCTCGGCCGACGCCAGCGAGTCCCCGAGCGTCGAGGCCTCCGCCTCCAGCCGGCGCCGTTCGTCCGTCAGCGTCGCAAGCTCGACGTCCAGCGGCTCCAGGGCGATCATGAGCTCGATCTCGGCGTCCTCCATCTCCTCCGCCCGGTGCTGGAGCTGGCGGATCTCCTCGTCCATGGCCTGCAGATCGCGCGATGCCGCGCCTCGGGCGGCGTACATGTGCTGCTCGATGGCCTTTTGGCGGGACGACGCCTGCGCCCGCTGGACCTCCAGCGCGTCCTGACGGCGCAGCAGGTCGTCGCGGGCTGCGGCAACCTCCGCCACCCGCCGGACGACGCCCCCCAGCGCCTCGGTCACCTCGGCCAGCTGCTGGCGCTCCGGGAGCGAGGCCCGCCGGTGCTGGAGCTGGCTGATGGCGGTGTCGAGGTCCTGGAGGCGCAGGAGGGACCCGAGCGCGGAGGCTGCGTCGCCCCCGGCGGCACCCGGTGCCGGGCCCACGTCATCGGCCATCGACTGGCCTCCCGGGCGCGCCGAGCAGCAGCTCGTCCTCCCACAGCGACCTGGCAGCGCGCAGCGCCGACACCAGACCGGCGTCGGCGACGGCCTCCGCCTCCGCCCAGTCGAACCACCGGACGTGCGGGCTCTCCCCCGGCCCGGGCACCGGGTCGGCGTCCGGCGCGACCAGCAGGTACCGCAAGTCCAGGTGCAGGTGCTCCTGCGCGGGGTGCACGTCGAGGTGGATCATCCGCGGCCCGCCGGCGGGGTGCTCCACCGCCAAGCCGGTCTCCTCCCGCGTCTCACGGCGGGCGGCCTGCTCCGGCGTCTCGCCGGCGTCGACGTGGCCACCGGGCTGCAACCACCGCCCCGCTTTGCGGTGCAGGTGCAGCACCGTGCCCCGCGTGCCCACGACGATCGCCGACGCCGTGACGTGCACCGGGTCGGCATGGCGGTCGCAGGGTCGCGCCAGCCGGTCGAGCTCGGCGAGGAAGCGCAGTTTCGCCTCCTCGGCCCGCTCGTCGGTGGCGCGGAAGCCGGCAACCGCTCGCCGCACCGCGTCGTCGCCTGTCCCGTCGTTGTCACCGGTCCCCTGGCCGGTGCCGTCGCCGTCGCCGTCGGCGACCCGGCGCCTGGTGCCCACGGGTGCATCGATACCACAGGTCGGCGTCACCCGTGCTCCACGAGGAGGCCGGCGGCGCGCCCCGCGACCGCTCCCTCGAGGATGGTGGTGGCGTGGCCCCCCACCCGCACCCGGTCGCCGGCCACGGCCACGTGCACCACGCCGCCGCGGGTCGAGAGCTGGACGGCGAGGAGCTCGGACCGGCCCAGGCGCGGCGCCCAGTATGGACCGAGGGTGCACTGGGCGGATCCGGTGACCGGGTCCTCCGGCACGCCGACCGCCGGGCCGAAGAACCGCAGGACGTAGTCGGCGGCGGCGCCCGGCCCGGGCGCGCCGGCGCCCGGCGCGGTCACGATCACGCCGCGGAACCGACGGGCGGCGGGGACGGCCTCGTCGACGCCGACGGCGCGGACGGCGTCGGCGTCGGGAAGCTCGACCATTAGGTCGAAGCGCCCGATCGCGGCGGCCGCCACCGGCCACGACGGGGGAAGCTCGGGCGGGACGGCGACCGGCGTGGGCGGATCGGCGGGCAGGTCCAAGACGATCCGCCCTGTCTCGAGGTCGGCGGTGAGGACGCCGCTCTTCGTGTGGAAGCGAACCGGCCCGGCGCCCACCCGGCCGGTGGTGCGCAGCGCGTGCGCCGTCGCAACAGTGGCGTGGCCGCACAGGTCGACCTCGGACGCCGGCGTGAACCAGCGGAGCGAGTAGCCGTCCCCCTCGGGCCAGGCGAACGCCGTCTCGGACAGCCCGAGCTCGAAGGCGAGGGCCTGCATCGCATCGGCGGGGGCCGGCCGCTCCAGCAGGCACACGGCGGCCGGGTTGCCGCCAAAGGGGCCGTCGCAGAAGGCGTCGACCCAGACCAGCGGGACCGACGGGGCGGTCACGCCGCCAGCTTCCCGAGCCGGTCGAGTGCCTCGCGCAGCACCGCCGGCTGCTTGCAGAAGGCCCAGCGCACCAGGGTTCGGGCGGGGCCGGGATCGCGGTAGAAGACGGAGCTGGGCACGGCGACGACGCCGCACCGGCCGGGCAGCTGGCGGCAGAAGGCGTAGGCGTCCTCTTCCCCGATCGACGCCACGTCGGTGGTGGCGAAGTACGTCGCCGCCGGCCGGAAGACCGTGAGCCCGAGGGCCCCGAGCCCGTCGCAGAGCAGGTCCCGGCGGTCCCGCAGCGACTCCCTCAACGGGGCGACGAGGCGGTCGCCGGCGGCGAGGCCGGCCGCCACGGCATGCTGGAACGGGGTGCCGGTGGCGAAGGTGAGGAACTGCTTGGCGGCCCGCACCCGGGCGACCAGCTCCGCCGGCCCCGTGGCCCAGCCGATCTTCCACCCGGTGAACGAGAAGGTCTTGCCCGCCGACGAGATCGAGACCGTCCGCTCCCCCATGTCCTCCAGCGTGGCGATGGGCACGTGCACCCCGTCGAACACCAGGTGCTCGTACACCTCGTCGGTGACGCACAGCAGGTCGTGCTCGACGCAGGCCCGGGCGACGGCGGCCAGCTCGCCGGTCGAGAAGACCTTGCCCGTCGGGTTGTGCGGCGTGTTCACCAGCACGAGCCGGGTGCGGGCCGAGATCGCCGCCTCGAGGTCGGCCGGGTCCCAGTGCCAGTCCGGCGCGTGGAGCCGGACCATCCGCGCCGTGACGCCGGCCATCGCCGCCGAGGCGGCGTACGAGTCGTAGAACGGCTCGAACATCACGACCTCGTCCCCGGGCTCGCACAGGCCGATCAGGGAGGCGGCGATCGCTTCGGTCGCCCCGGTGGTGACCAGCACGCCGTCGTCCGGGTCCACGACAAGGCCGTAGCGGTCGCGCTGGTGGTCGGCGATCGCCTGGCGCAACGCGGGGATCCCCGGCCCCGGCGGGTACTGGTTGGCGCCGGCCCGGATGGCGGCAACGGCGGCGTCGGCGATCTCCTGGGGCCCGTCGGTGTCGGGGAACCCCTGACCGAGGTTGACCGATCCGGTGGCGACGGCCAGGGCGGTCATCTCGGCGAAGATCGTGGTGGCGAACGGGCCAAGCCTCCCGCCGGCCTTTGAGGTGGTCGGCACGGCGCGATGGTACCGGCCGACGCGCAGAGCGTCGGCCGCGTCGCCGCCGGCGGTGCGGCGGTGCGGCGGTGCGGCTGTGGCGCCGGGGCGCCGTGGCGGCGGGAGCGCCGTGGCGGCTGTCCGGCGCCGGCGGGCCCACCGGCGTATCGTCGGGTCTCCCGTGGGAGAGACCCGAGCCACCGACCAGTCCCTGGCGCCCTCCCGGGACCGCCCGCCGGCTCGGGGCGCAGCGACGACCTTCGTGCTCGGGACCTTCAACGTCCACGCCGGCGTGGACGGGTGGGGGCGGCCCTTCGACGTGGTCGGCGCCTGCCGCACCATCGGCGCCGACGTGCTCGTGCTCGAGGAGTGCTGGTCCCCCGACGACGGGCCCGGGACGGCGGCGCGGGTGGCCGAGGCGATGGGGTACACGGTCCTTGAGCACGCCTTGGCCGGCGGGCGCCTGGCCGGCCCGGACCCGGGGGCCGACGACCGGTGGATGCGCTCCATGGACTGGCGCGGCGCCAGCCACGCGATCTTCCTCGACAGCGAGCGCCCCTTCGGTGACCGCGTCCGGACCTCGCCGCGCTACCGCGACGCCCAGCGGGGGCGGTGGGGGGTGGCCGTGCTCAGCCGGCTCCCGGTGACGGGGTCGCGAGTCGTCGAGCTGGGCCGGCTGGCCCGCGACCGGGCGCGGCGTGCCGCCGTCGTCGCCACGCTGCGGGTCGGCACGGTCCCGGTCACCGTGGTGGGCACGCACATGTCGCACATCACGTACGGCGCCCCCCGCCAGTACCTGCGCCTCGGGCGCCACCTGCGCGCGACCGTGGACGATGGGCCAGCGGTGCTGGCCGGCGACATGAACCTCTGGGGCCCGCCGGTGGCGGTCCTCCTGCCGGGCTGGAGGCGCGCCATCCGGGCCAAGACGTGGCCGGCGTGGCGCCCCCACAGCCACGTGGACCACGTGCTGGTCCGCGGTCCGATCGACGTGGTGGGCGCCGAGGTGCTCCCCGCCGCCGGCTCCGATCACCTGCCGGTGCGCGTCCGGCTCGCCGTCGCCCCGACCGAACGTGCCTCGAGCTCCGGTGCCTCCGGCGCCGGTGCCTCCGGCGCCGAGCAGCGCGGGAGCGACCGACACGCCGGGTGAGCGGCGTCCCGTCGTGGCGGTGGCGGCCCTCCTCGCCGCCGCGCTCGCCGGTTGGGCCTCGGGTACTGCGCCCTTCAGCGTGCCGGCCGACGTGGCCGTCTCGGTGCCGTCGGCCCTGCTGGCCGCACTCCTGGTGGCGCAGCGGGTCGCCCCGACGCGCCGGCTCTGGCGCCCCCGGGCGTTGCCGGTCGAGGGCGCCCGCGACCGGCGCACCTCCGCCCCGTGGGTGGCGCTGATCGTCCTCGTGCTCGCCGTGGAGCTCGCGTCCTACTTCCACCCCGGCCCCCGCAGCCTGTACCCCACCCTCAGCTCGATCGCCGACCGCGCGCTGCGGTGCCGACCGGTGAAGGCGGCCGCCTTCCTCGGGTGGCTCGCCGGCGGCTGGTACCTGGTGAGGCGATGACCTGGGCCGACACGGTGTACGCGGTGTGGGCGCTCGTCGCGCTCGGGGCCGCGGTCTCAGTCCTCGTCGCCGCCAGGGGATGGCGGATCGGGCGGATGCAGGTTCGCCGTCCCTCGGTCGCCCTGGCCCGCCTGCTCGCCCGCGGCCGGTGGGTGCGCGTGGTGGTCGTCCTGGTGTGGATCTGGACGGGCGTCCACCTCTTCGCCCGCTGACACGCCCTCGCCGCCCGCCGACGCGCGCTCCGCCCGCGGCGCGGCGCAGCGCTCGGAGCCGCCACCGGCCACCGGCCCGGCGCCCCACAGCTCCTCGGGCTCCCGGCCTCGCGTCTCTGGCAGGAGGAGGAGGAGCCCGGTGGCGAGGATCATCGGCAGGAACACGACCGCCGCCGCCATGCCGGCGTGGTCACCGCCTCGGCCCACGTCGGCCACCGTCCCGAACGCCAGGAGCCCGCACACCGCCCCGGCGACGCCGGCCCCGATGTACCACCCGGCGACCGAGGCGCGCACATGCGTGGGGAAGAGCTCGTTGGCCAGCGATCCGCCCGCCGGTGCGAACACGGCACCCGTGCTGACCCCGGCGACGTAGCCGAGGAAGAGCGCCCACGACGACCCGGTGTAGGCGATGGTGCCGAACACGGCCATGCCGGTCATGGCGACGGCAACGGTGGCGCGCCGGCCGACGTGGTCCGCCAGCCACCGGCCGAGGAGGAGCCCGCCCAGGCCGGCGGCGCCGGCGACCACGACCATGACGCTCGTCACGATGCCGTTCAAGTGCAGGAAGTTCTGCGCGTAGATGAACACGAGGCTGTTGGCCGGCCCCGTGATCATGGACACGCAGAAGGCCAGCAGGGCCACGACGAGGAGGCGCCGTCGGAACGGCTTGGCCACGGGGCCGAGCACGGGATGGGCGTTGGCTGTCCGCTCTCTTGCGAACCGGTCCGGCTCGACCACCCGCCGCGCCGTGACCGGCAGCAACACGAGCGGCACGACCGCAAGGGCGAAGATGCCACGGAACCCGAGGGAGTGCTCGGCCAGGCTGTGGATGATGGCCGTGAGCCCGGCGCCGACCGCATAGCCGGCCGCCACCATGGACACGGCCTTGGCCCGCTGGTTGGACGACGTGAGCTCCACCGCGCCGACCTGGGTCAGTCCCACCGTGGCGCTCAGGAAGGGCCGGCCGATGGCGAAGATGGCCACGAACCACCAGTAGCTGGGGCTCACCACCGTGAGCACGGTCAGGCAGAGCCCGATCAGGCACGTGCCGACCAGCATGGGGCGCCGTCCCAGCCGGTCCGCCACCGATGCCAGCGGGAGTCCGAGGAACGATGCAGCACGGATGATCGCCAACCCGACGCCGAGGAGCGTGCCCGACAGGCCGACCTGATCGGCAAAGGTGGCGCCGCCGTTCACGTGCCCGAAGTCCTTCGCCACGCTGCCGAGGGCCGCCACGGCGCCGAACTGCCCGAAGCCGGCGAACAGCGCCAGCAGTCCGATCGCCAGCAGCGCCGGGTCCGACCAGCGGTAGAGCGTCAGGCGGCCCGACGCTCGACCCGATGCGGCTCGGGCGTCGTCGTCCAGCGCGCCCTCCATCAACGTGAGGCTACGCGGCCGGGCCGTGCAGCAACGGGGCGCGACGACTCCCTGCCACACCTCGGCAAAGACGATGTCCTACGGTGACGGAGGTGAGGGGCTGTGCGACCGGTCACGGGGCTCGGGCGAGCCGTCGCGCCCGGGCTGGTCTCGCCCGCCGCCCGCGCCTCTTCGTGATCGCCGCCGCGGCCGCCGTCGCTGCCGCGTCGTTCGGCCCGGGCATGGCGGGCGCGGCGACAGCGACGGGAGGGCGGCCCAGCGGCAACCGCAGCGGATCCGGGACCGCCGGCAAGCATGCGAGCGCGGCACGGGGCGTCCCGGTCGACAAGAAGCGGTTCGAGCCGAACGCCTGCGTCTCCTTCGCCCCGACGCACGGCAACGTCCACCACACCGTGTTCCTCGACGCCGGCCACGGGGGCATCGACCCGGGTGGCCAGGGGATCACGCAGACAGGCCGCACCATCTACGAGTCGCCGTCGAACCTGGCCGTCGAGCTCAAGACCATGCGCCTCCTCACCGCCAAGGGGTTCCGGGTGGTGGTGTCGCGCACGACGGCCACCGAAGTGGCGCGCCTCACCCCGGCCGACCGGACAGGCGGCATCCTCTCGGTGCAGGGGGCGCGGGCGGACGTCGCCGCCAGGGACGAGTGCGCCAACCTCGCCCATGCGACACTGCTCGTGGGCCTGTACCTGGACACGGGGACATCACCCCTCAACGCGGGGTGCATGACGGCCTACGATGCCAGCCGCCCGTTCGCGGCGAAGAGCCGGGCCTTCGCCACCCTCCTGCAGTCCGACGTCCTGTCGCGGCTGAACGCCCACGGCTGGCAGATCCCGAACGACGGCGTGCAGACAGACGCGACACTGGGCGGCCAGCCGCTCACAACAACGGCCGCCTCCTACCAGCATCTGCTCCTGCTCGGCCCGGGACTGGCGGGGTGGTTCACAACGCCGAGCCAGATGCCCGGCGCCCTGATCGAGCCGCTGTTCATCACCGACCCGTTCGAGGGCTCGATCGCCGTCAGCGCCGCCGGGCGCACCGCCATCGCCCTCGGGACCGCCCAGGCCGTCGAGCAGTACTTCCACGTGGGCGGAGGCAAGGGCTCGAAGGCGCACGGTTCGTAGCGCCCTCGGACCGATCTGCCCGCTCCGGTTGTGGTGCCCGACGCGTCCCCGCGCCGCTCGCCTGTCGTCCAAGTGGTCTTCCCTTGTCACAGTACAAGACCACCTTCGACAACGGATGGTAGTGCGTGTGCCCAGGTAGATGGCCCTTTGCTGTGTCAGCCTGCCCTTGGGACGATACTGCGACAGATCCCGGGCGAGCAGTCCGTTCATCCGACTGACCCGCTGGTCGGGTCTTTGCCGGTGCAGCGGCGCCTTCGACCAGGCGAGGTGGCTGACCTGGTTGCCGCCTACCGTAGGGGTGTCCCAGTGGAGGAGTTGGCGACGTCGTTCCGGGTGAACCGGACCACGGTCCTGGGCCATGTCCGGCGCCATGGTGTCCCAAAGCGGGATCGCCGGGCGCTCCAAGACGACGAGGTGGATCGGGCCGCCCAGCTCTACGCTGAGGGTCAGTCGGCGGATTGGGTGGCCGCCCAGTTGGGGGTGGCGGCGAGCACGGTCCGGCGTGCCCTGAAAGAGGCTGGCGTCACCATGCGGCCTGGAGGACGGCAACGGCGAGATGACAGCATGAGGTCCTCGCCGTTGAACATCACCGAGCACGGGCTCGAACTGGACCTGGCTACTGGTCAACGCGCGCCCACCTCGTTCCCCGGCCGACGCCGTTAGGACGTACAAATCCCTCGTTCTTCAGCTCCCGCAGCACGAGTCGGACCGTCTGGTCGCTCACTCCGGGCACGGCTCGCCTCACGTCTGCCATCTCGAAAGATGCTCTGGCGTGGTTGAGCACGTAGTTCCGAACCCGGTCCTGCTTGGTGACGCCCGAACGATGATCAGCAGCACGAGCCGCGAAGGTCTCGTAGGCATGGGCGAGCACCTCGACGAAGAAGCCGAGCCACGGCCACGGATCGTGGCTACCGTCCTGCCAGCCGACGGTCGACCCGGCCAGGGCCTCGTAGTAGGCATCGCGTCGTTCGTAGATGAGGCCCTCGAGGGATATGTACCGCCCGACGCCATAGCCGACGTCGGAGAGCAGGCGCGTGCTGAGCAGGCGAGAGAGCCGCCCATTGCCGTCGACGAAGGGGTGGATCGTGAGGAGGTCGAGTGCGAACAGTCCCACGAGCAGCGCACGGTGGTGGCGCCCAGAGCTTTGTGCAGCG
Organism: Actinomycetes bacterium; assembly: GCA_021791845.1. Lineage (GTDB taxonomy): Bacteria > Actinomycetota > Acidimicrobiia > Acidimicrobiales > RAAP-2 > JAJYVT01. The sequence goes on along the minus strand of JAJYVT010000023.1, from coordinate 27,377 downwards.
CGATAGCGATCGACGAGCTCGGACATGAAGAAGGGCGTGTCTTGGTGCGAGGTTGGGACGAACCGAACACTCGACGTTCCGTCAGGGTGCCTGTCTACGACGAGGTTGTCGACGGTCTTGAACTGCCCCCCTCCACCACCGGTCCGACCGAAGAGGAGCCGGTGGAGATGGAGGACGAGACCGACGGAGAGATCGCCCGGCCGGTCTTGGAACAAGTAGTCGAGGGCGTCACGGTACCCAGCCAGCTCCTTCTCGTTGCGGACACGGAGTCGTTGATCGGCACCTCGGACGATCCGTTCGGCTCGGGCTGGTTCAACCACGACTCCCTCGATGGCGGAAGAGGCGATCACCGATTCGACCCTCGCCGCGTCGGCCAGCTCTTTCAGCAGGCCGGGGAGCTGGTCGGCATAGAGTGCCTCGGAGCCGCGTCCGGCGTCGACGACGCTCAAGCGCGTGACGACACCCGCTGGCACGGTGCCGATCAAGGAGTCAACGTCGGCGAAGCTCCGCATCTGCCAACCTTCCACTAAACATGCTAATCAGGGTTCAGATTAGCGGTTATAGGCGCCACTGGCGGTCTCCCGGTCGGCCGGCCCCGTCCCCAGAGCAAGGCCCGCTCGAGCCCAAGGACATTCGCCACCGCGTCCTGCGCAGGCAGTACCGTCCCACCCATGGCGCAGGCTCTCGCCCGGCTCATCGAGGAGATCACCGTCGATGCCAACGACACCGACGAGCAGATGTCGGGGTTCCTCCAGGTCTTCCAAGACGAGGTCGCCGTCCCCATTGCTGCGACCGTCCTCGGCGTGGCGATAGAGGTCACCGGCTTCGACATGGAGGGAGACGAACGGCGGGGTCTCGTGGCCCGCTGCCGGCACCAGGAGACCGAAGACGTCCTCTCCCTTGCCGACGTCCACTTCGAACCGAACTCGGTCGCCGGATGGCTTCACGCCGCCTACCGGACCTGGCTCTGCCTCCCACCGTTCCCCGCCCAACGTCCCTCGGGTTGGGCATGGCCCGAACCATGAGCAAACCTCGCCGTCCGTCCACTACCGCCCTCGAGCAGCTAACGGGTGACGAGCGAGGTCAGCTACTCGGCGAACTGCTCATTGTCCATCCCGAGCTAGTCGACGAGACCGAACACCTCGCTCTGGCCAAGCTGGCCACCGTCGACGCGGACGAGGTGGCCGAGTCGCTCGAATGGGCACTTCGTGAAGCCGAGATCGACCAGCTCGCCCACCGGGCCGGACGAGTCCACGGTCGCGGGTACGTGCACGAGAACGAGGCCGCCTGCGAGATCCTTGAAGAACTGCTGCAGCCGGAGCTCGACGACCTTTCCCGGAGGGCCGCGCTCGGTCTCCACGATGCCGCACGCCAGATAGCGCTCGGGCTGCTCCACGGCCTCGCCAACTCCCGCAAGGACGTCGAAGACGGGACCGTCCTCGCCTACGCCGGCCCGGACGTGACCGACGACCTCGCCTGGTCAGTACGCGACGCGCTCAGCAACACCGGCCTCAACCTGCCAGACGACGTCCTCGAAGACCTCTCGCCCGACGCCGGATCGGCATAACAGAAACGCGCTCCGGGCGAGACCGCCAAGGAACTCGGAGGGAGCACGGCGAGCTACGGTCCTCGGTCGTGACGACCGACCATACCTGCCCCGTGGAATGGGCCGCCGATCACGGCTTGCTGGAGGGCTCCCCGGTCGACCGATCCTGGTGCCTGTCCCACCAGATGGACACCGTGACGAGCCTGGAACCGATCAACGCCATGGCACCCGAACTGCTGCTTTGGCAACAGGGAGCGCTGAGTGTCTTCTACGCCCCGTGGGACTGGGTCAACACCTCGGCCAGCGCGATGCTGGTCGGGATCACCCCGGGACTGCACCAGGCGACCGAGGCGCTGGCCGAGGTTCGACGCTGCCTGGCCGAGGGCCTGTCGGCCGAGGACGCGCTCAGGAGAGCCGACGCCGTGGGATCGTTCTCCGGGCCGATGCGGACCAACCTGGTCACGATGCTCGACGGGATCGGGCTCGCCGCCGCTCTCGACATCGAATCGACCGCCCAGCTCTTCGACGACATGCACGATCTGGCCGGCCACGTCTCCGCCATCGACTATCCCGTCTTCGTGCACGGCCGCAACTACGGCGGAGCGAACCCGCCGCTGGTCGACCACCCTGTGCTGGCGTCGCTGGTGCGCGCCTGTCTGGGGGCGAGGGTTGCGATGGCACCCGATGCGCTCGTGGTGCCCCTGGGAAAGGCCGCCGAGGCCGCCGTGAACCTCCTGGCGCGCCAAGACCTCCTGGACCGCCGACGATGCCTGCTCGGCCTACCCCATCCTTCCGGAGCTAACGGGCACCGGGCCCGCCTGTACACCGAGCGACGTGCCGAACTAGCCCGCGCCGTCCTCACGTGGAGCGCCTGACGGATAACCCATCTCTCCCGGAGTTCTCGCACCGTGACAAGAAAGTGGGCGCTGCCGGGCTCGAACCGACGACCTGCTCGTTGTAAGCGAGCTGCTCTACCAAACTGAGCTAAACGCCCGGAGGTGCCCGGTGGCCCGCGTGCCGACGGTCACGGCCCGTCGGTGTGGACCGGCGCACGGGCCGGCCGGCAATTGTCGACCCCCGTGCTCGCCCGGCGCAAGCCCTGTGCCCGACGCTACGGGCAGCGGCCGCCTGGAAGGCCGGGCAGGCGCCGGCAGCGTGCCGGGCGCCGACCCGCCGGCGGACCGCTCAGATGGCGACGCCGCGCAGCTGCGCCAGGAGCGGCTGGGTGGCCGCCGCCACCGGGCGGCGGGGAGAGGCGTCCCGGACGACGAGGTCGCGACCGTCGAGCTCGGCCACCGGAGCGCCCGCTTCGGCGCAGACGAGCATGCCTCCCAGGTAGTCCCAACTGTGGAGGGCTCCCCCGCCGGCCATCCGGTAGCCGTCGAGCGCGCCGGTGGCCACGGCGCAGAGGTCCAGCGACGCCGCGCCGAGCGCCCGGAACTGAGCCCAACCCGGGTGGCGGTGCGGGAGCCCGGACACGCCGACGACCGCGGCGGCCAGGGTGTCGCACGTCGACGGCGTGATGCCCGTGCCGTCCCGGCGCGCCCCTTCCCCGCGCCGGGCCTCGTAGCGGGTGCCGTCCACTTGGTTCACCACCAGGGCGAGCAACGGCCCAGCGTCGTCGAGCACGCACAGGCTCGTGGCGAACCACGGGATGCCGAGCGAGGCGTTGGTCGAGCCGTCGACCGGGTCGGCCACCACCAGCAGGTCTGCCTCCGCCGGCCCGGTGCGGCCGGACTCCTCGGACAGCACGGCCAGGCCGGCGCCGTGCAGGACGGCGCACATGGCGTCGTCGGCCACGATGTCCAGGTGGTACTGCCCGGGTCGCGCCCCGGGGCGCCGGCGGTCCTCCGCCGGAATGGTGGCGAGCGCCTCGCCGACCGCGGCCACCGCCCGGGCGAGAACGTCGAGGAGCGCGCCGGCGTCGGAAGCCCGGGGGTTGGGGTTGTCCACCTGGCGGACCTTAGCGGCGGCCGGCCGACGCACCACGGCCCCTCCGAGCACCCTTTAGTCTCGTAGTCCTGTGGCTGCCATCGACGTCGCCGGTTACGTTGCCGACCTGAAGGACCACTCGGTGGACCACGGGTTCCACGTCCACGACGAGCGGCACTTCGTGGAGACGTACTCGCTGCGCCAAGTCTGGGAGGTGGACCTCCACCCCGAGGAGGGCTGCGGCGGGCCGCTCGACCTCCACCTGGCGCTGGAGGTGGACCCTCGCGTGCTGCTGTCGTTCGAGGACGTCGTGATGGAGCTGTCCGAGGACGAGGAGCCGCCGGACGACTTCCACTTCCCGCTCACCTTCACGTGGGCCCTGCCGCCCCTGCCGCACGGCCCCGACCTGCTTCGGCTGGCCATCGACCTGGCCGGTATCGGAGGGATCGAGCTGCCGCTCGAAGTGTCGGCCATCGACTCGTTCGCCTCGGCAACCGACGCGCCCGAGCGCCGGCTCAACATCGTCGCCCGCCATCCCGTGTCGCTGGCGCGGGTGCTGGGCGGCGAGGAGCTCCTCTGCGACGTGTTCGATCGGTGCCTGTCGGTGAGCCACTTCCTGTTGGAGGCGGCAGAAACCTGGCTGGGCTGACGCCCGTGGCGCGGGGGTGCCGCACCGCACGCACCGTCCGGCGCCTCACGGCGGCGGTGGCGCTGTCGGGTGGCGCCGCGCTGCTCCTGTCCGCCTGCTCCAGCTCGGGCACGGCACTGGCCCAGAAGGCGTGCGTGCACGTCGACGCGTCCATCCGCCTGTACACCGAGGCCCAGCACGAGACCGACGTCGCCACGGCTCGTCGGAAGGCCAACGAGGCGGTCGCCCAACTGGAAGACGCCCTCCAGTTCGCCGCCCAGGCCACCTCGTCCAACCCCGCCTTCAACCCCCTCATGACCACCCTCCAGGAGATCGGGCGGACGTCGGAGTCGAACTTGATCCCAGCCCTCCGGGCCCAGTGCGCCGCAGCCACCTCGGCCACAGCCGGGTCCACACCGGTCGGCTGACCTTCTGACGGCCGTCGGCGGCTCCAGGGGGACCTGAGCGCGGGACCGTTCGAGGACCGGCGGCCACGCGCCTGGATGCCGCGGGCCGGGCCCGCGCCGTCGGTAGCCTCTTGCGGGGGACGGGTCCGCGCCGGACGGCGCGCCGAGAGCCTCCGCCGGGAGCGGGCACGTTGCAAGCCTCACGTACACGTACACGAACACAGCGCTACGCCGGCACTCGGTCCGGATCGGCCCGGCGGACGGGCGGCGCGTCGTCCTCCACCCGGGGCGGGGGTGCGCGCCGGACTGGGACCAGCCGGCGCGGCGGGGGGTACCGCGACAGCGGGTACCAAGGAGCGGTGCCCGCAGGCCCCCGCCGGCCTGCACCGGCCGCCGGCCGGCCCGGAGCGGCCGCCGGCCGGCCCGGAGCGGCGTCGCCGCGGGTCCGACGGCGCCGCACGACCACGGTCTTCTTCCTCACCGCCGTGGCGGCCCTGGCGCTGGTGGCCGTGGCCCTGACGGGCGCCTCTTCCCCGCCGCTCACACGCTTCCGGGCCCGGATCGTGACGATCGCCGAGAGCCAGCTCGGCTACAGGACCAGCCCCCCACACACCTATTGCAACAAGTACAGCACCTACTGGCACGCGGGGACAGCCTGCAGCAGCGGGCTCCGGAGCGAGGAGTGGTGCGCCGACTTTGCCGCCTGGGTGTGGCACCGTGCCGGCGCGCAGTTCACGTACGACTACACAACCGGCGACATCAACGCGGCCGCCGCCAGCTTCTACCAGTGGGCGGTGGTCCACCACACCTGGCATCCCGCAGGGAGCGCGTACACGCCCAAGCCGGGGGACGTCGCCGTCTACGGGCTCGACACGGCCACCCACTCAGCGGTCCACGTGGCGGTGGTCACGAGCGACACACCAGGGGCACGGGGGCCCAACGTCGTGAACGGCGACGGTAACCGCACGGGCTTCAGCGTGGTCGAGACCGGGACCGACCAGTACAAGGCGGACGCACCGGGCGGGGCGGCACCGCTCTCGGGCTACGCCTCCCCCATCCCGCCGCCGAAGCGACATCCGAGCTCGACCGGCACCTGACCGGCGGCCGGCGCAGGGCGCCGGACCCTCGGGGTGGCGACCCTACGAGCGGTCACCGGGCCAGACGACGCGCGCCTCCAGCGAGCGCGGGCCGCCTCGACCCTCCGACTCGGCGCAGCGCGACTCGAGGCGGGCCGCCCACTCCGGTCCGACCTGGCCGGCGGCGTGGAACTGCGCCGCCACCGGGCTGATCCACGCCCGAAGCTCGGGGTCGTGCTCCAGCGTCCCGACGTTGGTCGCCGCCAGCACGTCGCCGAGGCGGTGCACGGCAGCGGCGTCCTCGGGTGACGCCGTGGCCGGGCTCGCCACCCGGACGGTCACCCGGTCCAGGTCCTCGATCGATCCGAAGGTGACGACCACCGCATCGAGGTCGACGACAACTTCCACCTCACGCTGTGGCCGCGGGGCCTGGGTCGGCCGGGTCGGCGGTTGCGGGCCCTGGGTCGGCCGGGTCGGCGGCTGCGGCCGCTCCCGCCTCTGGCGCCGCGAGCAGCCCGGCCTGGCGGAGCCGGTCGACGAGCCAGCCGATGCTGTTCTCGCCGCCCATGGCCTCCTCCCAGCCGGACAGGATCGACTCCACCTCCCGACGGCTGGGGACGACGCCGAGGACGGCCACCGTCATCCCGGCGATCTCCTGCTCGTCGGTGCTGTGGGCGTGCGACACGTGGATGCCGCCGAAGGGTGTCCCCCACCCCCCGGGCGCGGGCTCACGCATGTCGTAGAGCTCGCCGGTGTCCTCGACCCAGCTCAGCTCGTAGCGGACCCCGTAGCCGTCGTGCCAGTCGCGCCCCAGCTCGAGCTCGTCGGAGCTGCGGCGCCGCGGGTCTTGGTCGTAGAACTCCTCGATGTCCACGCCCGGCGAGGTTAGCCCCCCGCCCGCGCCGCCCCGTGCTGGCACACGCCGGTCGCACCGAGAGCGGAAGACCTGCTCGCGCCGGACGTTTCCCCATCCGGCCCGGGTGGGAGCGCGGGAGGGAGCGGGCGGTCGCAGCGTGCGGCCATGCCCAACGTTTCCCTTCGACCCATCGACCAACTGGCTCGGCACTGGGCGGCGGACTGCCGGTCCGCCGCCTCGGCCGACGCCCTCGAGCGGTTGGCCGGCATCGAGCCGGACGTCGCCGCACTCGGTGCACACGACCTCGGGGACGTCGTGGCGTTCCTCCGCGACCCCCCGGCCGGTCCCGCACCTCGGAGCGCCATCCCGATGCCGGCGGCTTCCGCCGTCATCCGCGCCATGCTCCGTTCACAGGGGGTGCACCCCCTGGTGCCGCGGGCCATCCTGCAGGCCGTGCTCCCAGGGCTGGTCGGCGTGGCCCGCCGCCTGGGCTGGGGGGCGGGCGGCGAGTGGACCGACGGTGGCGCCTTCTTCGTCGACCTCCTCACCACCGCCTGGGAGACGATCGTCGAATGGTCCGGGGACGACCGCCCCTACGCCGTGCTCGACCTGCTGTCAGCCGTGCGGTGCCGCATGCGGCGCCAGCTGCTGCGCCACCGGGCCGTCGTCGACCACCAGGCGCCGGTTCCGGATCCCGGCACCGCCGCCGGCACCTGCGGAGCGGGGTCGTCCGACCTCGACGAGCTGGCCCGGGCCATCGACGCCGCGGTGGACGGCGGACTGGACACGGCGGACGCGTCGGTTCTCTACGCCCACCGGGTCCTCGGGTACACGCTCACCGAGCTCTCGGCGCTGACCGGGCGCTCGCGCCGGTACCTGAGCGAGCGCCGGGACCGCGCCACCCAGGCGCTCATCGCGTGAGATGGGCGCGCGCGGGCAAGGGCGGCCACCGGCCGAGCACAACTTGCAGGCTGTCGGTAGGATATGTGCGTGGGGATGGAGCGCAGGGACCGGACCGGGTCGTTCCCGCGCCCCGTCGACCCTCCATGACGACTTGCGGACGTCGCTCCTCGCGCCGGTTCGGCCATGGGTGAACGGCCGCAGCGGTCGCGGGCCTGGGCGGTGCTGGCGGTGACGCTCGCCCTGATGGCCCTCGTCGCCGCACTCTCCTCTGCCACCAGCCGGCCGTCGGTGGAGCCGGCGGCGGCGAGCGCGGCCCGCCCGCTCGCATCCCGGAGCACACGCGCAGCGCAGCGCGGTGCCGGTCGACCCGGGCGACCCGGGCGGCCGGGGACGGCGCGGAGTGGCCGCTCGAACGGTGACCCGGCGGCGGCGCGGACGCGGTCCGTGGACCCCTCCTCACACGCCCGACAGGCGCGCGGCGCACGGTCGGGGGGGACCGGGACGCCGCCGGCGGACGCTGCGGCACCCGTGATCGCCGCCCTCCGTGACCCCGGTCCGGCGACATCGGCCGGCGCCGCCACCTCGGCCGAGAGCGCGTCGTGGCGGCGCACACCGGCCGCCACGAGCCCCACCGCCCCGACCCCCGCCCCCTCCGTCGCCACGTCCTCCACCTCGGGGGCGGCCGCGCCGTCGGCGGGCCCTTCGACCGCTTCGACGTCCGCCACCCCGGCGGCGTCGACCCCTCCGTCGACGTCCGCCGCCGCCACGCACACCGGGGAGATGGGCGCCACAGGGTCGGCCACGTTCCCGGCGGCGGGCGGCGGCCCGATCTCGGCGGAGGCCACGTGGACGGGCGCAGCCGCCATGGAGCTGTCGATCAGCTGCCCCGACGGCGTGTCGACGACGCGCACCGGGGCCTCCGGGTTGTCGGTGGAGGTCGACGACACGCACGGCTCGGGCACCTGCACGGTGACGCTGGCGGTGCCGCAGGGCGAGACCGGCCCTGTCGACTACTCCGTCACCGTCGAGCCCGCTGCCTGACGTGGGGTCCACTGCACGGCGAGCAGGCCGGACCGTGCGGGACGTGCTCGTCGGCGCTGCCGCCGCCGTGCTCGCCTTTGCCGCCGTGCCCGGCGTCCTCGCCGGTCTCGTCGGCGTCCCGTTCCCGACGCACTGGACCCGGCAGGCCGTCGTCTCGCTGCACGGATTGTTCGACGTGCTGGCCATCGCCGCCTGGATCGCGTGGGCGGCCTGCGCGTGGCCGTTGCTCCGTTCGGTGGTCGCCCGGGTCCGGGCTCGGGACGCGTCCGGCGGAGGGCTGCCGTCCGGGCTGCGCTGGGGCGACCGGCTGGCCCTGCGCATCGCAGCAGCGGTGCTCGCGGTGGCCCCCGTGGTCGCGACCGGCGCCGCGACCGCCGGTGCCACCCCGCTGGTGGTGCGACCGGTCCCCGGGGCGGCGGCCGTGCAACAGGCGCCGGTCCAGGCGGCGGCCGTGCAACAGGCGCCGGTCCAGCCGGCGGCCGTGCAACAGGCGCCGGTCCAGCCGGCGGCCGTGCAGGCCGGGGGTGCGACCGGCCGTCCGAGCGCAAGCCCCGGGGTCGCGGTTCCCAGCGCTGCGCCGGATCTCGGTGCCAGGCAGGTTGAGGTCGGCGTGGGCGACTCGCTGTGGAGCATCGCGCAGGCCGAGTACGACGACGGCGCGGCGTGGCGAGCCATCGCGGCGGCAAACCTCGGCCGCGCCATGGGCGACGGCGCGAGGTTCGTGGACCCCAGCGCCGTGCGGCCGGGCTGGACGTTGACCGTGCCCTCGCTCGATCCGCCGGCGAAGGAAGGGGGAGCCGGGCACGATGACCGCGGTCATCGGGGCCCTGCGGCGCGCCCCCGCCCCGCCCCCGCTCCCGCCCCCGCGTCGCCCTCGGGGCTGGTCCTGCCGGAGCTCGCCATCCTGGGGACCGGCGCACTGGTGGCGGGGCTGCTCGCCCGCCGCGCTCGCCAAGCCCAACGGCTGCGGTCGTTCGTACGGGCCGAGGGGGACCGGGCGGGGCCGCCGAGCACGCAGGCCGCCGAGCTCGGGACGGCACTCGGCGCCTTCGAACACCTGCCCCTGCTCCAGCTGGTCGAGGTGGCGGTGCGAGCCGTCGGCATGTCGACCATCGCGGCGTCGGACATGCCCCGCCTCCCCCCTCCCCGGCTCGTCCGGGCGGGCACCGACGGCGTCGAGGTGCGCTTCGCCTCGCCACCACCTCCGGCCCCGGCTCCCTGGGTGCCGGGGGACGCGTCGGCGTGGCTCCTCCCCGCGTCGCTCGAGCCCGACAGCGTTCGAACCGCGGCGCGAGCCCACCATCCGTGGATGCCCGTCCTCCTGCCGCTCGGGGACGACGAGCGGGGGTCCTGGTTGCTCCCCGTCACAGCCGGTGCGTGCGTCTCGATCGTCGGGGCTGCGGCACGCCGGCTCGTCCGGGCCATGGTGGCGGGCGCGCAGAGCTGGACATGGCACGAGGAGCTCGTGGTCACGAGCGATCCTGCGGCTGCCGCCGCCGGAGCACGGACGGCCGTGGAGCGTCCCGACGGATCCCTCGCCCCGCGCGTGCTCTACACCGGCGACCCCCGCACGCTGGAGCCGAAGGTCCGACGGGCGTGCGCGATCGTCGGCTTCGGCGCCCTGGAGACAGCCGACGTGTGCATCGTGGTCGACGAGCAGGCGGCGACCGCGCACCCGCTCGGCCTCACGGTCCGCCCCCACCTGGTGGACGGGCCCACCTCCGCCGCCCTCGGCGAGCTCGGATCGTTGGCCGACGGAGGCGCTCCGCCGACGCCCGCACTCCGGCAGCACCGGTACGGCGCGGCGACCGTCCAGGTGCGGGAGCGGTTGGCTCGACCCGAGGCGGCGGGTGCGGGGAACACGGTCGCCGACGGCCGCGGCGGGCGTCCCGGAGAGGTGGGGACCGTCGATGTCCGCCTGCTGAGCCCGGTCCCCTCGTTGGCAGGGTTGCCCGAGGCGCTCCCGTCGAAAAGGGCCAGGCGAGCGACTGAGATCGTCGCCTACCTTGCGCTCCACGGTCCCCACCCGGTGACCGGTGACCGGCTGCGGACGCGGGTGCTCGGCACCGCCGACGCGGACGCCGCGTCGAAGACGCTCTTCAACACGGTGGCCGCGGCGCGACGGGCCCTGGGCGCCGGTCCCGACGGCCTGCCGCTCGTTCCGCCGGCGACGCGGTCCGGCCACTACCGCCTCTCCCCTGCCGTCACGGTGGACGCCCGCCGCTGCGTGGCGCTGGTGGACGCCGGGCTGGCGGCGTCCGCTCCCTCTGAGCGGACCGCCCTCCTGCAGGCAGCGCTGGCGGAGGTGGACGGCGAGCCCTTGAGCGGCGTGCTCACCGGCTACGGGTGGTGGCGGGCGGAGGGGCACGAGCGGCGCGTGGCCGACGCCGTCGTCGACGGCGCCTCCGCCCTGGTGCGGGCCGCCGTGGCCACCCGCCAGGTCGACCTGGGCCGGTGGGCGCTCGACAAGGCCCGCCTCGTCGAGCCCTACAGCGAGGTGCTCACCCGGGCCGCCATGGCCCTGGCCGCAGTGGCCGGGGACGCTCGCCGGCTTCACCTCGAGTGGGAGGAGTGCCGGCGCCAGGTGGACGAGCTGGACCCGGGCGGCGCCCCCTCCCAGGCGACCGAGCGCCTCTACGCCACCCTCCGCCAGCACCTCCGGAGCTCGAGCCCGGTCGCCGAGCCGGCGGCGGTGCTCGGGGGCTGACGACGGCCCGCCCCTCCGGTGGGCGTCAGGCCAGCTTGGAGGCGATCGACCCGGCGCCGCGCAGCACGGTGCCGTCGGCACCCTCCGTCGTGTAGGCGTGCGTCGGGCGGGCCCGTGCCTCGGCGATCAGGTCGGCGAGCAGGGCGCCGAACGTGACCGGCGGGTCGATCCAGAGGTACCGGGCGAGCGATCCGGGGATGGTGTTGATCTCGTTCACGTACAGCGAGGTGCCGTCGGTGAGGAAGTCCAGGCGGGCGACGCCCCGCACCGACGCCAGGCGGGCGACGGTGGCCGCCACGTCGCGCACCGTGGCCGACAGCGCCGGCCCGATGGCAGCCGGAAGCTCCCGCGGTGCGCTCGCCATCCCCTCCCCCCCGGCGTACTTGTCGGCGTAGCCCAGGATCTCCGGCTCCCCCGCCGCGCCCCCGGCGCGTGCGGTCCGCAACGGGCGCTCGATGGCCGACACCGCCAGCGCCGGCCACGTCCGGATGCCGACCTGCACGTCGTAGAGATCGCGCCGGTAGGGCTCGATGACCGCCCCGGACCGGAGGTGCGAGCTCGAGCCGGCCAGGGCGGCCGCCGTCGCCAGGTCGGCCACGACCTCGATCCCGAGGGACGAGCCGCCGAAGCGCGGCTTCACGATGTACGGGCCGTCGAACCCGACGTCGGTGGTCGCGGGGTCGAGCGCGGCCCGGGGCAGCGCCGGCAGCCCGGCGCCGTGCATGAGCGCGCCGAACGCCAGCTTGTCCATCCCGATGGCGGCCGCAGCGACCGAGGGCCCCGTGTAGGCGATCCCCGCCAGGTCCAGCGCGCCCTGCAACGTGCCGTCCTCCCCGGGACCGCCGTGGCAGCACAACACGACGGTCCGGACCTCGAGCGGCCGCGCCTTGCCGAACCGTCCCGCCTCGGCCGCAAAACCGCCGTCGAGCGAGAGCTGGACCCGGCCGGCACCCCGCGGCAGCCCTGCCGCGAACGCCTCCGCCTCCAAGGTGCCGTCCACCTCGTACCACTCGCCGGTCTTGGTCCAGTACAACGCCCGGGCCCCCAGCGCCCGCACCGCCTGGAGCCCGGTCAGCACGCTCACGTCGTGCTCGGGGGACGGGCCGCCGAACACCACGGCGACGTCGGACAGGGCTTCGGCCACGCGCTGCTCCCTCGTGCTCGCTGCGCCGGGGACGGCCCCCGGGGCGCCGCGGCTAAGGGTACTGGTCGGGCAGATCGTTCTCGTAGAGGACCGCGTCGCCGGGCCCGAGCGTGCCGCGCACCCACGCCACGGCGTCGGGGCGGGTGCCGACGGTGGTCACCGGGACCCGTCCGCCGACGCCGGCCACGAGCGCACGCCGGTTGGTCCGGCCGACGACCACCACGTCGGTGGCCACCTCGGCCGCGGCGCGGGCGAAGGCCTCGTTCTCCGGGGCCTGGCGGCGGCCCAGCTCGACCATCCCCGGGGTCACGACCACCCGCCGCCCGTCCCCCGGCGCCGCCGCCAGCAGCGCAAGGGCGGCGCGAGCGCCGGCCGGGTTGGAGTTGAAGGTGTCGTCGATGACGTAGACGCCCGAGGCGGCGGTGGCCGCGGTCAGCCGGTTGGCCACCGGCGGGATGGTCGGGATGCGCCGGGCGACGGCGTCCGGCGCCACGCCGAGCTGGAGCGCCACCGCCGCCGCGCAGGCGACGTTGCCAGGCTGCACTCCGGGCTGCAACGGCAGGTCGGCACCGGCGCGCTCCCCGCCGACCACGAGCGTCACCGTGCCGTCCTTCACCCGGACGCAGACGTCGAGCGTCTCGTCCTCGCTCGAGCACCGGACGACCGAGGGACCGCCGGGACCGTCGAGCGCGTCGGCCAACGCCGCGAGCCGCTCGTCGTCGGCGTTCACGATCACGACCGAGGCTCGCTCGGTGATCTCCCGCTTGGCCACGACGATGGCGTCCTCGGTCCCGAACCGCTCGAGGTGCACCGGCCCGATGGCGGTGAGGACGGCGATCGTCGGCGGGCACCAGCTGCACAGCTCGCGGATCTCGCCCGGCCCGTAGGTGCCCATCTCGGCCACGAACACCTCGGTGCCCTCCGTCAGGTGCTCGTTGACCGCCCGGGCGAGCCCGCCCCGGTTGTTGAACGAGGCTGGCGTGGCCACCACCGACCGTGACCCGGTCACCAGCTGCACGACGTGGTTCTTGGTGGACGTCTTCCCGTAGGAGCCGGTGATCGCCACCACCGTGGGCGCCACCCGCTCCAGCCGCGCCGCAGCCTGCGTGACGAACCGCTGGGACAGGCGCCGCTCGACCGGGCCGGTCACGAGGAGCGCCATGTCCACCAGGGCGGGAGCTGCCACGAGCCCCGCGGCGGCGAAGGGCGCCGGCGCACCGACGGCTGCGCCCACGCCGACGACCACTGCTTGCAGGACGAGCCAGACCGCCGCCAGCACCCGCAACCTGCGGGTCCAGACGAGCGGCGAGGTCCGGCCGCGGACCGGCAGGTGCCGCGGCCCCACGACCGCAACGGCCGCCGGGGCCAGCGCCACCAGTGGCCAGAGGCCGCTCAGGACCACCCCGGCCAGGGCGACGCACCCGAGGGCGACGTTGACCGGCTCGCTGGTCCACCACCGGAGGGCGAAGCGGCTGCACGAGTCGGCGATGTAGTGCTCGCGCTGGGCCACCCGGAGCCAGCGGGCACCAGCGGGAGCCAGTCCCAGCACGCAGACGCCCACGGCCGCCCACACGGGCGCCGTGCCGCCGTGGGCCAGCGCCGCCACCATGCTCCGGGTCGCCTCCAGGGTCGCGCCCACGGTCGCGCTCACGCGAGGTGGCGCTCGATCGCCTGGCGGAGCACGCCCGGCGCGGTGAGCGGGAGGAGGTGGCCGGCACCGGGGCTGACGACGAGCTCACAGGCGTCTCCCGCCGCGCCGGCCCGCAGCCGCGCCAGGGCGGCTTCGGCCACGGCGAGCGGCACTGTGGCGTCGTCGTCACCCCACACGAGGGTGACCGGGCAGGCGACGGCGTCGAGCTGCGCCTCGTCGGTCTCGGACACGGCCCGGCTCAGCACCTGGCGCATGATGCCCCGGGCGGCCCGGAAGTCGGCGGACCCGTAGCGCTCGCGCGCCGACTCCAGGCGCTCGTCGCTGAGCAGGCCCGCCCGGTGGAGGGCCCGCACCAGCCGGTACGCGGGCGGCGGGCGCCGCGCCGCGCCGACGCGCAGGAGCGGGGCCCCGGTCACCACCACGGCGCGGACCTGCTCGGGGCGGGCAGCGGCGAGGTGCACCGCCACCCTGCCGCCGAAGGAGTGCCCCACCACCACGAGCGGCGCGTCCAGCTCCTCGACCACGCCCGCCACGCAGTGGGCGTACTCCGCCGGCCCCCACACCTCCGGCGGTGCAGGGCTGGCCCCGAACCCGGGAAGGTCGAGGGCGAGCGCGTCCAGGGGCTCGCCGCCGGATCCTCCCGCCGGCCGCAGGGTGGCGTCGAAGTCGCGGTGCGACCGGCCCCAGCCGTGCAGGGCGACGACCGCCGGCGTCCCCCGCCCGGTGCGGCTGCCGAAGAGGCGCCCCCCGGCGAACGTCTGGAGCACGCCGCTATCGGCCGGGCGCGTCCCGCCGGGGAGCCGCGGGCTGCCGCCCGCCCCGCGCCGCGCGCCCTCGTCGCTCGTCGATGCTGTGCATGGCCGAGCCACGATACCGACCGTGGGACGGGGAACGTGGTGAACCCCTCCCGGCGCTAGCGTGGCCGCGGATGGCCCCAGGTGCCGCCCCCCCGCCCGACGGCGTCGCCCCGCTGCTGGCCGGGCTCGTGCCGGCCCAGCGGGAGGCCGTGCTTGCCGACGACCCGGTCGTCTGCGTGCTGGCCGGGGCCGGCGCCGGCAAGACGCGGGTCCTCACGCTGCGGGTGGCGCGCCGCATCGAGGACGGCTCGGCCCATCCGACCCACGTGCTGGTGTGCACCTTCAGCCGAAGGGCCGCCGACGAGCTCCGCTCCCGGCTCTGGGGCCTGGGCGCCGGCTCCGGCGTCGCCGCCGGCACCTTCCACCGGACCGCGCTCCGCCTCATCGCCCGCCACCGGGCGGACCGGGGGCAGCCGGCGCCGGTGGTGGGCGATCGTCGGTCGATCGTGGCCGGGCTCTTCCGGAGCGACGGCGGCCGGCGGCGGACGGGCACCCCGAAGATGTCGGGGAGCAGGGAGATCGCCCGCCTGGACGCCGAGATCGGCTGGGCCAAGGCGCGGCTCGTCGCCCCGGTCGACTACGAGGCCAGGGCGGTCGAGTCCGGCCGGCGCCCGGGCATCGCGCCGGGGCGCGTCGCCGAGCTGTACGACCGCTACGAGGCGGCGCGGCGCCGCCGCGGGGTCATGGACCTCGACGACCTGCTGTGGCACTGCGGCGACCTGCTCGAGGAGGACCCGGCCTTCGCCCGGGCCGTCCGCTGGTGGCACCGCCACCTGTTCGTCGACGAGGCCCAGGACATGAACGGGGCGCAGTACCGGCTCCTGTGCCTGCTCGCCGGCGAGGAGCCCGACCTGTTCGTCGTCGGCGACCCCAACCAATCCGTCTACGGATGGAACGGCGCCGACCCCGGCCTGCTCCGCCGGATCACCGACGAGTTCGCCGGCACCCGCGTCGTCCGGCTGGACGCCAATCACCGTTGCAGCCCCCAGGTGGTCACGGCGGCGGCCGCCGCCTTGGACCTCGCCGCGGCCGACAGGCCCGTGAGCACCCGGGATGACGGGCCGCCGCCTCGGGTGGTCTGCCTGCCCACCGACGCCGAGGAGGCCGCCTGGGTGGCCCGGCAGGTGTGGCTGGCGCACCGCCCCGGCCGCCGCTGGTCCTCCATGGCCGTGCTCGCCCGCACCAACGCCCAGCTCGACGTGATGGCGCGGGCGCTCGACGCCGAGCGGGTGCCGAACCGGATCGCCGGCACCGACCTCGGGCCGGCGAGCGACGTGGCGGGCGAGAACGGAGCGGGCGTCGCCACGTCGTCGGCGGTCCGGGACGGCGGCACGGGTGCCGGGACGGGCGCCGGCCCCGACGCCGGCATGGACGACGCCGGCACCGACGACACCGCCATGGACGACGCCGAACCGCTCGACCGTGCCCGCCGGCGATGGGAGCGGAGCGGCACGCCCGGCGGCTCCGGACCCCGCGACCTCCGCGACCTCCGCGACCTCCGCGACGACGATCGAGTCGTCCTCAGCACGTTCCACCGGGCCAAGGGGCTCCAGTGGCCCGTCGTGTTCCTGGTCGGCCTGGCCGACGGCACGGTCCCCCTCGTGTCGGCTCGCAGCCGGGCGGCCCGCGCCGAGGAGCGCCGGCTCCTCTACGTCGCCCTCACCCGCGCCGAGGACGAGGTCACGTGCACCTGGGCCCGGCACGCCGACGCCGACGCCGCCGCCCGCGGCGACACCCCCCGCTCGGCGTGCCCATGGCTCGAGCCGCTCGAGCGGGCGGTGGAGGAGCTGTCCCGGTCGCAGGCACCACCGGCGGCGCCCCAGGTGGCCGAGCACCTGGCCCGGATCCGCCAGCTGCTGCCGAGCGGCGCCCCGCCCGGCGGAGGGGCGGAGGCACCGTGACCGATCTCGTCGAGCAGCTCGAAGCCGTCGTCGGCGCCGCCCACGTGCGGGCCGGCGACGCCATCGCCGATGACGACACCCACGACGAGGCGCTGACCGGCCACCCGGCGGTGCCGCTCGCCGTGGTGCGGCCGGGGTGCACGGCCGACGTGCGCCGGATCCTCGCCCTGGCCGACGACGCGCGGGTGCCGGTCGTGGCGCGCGGGAGCGGCACGGGGCTGTCCGGAGGGGCACGCCCCGTCCCCGAGGGGATCGTCGTGGCGTTCGACCGCATGCGGCGGATCCTGGAGATCGACACCGACAACCACGTGGCCGTGGTCGAGCCGGGAGTGACGCTGGCACAGCTGGACGAGGCGCTCCGGCCGACCGGCCTCGTCTACCCCGTCTACCCCGGCGAGATGGGCGGCTCGCTCGGCGGCAACGTCGCCACCAACGCCGGAGGCATGCGGGCGGTCCGCTACGGGGTCACCCGCCACCACGTCCTCGGGCTCGAGCTGGTGCTCGCCGGCGGGGAGGTCCTGCGGACCGGTGGCAAGTACGTCAAGTCCTCCTCCGGGTACGACCTGACCCAGCTGGTGGTGGGCAGCGAGGGCACGTTGGCGCTGGTGACCGAGGTGACCGTGAAGCTGACGCCCCGCCTGGCGCACACCGCCACCCTGCTCGCCCCCTTCGCCACCCTCGAGCAGGTGGCGGCGGCGGTGAGCCCGATCGTGCGGAGCGGGGTCGCACCGCTCATCTTGGAGTACCTGGACGCGCTGGCCATGGACGGGGTCACGCGGGCGGCCGAGCTGGACCTCGGGATCGCCGACGAGGTGCGCGCCCGGGCGGTGGCCTACCTCGTGGTGGTGCTGGAGGGCGGCGACGCCGGCCGGGTGGACGCCGACACCGAGTCGGCGGCGGCGCTGGTGGCGGACCTCGGAGCGCTCGACGTCTACGTGCTCCCCCCCACGGCCGGCGCCGCGCTGGTGGCGGCGCGCGAGCGCGCCTTCTTCGTGTCGAAGGCGGCGGGCGCCGACGACATCGTCGACACGGTCGTGCCCCGCGGCGCGGTCCCCGCCTTCCTCACCCGGGCGGCCGAACTGGCGGCAGCGCACGGCGCGCTCGTGTCCGGGTGCGGCCACGTCGGCGACGGCAACGTGCACCTGTCGCTCTTCCAGCCCGACCCCGAGCGACGTCGGTCCGTCCTCCACGCCCTCTTCTCGGCCGCCCGGGAGCTGGGCGGGGCGGTGTCGGGCGAGCACGGCATCGGGACCGACAAGCGCGAGTACTTTCTCGACCTCGAAGACCCGGCAAAGGTGGCCCTCATGCGACGAATCAAGGCTGCGTTCGATCCCCATGGCATTCTGGGCCCGGGACGGATCTTCGCCGACGAGGGGGGGGTCCGCCGGTGAACGGCGCCGAAGCGCTCCTGCGCTCGCTCGTGGCCTCCGGGGTGGACGCATGCTTCGCCAATCCGGGGACCTCGGAGATGCACTTTGTCGCCGCCCTGGACCGCGTGCCCGAGATGCGGGCCGTGCCCACCCTCTTCGAGGGCGTGGCCACCGGCGCCGCCGACGGCTTCGCCCGGGTCGCCGGGCGGCCCGCCGCCACGCTGCTCCACCTCGGGCCCGGCTTCGCCAACGGCATGGCCAACCTCCACAACGCCCGGCGGGCGCAGGTGCCCCTGGTCAACGTCGTCGGCGACCACGCCACCTTCCACCAGCGCTTCGACGCCCGGCTCCAATCGGACCTGTGGGGCATGGCCGCCACCACCTCGGCGTGGCAACGGTCCAGCACCCGGGCCGAGGACGTGGGCGCCGACGGGGCGGACGCGGTGGCCGCCAGCTACGGGCCCCCGGGCGGCATCGCCACGCTCATCGTGCCGGCCGACGTGTCATGGGACGAGGGCGGCCGCCCGGCCCCGCCCCGCCCGAGGGCGCCGCTGCCGCTCGTGCCGGCCGACACGGTGGAGCACGTGGCCAAGATCCTCCGGAGCGGCGAGCCGGCCACCCTCCTGATCGGCGGCGCGGCCATGGGCGAGCGCGGCCTGCGGGCGGCCGAGCGGGTGGCCCGGGCCACGGGGGCGAAGCTCCTCTGCGAGACGTTCCCCACCATCCACGCCCGGGGCGGCGGGCTGCCGGGCCCCGAGAAGATGGCGTACTACGGGGAGATGGGCACGGCGCAGCTCGAAGGGTCGCGCGTCCTGGTGCTCGCCGGGGCCCGTTCGCCCGTCGCGTTCTTCGCCTACCCCGGCAAACCCGGGGACCTCGTCCCCCCCGGCTGCCCGGTGGAGCCCCTGGCCGGACCGGGAGTCGACGTTGTCGCCGCGCTCGAGCAGCTGGCCGAGGCGGTCGGCGCCGGCGAGGCGCCGGGCAGCCCGGGCGGCCCGGGTGGCGGTGGCGGTGGCGGTGGCGGCCGGGAGCGGCCCGACCGGCCCTCGGGGGCGCTCACCACCGAGACGATGGCCGCCGCCGTGGGCCACCTCCTCCCCGAGGGGGCCATCGTGGTGGACGAGTCCATCACGAGCGGGCTGTCGGTCCCTGCCGCCACCGCGCACGGCCCCCGTCACGACTGGCTGGCGTTGGCCGGCGGGTCGATCGGCCAGGGGTTGCCGGTGGCGACCGGCGCCGCCGTCGCCGCCCCGGACCGCCGGGTCCTCTGCCTGGAGGCCGACGGCAGCGCCATGTACACGGTCCAGTCGCTGTGGACCCAGGCACGGGAGGGGCTCGACGTCACGACCATCGTGCTGGCCAACCGGTCCTACGCCATCTTGCAGTTCGAGCTGGCCCGCGTGGGCGCCAGCGGCGACGGGGCGCGGGCGGCCTCGATGCTCGACCTCCACCGCCCCGCCCTCGACTTCGTGGACATCGCCGCGGGGCTCGGGGTGCCGGCGAGCCGCGCCCACTCGGCCGACGAGCTCGCCGACCTGCTGGAGCGCTGCCTCGCCACAGACGGTCCCTCACTCATCGAGGCGGTCCTGGCGCCGTAGCGACGGCCGGCGGTCCTGGGCGTCACCCTCGCCGGGGCCGGGGCGGGGGCCGGGGCCGGGGCCGGGGCCGGGGCTGGGGCCGGGGCCGGGGCTGGCGCGGTCGGCCGAGGCCATGCGCTCGAGCTCCCGGTTGAGCTCGGCGCCGACCAGCACGATCACGGCGGTGAGGAAGAGCCACAAGAGCGTCACCGCCACGCCGCCCAGGACCCCGTAGGTGCGGGACTCGTGCCCGAAGTGGTCCACGTAGAAGGAGAAACCAAGGGCGGCGACCACCCATCCCGCGGCCGCGACGACACCCCCGGGGCTCACCCAGTCCCAAACCGCCTGCTCGCGGGCCGGGCCGAGCGTGTAGAAGGCCGAGAGGAGCAGGGTCACCAGCACGAAGGACCCGCCGTAGCGGACGGCGGCGAGCACCGGGTCCAGGGCCCCGGGCACGAGCTGGTCCAGCCGGCCGCCCAGCACCAAGAGGACCGATGCCACGCCGCCCAGGGCCACGGTGATCGCCAGGAGGGGCAGCGCCATGAGGCGCCGCCCGATGAGCCCCCGGTCCCGCGGGACCTCGTACGCCACGTCCAGGGCCACCTGGATGGCCGCCATCGCCTCGATCGAGCTCCAGAGGGCCACGAGCAGCCCGAGCACGACCTGCAGGACGCTCGCCAGCCGGCTCGGGGGCCGCAGCAGGTCGTGGGTCAACACGCTCGACATCTGACTGGGAAGGAGCACGCTCGTGTCGTGCACCAGGGTGTGGAGCTCCCGCCCCGAGAGGCCGACCATGTCGAGGAGGCCGACGGTGGCGATCAGGACCGGCAGCAGGGCGAGGAAGCCGTGGAAGGCCAGGCCGGCGGCAACGGTGGTGACGCGGTCCCGGGCCGACTCCCGGACCACGCGATGCGCCAGCGGCGGCCACCGACCGGGTCGGAGGTGCCAGATGCGCTCGCGCTCGAGATCGCGGCGCGCTCGATGAGCGGCCGGTCCGCTCACGCCCACGACCCACCGCCGGACCGGCAGGCGGAGCCGGTGCGGCACGGGTTGCCGCAGGTGGGGGGCGGGTGCGCGCTGCTCGCCATGACGGTGTCCTCTCGGTGGTTGTCGTGTCGGTGCGTTGTCCCGGCGCCGACCGTCCTGGTCCAGCGCCGCCCGTGCTGCCCCGTGCCGGCCGTGCTGCGGGCTGGCTGCACGGCCCTGCACGAGCAGAAGGTAAAATTCTCCTTGCCGAACGCCCGTACGCCTCGACGGGCCGTACACTCGGCCAGTCACATGAGGCGATGGCGGTCTGCGCCAGCGGGAGTCCCTCGCAGTTGTCGATTCTTCTCGAAGTACCATCCCGCCCGGCGCCGCCGGTCAACCCTTCTCCGGTCGCCCTGTCCTTCCGGGACGTCACCCACCGCTACGGCCAGCGGACGGCGCTCGACCGGCTCGACCTCGTCGTGCGCCAGGGCGAGGTCGTGGCGCTGCTCGGGCCGAACGGGGCCGGCAAGTCCACCACCATCTCCGTGCTGCTGGGCCTCATCCGCCCCCAGGAGGGGCGGGTCGAGGTGCTCGGCAGCGACCCCCGCCGTGCCGTGGCCGACGGCCGCGTCGGCGCGATGCTCCAGTCCGGCTCCGGCGTCGGCCTGCCGCCGGGCGTGCGCGTCGACCAGGCGCTCCGGCTGGTGCGGCGTCTCTACCGGCGGCCGGCGGCCTTCGACTGGATCGTCGAGCGTGCCGACATCGGCGGCCTGCTACGCCGCCGAACCGACAAGCTGTCCGGTGGGCAGGCCCAGCGGGTCCGCTTCGCCATCAGCATCGCCGGGGACCCGGAAGTGGTCTTCCTCGACGAGCCGACCTCGGCCATGGACGTGGAGTCGCGCCACGGGTTCTGGCGGATGATGCGTGCCTTCGGCGACGAGGGCCGGACGGTCCTGGTCGCAACCCACCACCTGGCCGAAGCCGACCAGATCGCCGACCGGGTGATCGTCCTCAACCACGGCAGGGTCGCCGCCGACGGCCCGGGCGCGACCTTGAAGGCCGCCGTGGCCACCCGACGCCTGCGCTTCGTCACCGACCAGGCCGACCAGCAGGTCCTCTCGGAACTGGAAGGCGTGACCGAGGTGGCGATCTGCGGCACCGGCGTCTCGATCGACTCCTTGGACGCCGACGCCACCATCCGGGACCTGGTCGGCCGCGGGGTCCGCTTCCGCGACCTCGAGATCACCGGGGCGGGCTTGGAGCAGGCGTTCGTCGCCCTGACCGGCTGCGGTGTCGCCCGTCCCCCGGCCGAGGCGAAGGCCGGGGCCGAAGGAGGTACCAGATGACCCGCCCACCCGTCGACGCGGCGCTTCTCGAGATGGAGCCCGCCGCGCCGTACCCGGCCCCAGAGCACCCTGCCCCAGGGCACCCGGCCCCAGAGCCCCCGGCGGCGGCCGGCTGGCGGGCCTCCGTGGGGCCCCTGCTGGCGTTCGGGGGCTTCGAGGTGGGCCGCCTCCTTCGGAGCTGGAAGTTCCTTGCCATCACCATCGGCTTTCCCGTGATCTTCTACCTGCTCTTCCTGGGCGACCACACGGCGGGGAGGATCATCGGCGGCACCGTGCCCTGGCGGGTCTACCTCATGGTCTCGATGTGCTCGTTCGGCGCGCTGGTGGCCGCCCTGAACGCCGGGGGCACCCGGCTCTCGATGGAGCGAGCGTCGGGGTGGGCGCGCCAGCTGCGCGTCACCCCCATCCCGGCCTGGTCGTACGTCGGCACGAAGATCGTCGCCAGCATGCTGGTGGTCCTGCCGGTCATCCTCCTCGTCGAGGTGGTGGGCGCCGGCTTCGGCGGCGTCCGCCTCGCCGCCCCCGTGTGGCTCGGCGTCACCCTCCTCTCGTGGGCCACGGCGCTTCCGTTCGCCGTGCTCGGGGTCTTCATCGGGTTCCTCGTGTCCACCGAGGCGGCGTTCCCGGTGGTCACCGGCCTGATGTTCGTCCTCGGGTACCTGGGCGGGCTGTTCACGCCGGTGAGCCTCATGCCCGGGCCGCTCCAGGTGATCGCCCACATCCTGCCGAGCTACCACGTGGACGCCCTGGCCGTGGCCGTGATCGACGGCCGCATGCTGGCGCCGGCCGACTGGCTGGTGCTCGGCGGGTACGTGGTGGCGCTCGGCCTGGCCATCGTCTGGAAGCACCGCGTGGAGGAGGCCCGGGGCATCGCCTGAGGCCCGCCCGCCGCGGCGGTCCGTCCCCCCTACGCCAGGTCCACCACCACGACGGTGTGGTCGGACGGCTTGTTCCCCGCCGGGCTCTTCTTGCGGGCTGTGCGGTCGATCTCAGCGGCCACGCACCGGTCGGCCAGCGCTGCGCTGAGCAGCACGAGGTCGATGCGCATGCCGATGCCCTTGTGGAAGTTCCCCGCCCGGTAGTCCCACCACGAGAACACGCCGCCGTCGGGGTGGAGCCGGCGGAAGACGTCCACCAACCCCCAGTCCATGACGTCGGCCAGGGCGGCGCGCTCGGGCTCGCTCACGTGCGTCATGCCCACCAGCTGCGAGGCGTCCCACACGTCGGCGTCGTCGGGGGCGACGTTGAAGTCCCCGCACACGGCGACCTCGGCCCCGGGGTCGCAATGCTCGCCCAGGTAGGCCCGCAACCGCTCCAGCCAGGCCAGCTTGAACCGGTAGTGCTCGCTGTCCAGGCTCCGCCCGTTGGGCACGTAGACCGAGTGGACCCGGACCCCGCCGCACGTGGCCGAGATCATCCGGCAGCCGTGGCGGTCCTCCTCGGACCCGAGGCCGGTCATGGGCGACTCGATCCCGACCTTGCTCGCCAGGGCGACCCCGTTCCAGCGCCCGTCACCGTGGTGGACGGACTCGTAGCCGATCCCGGCGAACGCCTTCTCCGGAAAGGCGTCGTCTGCGAGCTTCGTCTCCTGCATGCAGAGGATGTCGGGGCCGTTCGCCTCCATCCACTCGAGAACGAGCGGGAGTCGGGCACCGAGGGAGTTCACGTTCCAGGTGGCCAGCCGCATCGGTCAGCCCCGATCCGCCAGCACGAACAGGAGGTCGGCCTCGCACGCGGTCTGACCCCCGACGTGGGCGCGGCCGTGGCCGGTGCCGGCCCGGGCGGACAGCCGCCCGACGGTCACCTCCAGCTCCAGGCTCTCGCCGGGCACCACCTGACGTCGGAAGCGCGCCTTCTCGATGCCCCCGAAGAGCGGGAGCTTTGCCGAATAGCGCTCGTCTGCCAGGACGGCGATCCCCCCGAGCTGGGCCAGCGACTCGACCATGAGGACACCGGGGAGCGTCGGGCGCCCGGGGAAGTGCCCGGCAAAGAACGCCTCGTCCCCGGTGAGGTGCCAGACACCGGTGGCGGACCGTCCGGGGTCGACGGCGCGGATCTCGCTCACGAAGAGGAACGGGTCGCGGTGCGGAAGGAGGTCGGAGGGCTGCACGACCGCCGACGCTACCAATCGGGCGACGGGTCCGAACCTGGGCTCAGGGCGCACCGCCGCCTGCGGCCGATGCCACGACGGCCGGCACGTCCGGGAGCGCGAGCTCGGCCACCCGGCGCGGCGGGTCGAGCCCCACGAGCACGAAGCGACGCCGCTCGCCACGTGCCAGCACCTGACGGGCCTTGGCGGGCGGCGGGTCGCCCATCGCCGTGAGGGGGATGTAGCAGTGCAGCAAGCCTCCCTCCGGCAGGTCGACGTCCACCATCGCGCCGTGCGAGGTGTACGACACGACTTCGCCTTCGACCTCGCTCTGCAGCGGGTACGCGGCGACAAAGGTGATGAAGGCGAGCGGCTCGTTCACCGCCGGCGGCGGCCCCCCGGCGCGCCGGCGCCGGCGCTTTCCCTTGGCGGCCTCCTGTGCCGCCTGTTCCTTGGCCTTCTTCGCCCCCGCGCCCTTCTTCCCGTCCTCCGCCGGCTTCGGGGGAGCAAGCACCTCGGCCATCGCCTCGTCGATCGCCACCCGCACCGCTGGGTCCTCGCGGGCGGTCCGGCCGGCGGTCGCGATCCCCTTCGGCGCCGGCGCGCCGGAAACCACGGCCTGCTCGGCCCTCGTGACCCGTCCCGCGGCCTTCTCGGTGGCGGCCACCTTCGCAGGGGCCGCCTTCGCCGGGGCAGCCTTCTTCGCTGGGGCTCGCTTCACTGCGACTTTCTTCGGTTCGGCCTTCTTCGCCGCAGCCTTCTTCGCCGGAGTGGCCTTCGCTGCCGCAGCCTCCTTCGCCGCAGCCTTCTTCGCCGGAGTGGCCTTCGCTGCCGGCGCCTTCTTCGCCGCGGCCGGCGCGGCGGCTGCCTTCTTGGCCGCAGCCTTCCCCGGGACCGGCTCCTCCCCCGCGGCCGCTTCGATCGCGGCCTCCGAGCCCAGCGCTTCCTTAGCCGCAGCCTTCTTGGCCGCAGCCTTCTTGGCCGACCGTGCCGGGACCGCCTTCTCGACGGCCGCCTTCTTGGTGACCCTGGCCGCGACCTCCTCGGCGGGCTCCAGCGCCTCGGCGGGCGGGGCCTCCGGGGCCTCCGGGGCCGCCTTCTTGGCCGCCTTCTTAGCCCCCGCCGCCTTGGCTGCCTTGGCCGTGGCTGCCTTGGCCGTGGCTGCTTTGGTCGCCTTCTTGGCCGTGCCCTTGGTCGCCTTGGTGGCCGTGGCTGCCTTGGCCGCCTTCGTGGCCTTACCTTTGACGGCGCCTGCGTCCTCCATCCCGGTGGCGCCGGAGGCTGCCGCCTCGGCCACCGCCACCTCGGCCGGCACCGCCGCCTCGCCCTCCGGGGGACCGGCCTGGTGCCCGTTCCCTGCCGCCAGGGCTGTCCACACGTCCCCGACCTTGGGCGTCACCCCGGGCGGCAGCGGGCGCACCCTGCGCGCCGCGGCCTTCTTCGCCGCCTTTGCCAGCTCGGCCGCCTTGACCGGCGGCGACAGCGCCTCGGCCGCCCGCCGGGCCTTCCCCGTCACCTGGCGGCTCTTGGGGCCGCGCACCGGCAGGCGGGGGGTGAAGATCCAGCCGATCCCGGGGACCGGCTTCCCCCCTACGAGGCGGCCCTCGTCGAAGAGCCACGGGTGCTCGGCGTGGAACTCCTGGAAGCTGTCGTTGGAGAGCACCCGGGCGCCGGTCCGCTCGGCGATGCGGAGCACGAAGGCGTCCCCTCGGCCGATCGCGCCGGCCGGCGGCGACACCACCTCCCCATGCAGCTCGGCCTCCACCAGCTGGGACCGCTCCGAGGCGTCGATGCGGTGCTCGAACGAGGCGTCCACCACGACGACGATCTCGGCGTCGGGGTCCTCCTCGGCGTAGGCACGGACGGCCTCGTCCAGCTGCCGGAGACTGGGCAACGTGCGTCCCTCGGTGGCCAGGTTGGACCCGTCCACCACGACCACGTGCTGCTTCGGTTTGACCGCCACGCTCAGCCGGTTCCTTCCCCTCGGCTCAGCCCACCGCACGGTCGAGCAGGTCCGCCTGCTCGAGCTGGTGCAGCGCGCTGCTGCCCGTGGCGGGGCTCGCCGACTCGGCCCGGCTCACATGGCGGAGGGTGAACCGCTCGCGCAGCACTCGATGGAGCCGGGCGTGGACGAAGGACCAGGCGCCCATGTTCTCGGGCTCCTCTTGCAGCCAGACCACCTCGCCGGCGTTGGTGTACCGGCCGAGCACCTCCTCCACCCGCCGCTCCGGCCAGGGGTAGAGCTGCTCGACGCGCACGATCGCCACGGCCTGGGCAGGGTGCGGCGAGAGGCGATCGGGCGGGGCCACCGGCGCCGGGCCGGTGCCGGCCAACCGCTCGTCACGGCGGCGCATGGCCTCCAGGCCCACCTTCCCGCTGCACAGGACCACCCGGCGGACCTGGCCCCGGTCGGCGACCGCCGGGTCGTCGACCACCTCGGCGAAGGACCCGGTGGTGAGCTCGGCCAGCGGCGACCGGGACTGGACGGCTCGCAGCATCGACTTCGGCGTGATCACGACGAGGGGGGTCGCCGGGACCCGGCGCGGCTGGGCCCGCAGCAGGTGGAAGTACTGGGCGGCGGTCGACGGGACGGTGATCCGGAGGTTCCCCCGGGCCGAGAGGGTGAGGAACCGCTCGAGCCGGGCCGAGGAGTGCTCGGGGCCCTGTCCCTCGTAGCCGTGCGGGAGCAGCAGGACGAGCCCGGCGTGCTGGCCCCACTTGTCCTCGGCGGCCACGAGGAAGTTGTCGATGATGATGCTCGCCCCGTTGACGAAGTCGCCGAACTGGGCTTCCCACGCCACGAGCGATGTCGGCGCCTCCACCGAGTAGCCGTACTCGAAACCGACGGCGGCGTACTCCGAAAGGAGCGAGTCGCGCACGGTGAAGCGTCCCGCCCCCCCGCCCTCCGCCGGACCCGGCAGGTTGGCGAGGGGAACGAACTCCTGGCCCGTGGCGTAGTCGACGAGGACGGCGTGACGCTGGCTGAAGGTGCCCCGGCGGGTGTCCTGTCCGGTGAGACGGACGTTCACCCCATCCATGACCAAGGAGCCGATCGCCAGCTGCTCGGCCAGCGCCCAGTCCACGTGGCCCGACCGCACCAGCTCGGCGCGCTGGGCGAACTGGCGGACGAGCTTGGGGTGGACGGTGAACCCCTCGGGGACGGTGGTGGTGTGCCGGGCCAGGTCCACGAGGAGGGTCTCGGGGACGCCCGTCGCCACGGGCGGCACCTCGATCGGGGCGCGCTCGGGGGCGGGCAGGCGCGGGGCGGGCGGCGGCGACTCGGCCCGCACCTCGTCCAGCGCGGCCTGGAGGCGGGCGTCGAAGGCGTCGAGCGAGCGCTCGGCGTCCTCCAGGGTGATGTCGCCGCGGCGCACCAG
>JAJYVT010000101.1 GCA_021791845.1 Actinomycetes bacterium | reverse complement strand
TAGCCGGCGGCCACGACGACGGTGGCCACGAGCGCCACGCGCGCCGCATGGCCCCGGCGCCGCACCGGCGGGGCGGCGGCCCGCCCGGTCACGGGCCGACCAGCTTGTAGCCGGTGCCCCGGACCGCCTTCACCGTCACGTCGCTCCCGGCCAGCTTGGAGCGCAGGCGGCCCACGTGCACGTCGATGGTGTTGGAGCCGATGGCGTCGGCCTCGTCCTCCCACACCTGCAGGGCGATCGTCCGGCGCGTCACCACCGAGGGCGAGCGCCGCAGCAGCAGCTCGAGAATGCCCGTTTCGGTGGCGGTGAGCGGCACCGGCTCGCCGTCCACCGTGGTCTCCCTCGTCGCCGGGTCGAAGACGACGTTGCCCAGCCCGAGGCGTGGCGGGAGCGTCAACGCCGGGCGGCGCTGCAGGGCGTCCAGCCGGGCCAGGAGCTCGTCGAAGTCGAACGGCTTGACCAGGTAGTCGTCGGCCCCGGTGCGGAGGCCGGCCACACGGTCGGCCGGCGTGTCCCGTGCGGTCAGCATGAGGATGGGCGTGCGCACCGCGGTCCGGCGGGCCTCTTCCACCACCTCGAGCCCGCTCCTCCCCGGCATGCGCCAGTCCAGGACCGCCACTTCGTACTCGTAGGCGCGCAGCCACTTGAGGGCCTCGTCGCCGTCAGCCACGGCGTCGACGACGTACCCGTACTCCTTGAGGCCGCGCTCGAGCACCGATCGCAGCGACTGGTCGTCCTCGGCCACGAGCACCCTCATGACGCCCTCACCAACCCAGCCTATGCAGTACCGGTGACGGCTCGATGACGGCACGGCGCCGCCGGCGGCCAAGATGGGGTCATGGCCGTTCGCAGCGCCGGGCTCCTCGTCCACCGGCTGGTGCCCGGCACCGACCGCCCCGTCGACCCGGACCGCGCCCCGGCGGAGGCCGAGGGGGCAGCCGGGGCACGCCTCGGCGTGGAGGTGCTCCTGGCCCATCCGGGAGGCCCGCTGTGGGCCCGGCGGGACGACGGATGGTGGACCGTGCCCAAGGGCGAGCTGGCGCCCGGTGAGGAGCCGGTTGCGGCGGCCGACCGGGAGTTCGCCGAGGAGCTGGGCCTCGCCCCGCCGGCCGGGCTCCGGGTCCCGCTGGGCGAGGTCGTGCAGGCCGGCGGGAAGCACGTGGTCGCCTTCGCCGTCCTGGGGGACCTGGACGTGGCGGCGATCACGCCGGGCACCACCGAGATCGAGTGGCCGCCGCGGTCGGGCCGGCGGCTTTCGGTCCCCGAGGTCGACCGGGTCGCCTGGTTCGACCTCGCCACGGCACGGACCAAGCTGCTCCGCGGTCAGCTGCCCTTCCTCGATCGCTTGGAGCACCTGGTCCGGACAGGGGCGCGCCCGGCTGACTAGGGTGCCCCGCACAGCCCGACGCGGCAGCGCCGACGGCACGGACGACGGGACGACGCCGGGGGCACGAGCGCCCGACGACAGGGAGGGTTTCTGCGATGCCAGCAACGGTGCGCGGGGTGATCGCCCGCTCCAAGGGCGAGCCGGTCGAGATGGTCCCCGTCGTGGTCCCGGACCCCGGGCCGGGCGAGGTGGTCGTCGACGTGCGCGCCTGCGGCGTCTGCCACACCGACCTCCACTACCGGGAGGGTGCGATCAACGACGACTTCCCCTTCCTCCTCGGCCACGAGGCGGCTGGCCACGTCTCGGCCGTGGGCGAGGGCGTCACCCACCTGTCCCCCGGGGACTTCGTCGTACTGGCCTGGCGCGCCCCGTGCGGCGCATGCCGGTCGTGCCGACGAGGACGCCCGTGGTACTGCTTCGACAGCGCCAACGCCCGGCAGCCCATGACCCTGGAGGACGGCACGGCGCTCAGCCCGGCCCTGGGCATCGGGGCGTTCTGCGAGAAGACGCTGGTGGCGGCCGGCCAGGCGGTGCTCGTGGACCCCGAGGCCCGGCCGGAGGCGGTCGGCCTCATCGGCTGCGGGATCATGGCGGGCTACGGCGCGGCGGTCAACACCGGCGGGGTCGCGACGGGTGACGCCGTGGCGGTCATCGGCTGCGGCGGCGTCGGCGACGCCGCCATCGCCGCCTCGTCGATCGCCGGCGCCCGCATGGTCATCGCCGTGGACGTGGACGACCGCAAGCTCGAGTGGGCCCGGCGGTTCGGCGCCACCCACACCGTGAACTCGGCCTCGACCGACCCGGTGGAGGCCATCCGGGCGTTGACCGACGGCAACGGCGCCGACGTCGTCGTCGAGGCGGTCGGAAGGCCCGAGACCTACCGCCAGGCGTTCTTCGCCCGCGACCTGGCCGGGACGCTGGTGCAGGTCGGCGTGCCGGACCCGACCATGACGGTCGAGCTGCCCCTGATCGAGCTGTTCGGCCGGGGCGGGGCCCTCAAGTCCTCGTGGTACGGCGACTGCCTGCCGACCCGCGACTTCCCCCGGCTGGTCGACCTGTACCGGAAGGGCCGGCTGGACCTCGACGGCTTCGTCTCCGAGACGATCCCCCTCGAGGGGGTGGAGGAGGCGTTCGCCCGGATGCAGCGAGGCGAGGTCCTCCGCTCCGTCGTCGTGATCGACTGAGGGCACGCTCGACCGCGACCGCCGACGGCGGTCAGACGGCGTCGGGCTCGATGCCCTTCAGGTAGCCGGGGAAGTCGGCGCTGGCCTGGACGTGGATCCCGAACAACGTGCGCTGGGCGGCCATGTCGCCGCCCCAGGCGGCGAGGCACAGGCTGGGCGCCACGTTGGCGAGCGCCAGCAACGCACCGGCGGCGCCGCACGCCCCGGCCACGGCCAGCTGGGTCGGGCTGCCCACGTACACCCGTACGCCGGCCTCGACCAGCTCCGCCAGACGGTTGGTGCTCCCGGAGGAGTCCTTGATCCCGTCGACGTCGAGGGCAGGGACCGCGGCGGTCTCCACCCCCGGTGGCGAGACGGCGGGGTAGTGGTAGGCGAGCACGGGCGTGCCGCCCGCCGCCCGGCGCACCTGGCGGTAGAAGCCGGCCGGCTCGGCGTCACCGGGGACCAGCACGAGGAAGGCGTCCCCGACCCCGGCGGCCGCCACCGCGGCGGTGAGCTCGATCCCGCGGGCCGCCTCCGGGTTGCCCGTTCCCACGATCACCGGGATGCGCGGCAGGGCCTCCTTCACCGCCGTCGTCAGATCGACGCGATCGGCGACCGACAGCCGGTGCGCCTCGCCGGTGGTCCCGGCCACGAGCACCGAGGAGACGCCGCCCGCGGCGCACGCCTCCGCCCGGTGCACCGTGGCCCCGACGTCAACCGTCCCCTCGGGCGTGAACATGGTGACGAGGGCGACGCCCACGCCCGCCGGCAGCGGCAGGCGTTCCCGGGAGGACGGCGCGGAGGCAGGGGCGGCGGAGGCGTCGGTCTCGGAGGTGGTCATCCGATCACCATAGAGCCCCGCCGATTTCACCATTGAGCTCCCACGAGCTGCCGTCTGCTGGCGCCGTCATCGGACGGACATCGGTTCGCACAGGCTCCGACGCGTAGAAGTAGTGAGAAGTTAAGGCGGCGGTCACCGACGCGTCGCGCCGAGATAACGGCACATCCGTACCGTTCCAGCATCGCCGGAACGCCCCGGCGGCGTAAGGAGGAACGCGAGTGCCAGCATCTGATTTGCCGCGCCCCGTGCCGCGCCCCCGTGACCGGCGCAGTGGGAAGGCCGGCCGTCGGGCCCTGCGGGCCGCCGTGGCCGGCGCGGCCTGTGCCGCCTTCAGCGCCGCGGGCGTGGCCGTCGCCGCCGGGCCGGCCCTGGCGGCCAAGAAGGCCGCGAAGAAGGTCCCGCTCATCGTCTACTCGGCTCAGGGCTACGACCAGGCCGTGGTCCACGCATTCCAGGCGGCGACCGGCATCCCGACCCAGCTCGACACAAACTCGACCGGTCCGCTGCTGGCGCAGATCCAGGCCTCCAAGAACAACCCGCACTGGGGCCTGTTGTGGGTGGACGGCCAGACAGGGTTCGCCGCCCTCGACGACCAGCACATGCTGGTGCGCGGCTTCGAGCCCAAGGTGAAGTGGAACAGCCTGGGCAAGAAGGTCATCCCGAAGGACAAGAGCTTCGTCCCCACCGGGATCACCTTCATGACCCCCATCCTCTACACATCGAAGAAGGTGACCAAGCCGCCGTCCTCGTGGTCGACACTGCTCAGCGCCAAGTGGAAGGGCAAGGTCGGGATGAACACACCCTCGCAGTCCGGCCCGACCTACCCGTTCATCGCCGGCATGATGACACACCTCGGCGGCGTCACAAAGGGCAAGCAGTACTTCGAGAAGCTGAAGGCAAACGGGCTCGTCGTCAACCCGACCAACGGGACAACGCTGCACGCCCTCACGAGCGGGCAGATCAGCGTGGCCCTGGTGCAGAGCTCAGCCGCCGCCGGAGCCGCCCACACAGACCCGACACTGAAGCTCGAGTACGTGAACCCGGTGATCATGATCCCCGGCAACATCGGCATCGACGCCAAGGCGACAAAGACCGAGATCGCCGAGGCGAAACGGTTCGTGGACTTCGTCTTCTCGAAGCTCGGGCAGGCGGTGATGAAGACAGGGACACCGACGGGCGACTCGCTCTTCTACCCGGTGCTGCAGAACGACCCCCCGCGACCGGGGCTGCCCTCCCTCTCGTCGGTGAAGGTGCTGCACACCGACCCCTACAAGTGGGGGCCGAAGGAGAACGCGATCAACACCTGGTTCGTCAACACAATCACCAAGTGACGAACGGATCGGCCGCCCGTGCCGGCAGCGCCGTGACAGTGGCACCGTGACGCTGACCGAGCCGGTCACCGGACCCTCCGGCCCCGCCATCGCCGGGGCCGGAGGGCCGCGTCCTTCGAACCGCACCGGGCTCGCGGCGCGTGCCCGGTCCGCCGGGGCCGCGAGCGCAGCCCGGGCGGCCCAGGGCCTGCGCTTCGGACTGTGGGGCCTGGTGGCTCTCTTCATCCTGGTCCCGTGCGTGTGCTTCCTGGCCCTGTCGGTGTCGCCGCGGCTCTTCGACCAGGGTCCCCAGTGGTTCACCCTCGCCTATCTGAAGACGATCTTCACCGGGACGACCGCGGTGTCGGTGGTCAACTCCCTGTGGGTGAGCGCGGCGGCGGCGGGGATGGGGCTCGCCATCGGGCTCCCGATCGCCTGGTTGGCGGGGCGCACCACGTTGCCTGGCCGGCGGTTCGTGCCCATCGGCATGTGGCTCGTCGTCCTCGTGCCCTCCTGGCTCCCGGCCATCGGCTGGGAACGCCTGGTGTCGGCCGACGGCGTGCTGGACCGCTTCGGTCTGGGGTCGGCCCTCGTCACACACGCCGTCATGGGCCCCTTGGGGGTGGTCCTCGTGCTCGGGCTCCGCTGCGTGCCGTTCACCTACCTGACCGTCACGGCCTCGCTGGCGGGCCTCGGCCAGGAGTTCGAGGACGCGGCCCGGGTCCACGGCGCCTCGAGGACCGCCGCACTGCGGCTCGTCCTCCCGATCCTGGCTCCGGCGATCTGGTCGGCGCTCGCCATCGGGTTCGCCGAGTCGATCAGCGACTTCGGCGTCGCCTACACGCTCGCCTACCAGTCGCACTTCTCCCTCGCCACGTACCAGCTCTACAGCGCCATCGCCAACTTCCCGGCGAGCTTCCCGGGCGCGGCGGCCATCGGGCTGGTGCTGGTCGCGTCCGTCGCCCTCCCCTTGGGGCTCCAAGCCCGCGCCCTCCGCGGCCGCTCCTACGCCGTGCTGTCGGCCCGTACCCGCCAGGCGGTGCGCCGCCAGCTCTCGGTGGGCGGGACGATCGTGGCCACGGCAGGGGTGGCGCTCTTCTACCTGGTGGCACTGGGCGCGCCGGCGGTGGGGGCGGTCACCGGCTCGCTCCTCTCGGACTTCGGCTCCTCCACCGCGATGACGCTGGCCAACTACAGCGCCGTGCTGCACCAGCCCGGCGTGTCGGGACCGATCGAGCGGTCGCTCGTGTACGCGGTCATCACCGCGTCGATCACCGTGGTCGGCGGGTTCCTGGTGGCGCGCCTCCTCTCCCGGGCCCGCACCAAGGCCACCAACTTCTTGGACTTCCTGCTGCTGGCCACGGTAGCGCTGCCGGGCGTGGTGTTCGCGGCCGGCTACATCTTCGCCTACAACCTCCCAATCCTCTCCCACGTCGGGATCGACCTGTACCAGACGGTGACGCTGCTCGTCATCGCCTACGTGGCGTCCAGCCTCCCCACCAACGCCCGGGTGCTGGTCGGACCGGTCTCCCAGGTCCAGCCGTCCCTCCACGACGCGGCCCGCGCCCACGGCTCGGGCGCCCTGCGGGCGTGGGCCAGCGGCGTGGTGCCGGCGGTCTCGAGGCCGGTGGTCATGGCCTGGCTGTTCACCTTCTGCGGCATCTTCCTCGAGCTGCCGATCTCCCAGCTGCTGTACGCGCCGGGGTCTCCGCCGTTGTCCGTGTCCATCAACCTGAACCTGACGACGTACCACTACGCCGTCGGCATGGCCCAGGCGGTCATCGCCGTGGCCATCGCCCTCGTCGTGGTGGGTGCCGTCCTGTTGGCATACCGGCTGCTGGCCCCGGAGGGCTGGCGGCGGATCGGAGCGACCACCCGTGGCTGAGCGTCTCGTCGTCGAGGAAGCATCCAAGGTCTACCCGGGCGGGAACCACGCCCTACGGGGACCGTCGTTCACCGTGGAGCCGGGCACGTTCATGGTGCTGCTCGGGCCATCGGGCTCCGGCAAGACCACCCTGCTGCGCTCCCTGGCCGGCATCGAGCGGCTGACCGCAGGGCGCGTGGTCATCGGCAGCACCGTGGTGGCCGACGGCCGGACGCACCTGCCCCCGGAGCGGCGCGACCTGTCGATGGTGTTCCAGGACTACGCCCTGTGGCCCCACCTGTGCGTCCGGGACAACGTGGCCTTCGCCCTGCGCCGCCACCGCCTCGGCCGCCACGCGGCTCGCCAGCGGGCCGGTGCCATGCTCGAGCGGGTGGGCCTCGGGCACCTGGCCGAGCGCTACCCGGTCCAGCTGTCCGGCGGGGAGCAGCAGCGGGTCGCCCTGGCCCGGGCGCTCGTCGGCGACACGGGGCTCCTGTTGTGCGACGAGCCGCTCTCCAACCTCGACGCCGACCTCCGGGAGCGCATGCGGGTGGAGATCTCGGCCCTCGTGCGCGAGGCCGGCGCCACCACCATCTACATCACCCACGACCAGCAAGAGGCGTTCGCCCTGGCCGACCAGGTCGGCGTGCTCCAGGACGGCCACCTCGTCCAGCTCGGCATGCCCGAGGACATCTACAGTGCGCCGGCGACGCTCTTTGTCGCCCGGTTCACCGGACTGGCGGGCGAGCTGGCGGTCCGTGTGGTGGCCGAGCGGTCACCGGACGGCGGCGCAGAGGTCACCCCGGTCGACGTCCAGGCCGTGCGCCCGATCGAGGTGCGGGTCGCTCCCGGCTTGGGCCGGACCCTCACCGACGGCCGGCGCAACGGCGCCGGCGCGGCCGACCGGCGCAACGGCGCCGGCGCGGCCGGCGACGGGATCGTTGCCGTGCGGCCGACGGCGGTACGGCTGTGCGCCCCCGACGCCGCGGTGGCGCACCTGGTGGGCACGGTGGCCGACACCGCCTTCCGCGGCCGGCACTACGAGCTGGTGGTGGACCTGACCGGGGGGCACCGGATGACGGGGGTCGTGAGCGAGCGCCGGGTGCCCCGGGGGACGGCCGTCGGGCTCCAGCTCGACGCCGCCGGCTGTATCCTCTTTGCACGCACAGTCGAGGAGCCGGGGTCCGGCGCGGCATCGGTGCAGGCTCCCGGCGGGTCGGAGACGGCGGACGACGCCGGCGCCGGCGTGCCGGTCGCCGGGGTCGACGGGCCATGGACGACCGTGGCGGGCCGCCGCTAGGCGGCACCGGCCGGCCGGCCGGCGGCACCTGGCCCGACCGAGCACACGACGGACGCTCCCCCACGACCCGCACCGACCGAAAGGACCACTCCCAGGAGATGTCGCCCGACCCCCGCATCCCCCCCTCGACCCGGCGGCGGCACCGGTGAGCGCCACCATCGTCCTGCTGCTGGCCGTGTTCGGTGCCAGCTGCGTCGAGTCGGTCGAGGCGCTCACCATCGTGCTCGCCTCGGGGACCACCCGTGGCTGGCGCTCGGCCATGGAGGGCACGGTCACCGCCCTGGTCGTCCTGGGCGTCCTGGTGGGCGGCGTGGGCGTGCCCCTCATCCACTACGTCCCGATCGACACCCTGCGGGTGGTGGTGGGGGCCCTGTTGCTGGTGCTGGGCCTGTCGTGGCTCCGCAAGGCCATCCTCCGGGCGAGCGGCCACAAGGCCAAGCACGACGAGGACGCCATCTACCAGAAGACCTCGGAGTCGCTGCGGACCGACGGGGCCCCGCCTCGACGGCGCGACGGCGTCGGGTTCGCCGTGGCCTTCAAGGGCGTGTTCCTCGAAGGCATGGAGGTGGTGCTCATCGTGATCAGCCTGGGCGCCAGCCAGCACAAGCTGGGCGACGCGGCGGCAGCGGCGGCGGCGGCCGTCGTGGTGGTGACGGCGGCGGGCCTGATCGTCGCCCGCCAGCTCTCGAGCGTGCCCGAGAACACCATCAAGACGGTGGTGGGCATCATGCTCACGAGCTTCGGCCTCTTCTGGGTGGGCGAGGGAGCCGGAGTCCACTGGCCCGGGAGCGATCTCGCCATCCCGGTCCTCATCGGCGTGTTCGCCGTGGTCACGGCGGGCGCGGTGACGCTCCTCAAGGCCCAGGTCGAGCCGGCCGCCCCGGCGGGGGTCCCGGCCGCGGGCGCCGACGAGCGGGCGGCCTCGTGATGGAAGCGGTCGGGCGGGCCGTCCGGGCCTTCGGCCACTTCTGGGTGGACTTCCTGGTCGGCGACACGCCCGAGCTGTTCGTGGCCATGCTGGTCCTGGTGGGGCTGGCCTTCGCCCTGCGCCACGACCACGTGGTGGCCGTCGTGCTCCTCCCGGTGCTCGCCGCCGCAGCGCTGGTCGGGAGCGCCTGGCGCGGACGCACGCGGCCCTCGCGCCGTTCCCGGCGGTAGCGGGCCGCCGGGGAGCCCGCAGCTGCCCGGCGCCATCGGGTAGGAAGGTGGGATGCAGCTCGGTTGCGCCGTCCCCGTCTCCGGCTCGTGGGCCACCGCCGACGCCTGCGCCCAGGTGGCGGCGTGGGCCGAGGAGCTCGGCTACGGCTCCCTCTGGGTCTTCCAGCGCCTCCTCGCCCCGGTCGACGACGCCGGGGCGCCACAGCTGGAGCCGCAGTACCGCAGCGTCCAGGACCCCCTGGCCGTCCTCGCCTACCTGGCCGGGCGCACCGCCGGGCCCCGGCTTGGGGTGGCCGTGGTGAACGCGCCGTACTACTCCCCCATCCTCCTCGCCAAGATGCTGACCACCATCGACCACCTGTCGGGCGGCCGGCTCGACGCCGGCATCGGGCTCGGCTGGCTGCCCCAGGAGTTCGCCGCCGCCGCCGTCCCCTACGACCACCGTGGAGCCCGCACCGAGGACTTCGTCCGCTGCCTCCGGACGATCTGGACCGACGAGGTCGTCGACTACCGCGGCCCCTACTACGAGGTGCCGCGCTCGAGGGTCGACCCCAAGCCGGTCCAGCGGCCCCACCCGCCGCTCCTCTTCGGCGGCACGGCAACGCCGTCCCTGCGGCGGGCCGGCCGCATGGCCACAGGTTGGGTGAGCAGCAGCCGGGCGGACCCGGCGGCGTTGGGCGCCTCGGTGGCGGTGGTCCGGGCGGCGGCCACCGAAGCCGGGCGCGACGCCGACACGCTGCGGTTCGTGTGCCGGGCCGTGACCAAGGTGCGCGACGGCGAGCGGGCGCCGCTCGTGGGCTCGCTCGAGGAGATCCGCGGCGACTTCGCCATCTTGGAGGAAGCGGGCATGACCGAGGCCTTCGTGGACCTCAACTTCGACCCCGTGATCGCTTCCCCTGACGCCGAGCCCGGCGCCGCCCTCCGCCATGCACGCCGCGTGCTGGAGGCGCTGGCGCCCGGCTGAGCTACTCCGCTCGCCGCAGGAGGAGGCAGGACTGGGCGGCCAGGTGGACGGCAGGGGCGCGCACGTCCCGGGGAAAGCGCGACGGGCGGGCGGTGTTGACCAGCTCCTGCCAGCGCCCGGGCTCGGCCACCTTGGGAAGGGCGCACGACCGGGACCGGGTCCCGGCGTTGAGGTAGAGCACGAGCGTGGCGCCGCGCGCCCGGCGCCCGCGCCCGTCGACCTCGTCCACCGCCCGTCCGTTGAGGAGCATCCCGAGCACCCGGTTCTCCGTGTCGGCCCAGTCGTCCTCCTTCAGCTCCTCGCCGTCCGGCCGGACCCAGCTCACGTCCTTCAGCTGGGTGCCGGGGACCACCGCGCCGGTGAGGAAGTCGCGCCGGGCCAGGATCGGGTTGTCGGCCACGATGCGGGCCAGCTGGCGCACGAAGGCGGTGAGGTCGGCCGCGCCGGCGCCGTCCCAGTCGACCCAGCTCACCTCGTTGTCCTGGCAGTAGGCGTTGTTGTTGCCGAGCTGGGTCCGCCCCAGCTCGTCGCCGCCGAGCAGCATGCGCACGCCCTGGGAGCACATGAGGGTGGTCAGGAGGTTGCGCTTCATCCGGTCGCGCATCCGCTGGATGCGGACGGCCTCGCTCGGGCCCTCGGTCCCCCAGTTCCGGCTGAGGTCGTCCGGCGCGCCGTCGGCGTTCGACTCGCCGTTGGCCTCGTTGTGCCGGCGCTCGTAGCTGACGAGGTCGGTGAGGGTGAAGCCGTCGTGGCAGGTGACGAAGTTCACGCTGGCATAGGTGCCGCGGCCGCTGCTCCCGTAGATGTCGCTCGATCCGGTGAGGCGCGACGCCAGCTCGGGGACCTGGCCGGGGTC
>JAJYVT010000001.1 GCA_021791845.1 Actinomycetes bacterium | reverse complement strand
CGCATGGCGTGGCCGTAGAGGACCCGGCGGTTCGACGCCCCCTTGGCCCGGGCCGTGCGCACGTAGTCCTCGGCCATGGCGTCGAGGAGCGAGGAGCGCATGTAGCGGGAGAACCCGGCCACCGTCAACGCCGACAGGGTGACGACGGGCAGGACGAAGGCCTTGGGGTCCAAGAAGATTGTGAGGGCCCCCGCCCCCGACTTGGGGGACACGGGGAAGATGTGGGCGTCGAAGCTGAACCAGATGATGAGGAGCGTGCCCAAAAAGAACGAGGGCATCGCATAGAGGATGAAGGCGAGCCCGGTGAGGGCGTGGTCGGTGGGCTTGTTGCGCCGCACCACCTGGACCACCCCGAGGGGCAGGGCCACGATCAGGGCCAAAAGGGTCGAGACCCCGACCAAGAGCAGGGTCTTGGGCAGCCGCTGCTGGAGGATGTTCCACACCGGCTGGGTGAACTTGTAGGAGTAGCCCAGCTTCAGCTGCGGGACGTTGATCAGGTAGTGCCAGAACTGCACCCACAACGGCTGTGTCAGGCCGTTGGCGTGGTTGAACACCTTGATCAACTGGGGGGTGGCCTTTGGCCCGAGCACGGCCCGGGCCTCCCCACCGGGGATCACCCTGGCCAGGATGAACGTGATGAGGATGACGCCGATGACGACGATGATCGCCTGCAGGAAACGGCGTATGAGAAATCCGAGCATCGGTCCCTACTCTGGCACCGATCGCCCATGGCACGCCATCGCGTGCGTCGGGATCAAGCCGGGAAATCGATCAGTGGAACGTCCCACGTCGGTACGTGCCTCCTCGCCAACGAGGCGAGCGGCACGGGCGTGCGGTCCCCCGGGGGGATGCACGCCCGTGCCGCTCTTACGGCCTCAACGGACTGGTGACTCGGCTACTTCCAGTGGGCTGTCGCCGGTGTGTTGTCGTCGACCGGGTTCTGCTTCCCGATTGTCAGTCCCTTGTGGACCTCGACGACTGTGACGACCTCGGGCTGGAAGATGACCGGGAGCTGCTTGGCGACCCAGTTCTCGTACTTGGTGAGCGTCGCGTTGCCCGTCTCGGTCTGGGCGATGAGCTTTGTGAGGTGGGCTGTGATGAAGTCACCGGAGTTGGAGCCGGCTGTCTTCACGTAGAGCTCTGTCCCGCTGGGGTAGAAGTCCGGGGCGTAGATCCAGCCACCGCCCCAGTTCTCCATCTGCCACGAGCATCCCTTGGGGCACGGGACGGCTGCGCCGATCACCGCGTCGAAGGTGGCCGAGGAGAGGTTCACGTGGATGCCCGCCCCGCCCCAGGCCGCCTTCTCGGCGTCCATCAGGTGGACGAGGGACTTTGTCCCCGAGGCGTACTGGAGTGTGAAGTCCAGCTTGGCGCCCTTCTTGATGCCGGCGCCGCAGTGGCCCGCTCCCGAGCCCGGCTTGACGCAGGTGTCGGTCCCGTTGGCCACGACCTTCCAGCCGTGGGACTTCAACAGGGCCTTGGCCTTGGCCGGGTTGTAGGGGTAGGGGTTCTTCTCCTCGTACTTGGAGGCGAAGCTGTTGTGCGGCCACACCGGCACCGGCCCGTAGGACGGGACGCCGTACCCCTTGTCGAGCCGGTTGATGTAGAGCGTCTGTGTGACGAGCTCCTGGATGGCCTGGCGGACGTAGAGCTGCTTGAAGATGTGCCCCGCCTGGCCGCCGTCACCGGTCGAGAAGTAGTTCTCGGGGAAGTAGTTCATGCCCCACCGGTAGAGGGTCTGGAGCTTGTAGGTGGACGCAAGGCGGGGGTTGTTCTTCCCGACCTTCACTGTCTGGCCCGGCTTCGTCGGAGGCGTGCCGGGAGACGTGCGGTTTGTCGATGTCAGGTAGCCCCAGTCGATTGTCCCGGCCACGAGGGCGTTGAACTCGGCCGCCGCTGTCGTGAAGGGCTTCTCGATGAACTGCTTCACCGTCGGCTTGTTCTTGCCGGAGTACGTGGGGTTCGGCACCATGACGATGGCCGCTGTGGCGCCGAAGGACTTGAGGGTCCAGGGGCCGTCGACCACCTTCCACAGCGGGCTGGTGGCGTAGGTCGGCAGGGCGTTGATCGTCGCTGTCGGCTTTGTCGGGTTGAAGCCGGACTGCTCGGACAGGAAGTCGTAGACCGCCTTGCAGTTGGCGTAGTTGGTCCCGCCCTTGCCGGTCGTTGTGAATGTGGCCGTGGCGCAGTGCGCCGAGCCCGCCGCAGCGGAGGTTGAGGTGGTTGTCCACGCCAAGGGGAGCGGCGTGATCGTCGACAGCTGGTTGTAGAGGAACCAGTGGGGGTTCTCCGCCTGCTTCAGGGAGATGGTGAACTTGGTCGGCGATGTGATCTTGAACGCCTTGATGGATGTCGGGAACGAGAGGCCGCCCGAGAACCAGGCCGCGTAAGCTGTCGGCTTCTGGTGCCAGATGTTCATCCAGAAGAGGACGTCTGTCGAGGTGACCTTCGTGCCGTTCGACCAGTTGTATGTCTTGAGCTCGATCGTGTATGTCTTGTTGCCGTCGGACGCGACGGGGGGCTTGGCCAGTGACTTTGTGAATGTCACGCTCGGGGTCGTCCCCTTGCCGACCCAGTAGAGCGGTCGGAACATGAAGTACTGGAACTGGCTGATGTTGGCCACGCTGAACTTCCCCAGTGTCATGAAGGGGAAGATGTAGTCCGGCGCCGCACCGGGGGACTCAGCAAACGTGATCTGTGTCTTTGTCACGCCGGCGGCGCCACTCTGGGGCGCCGCGACAGCGGTCACTCCGATCGTAGCCATGCCTGCGGCCGCTAGTCCGGAGACCAGCGTTCGTAGGAATCTCGTGCGTTGCCGCATTCCCCCCACTCCTGTCTCTAGGTCGTCACGGACGTGACGAGGGTTTCGGGCTCATTGACGTCTGCCGCCGGGGGCGGGCTTTGCGAAACGGTAACACAAGCCTTGAAGGCGCGCAACGGGCTGCCCCAACCTGGGAGGAGGCAGAAGTGGCGCTATCCGTTGCCAAATACACATAGAGGCACTGAATCCGGCGTGTCAACTGCCGTGAATGCGCGTTTTCGTCAGTTTGGCATCAAACGATCGGAGGGCGCCCCCGCCGGGAAGTCGCGGCAGGACGTGCATTTGGGCGGTCGTGTGACAATCGTAGCGGGTGCCGCGTGCTCGGCGGGCGCCGGTCGCTCCTTCCACCGGCAGGGGCCGGCTGTCACCGACTGCAGCGAGTTCCGCTCTGTCGGGTTGGACAGGCCGTTGCGCACACCTCGATGACCGTCGAGCACACGGCGTCGAAGCTCAGCGGGGTCGTCCTGACCTGGATCCCGGCGGGGGCGACACGGCCACGGCGGGTCAGCCCGCCTCCCCGGCCGCCAGCCGACGTCGGGCGGCTTCCGCCTCGACGTCCAGGCGCGTGAGGATGCCCGGCACGATCCGCTGCTCGGCCGTCCGGCCGATCACGGGCACGCCGACCACCAGCTCGCCCGCCAGCCGGCGCACCGTGCCGTCGCCCGCGGCCTCGAGGCTGAACCGTGCCTCGCCGTGGAGGAGCCCGGGTGCTGCTTCCGCCCGGAAGGTCAGCCAGCCCGCGGCCGTCCCTCCGGGGCCCGTACCCGCCAGCCGCACGCGCACCTCCTGGGTCCACGTCAGCCGGGTGCCTCCGAGCAGGCGCCGGGCCATGGGGTCGAGGCTGCCGGTGTACTCGTACCGCAGGACCAGCATCCGTTCGCCGTCCTGTTCGCCCGGCCCGGCGGCCACGACGGCGTCCAGGCGCAGGTCCGGCAGCTCGAGCGCCCCGTAGAAGTCCGGTTCCACCAGGACCGACGCGACGGCGGCGGGGGGTCCTTCGAAGCGGTGCTCGGCGGAGAAGCGCACGGGAGTCAGCCGGGGGCGCGCCGGGTCGAGGGGCCCATCCCGCGACCCTATCGAGGGCCCGGCCCGTATCGTCGGTCCGTGGACCGAACGCAGCCGGAGGTGCCCGTCGCAGGCGGGGCGGGCGGTGACCGGGCTGGCCCCGTGGCCGGTGACGAGGCCGACCCCGCCGACCTGGCCTGGGGTGCCTTCAGCGACCGCGGCCCGTGGGTCGTGGACCCCTCGGCGCTGGCCTGGCAAGCCGGGCTCGGCACCGTCCGGCCCAGGGCGACGGCCGAGGCGCGGGACCTGGCCCGGCGACGGGTCCTGCCGCCGCTGGGCGGGACCCTGCGGGTGGCGAGCGTCCTCGGCGCCGCCCTGGCCGGCTGGTACGCGATCGACCGGCGACGAGGCCGGCGGATGTCGCGGGCCGGGCTGTCCCGGCGGTTGCGGCGCGCCTTCGAGCGGCTCGGGCCGACGTACATCAAGCTGGGCCAGATCCTCTCGGCCGGGGAGGGCGTGTTCCCCGAGGAGCTGGTGGGCGAGTTCCGGCGCTGCCGCGACCAGGTGCCGGCCGAGCCCTTCTCGGCCGTGCGCCGCACGGTCGAGGGGTCCCTCGGCGCTCCTCTCGAGGCGCTGTTCGAGCGCTTCGAGCCGAACCCGCTGGCCGCCGCTTCCATCGCCCAGGTCCACCGGGCCCGGCTCCGCACCGGCGAGGACGTCGTGGTGAAGGTCCAGCGGACCGGGATCGACCGCCACGTGCGGCGCGACCTGGCGGTCATGGGGTGGCTGGCGCCGCTCCTCGTCGGCCGCATCCCCGTGGCGGCGCTGGCCAACCCGCCGGCCCTCGTCGAGGTGTTCGCCGAGACGATCGCCGAGGAGCTGGACTTCCGCCTGGAGGCCGAGAAC
Source organism: Actinomycetes bacterium (assembly GCA_021791845.1). Classification (GTDB taxonomy): domain Bacteria; phylum Actinomycetota; class Acidimicrobiia; order Acidimicrobiales; family RAAP-2; genus JAJYVT01. The sequence goes on along the minus strand of JAJYVT010000001.1, from coordinate 133,907 downwards.
CTGCTCGACGTGGCCCGGGTGCTGGCACAGACGGCCCCGGCCGGCGGCCGGCGGCCCCTCCTGGTGCCCCGGCCCCATCCCACCCTCGTGACCGAGCGGGTCCTCGTGATGGAGCGGCTCGACGGGTTCGCCTGGGGCGACGCCGACGCCATGCGGGGGGCCGGGATCGACACCGCGGCGGTCCTCCAGGCGACGCTGATCGCCTTCTTGGAGGGGCTGGTGCTGGCCGGCGTGTTCCACGGCGACCTGCACGCCGGCAACCTCCTCGTCCTCCCCGACGGGCGGGTCGCCCTCTTGGACTTCGGGATCACGGGGCGGCTCGACCCGGCCGGGCGGCGGGGGCTGCTGCGGCTCGTGCTGTCGACGGCCACCAACGACGTGCGGGGGCAGGTCGCCGCGCTGTGCGAGCTGGGCGCGCTGCCTCCCGACGTGGACGTGGACGGCGTCATCGCCGACCTCCACCTCGACCAGCCGGTCGTCGACCCCACCACCATGAACGCCGAGGAGCTCACCCGGGAGATCCGGGAGATGACCAAGGCGCTGCTCGGCTACGGCGCCCGGCTGCCCGAGCCCCTGATGCTGTTCCTGAAGGACATGCTCTTCATCGACAACGCCATGGCCACCATGGCGCCCGACGTGGACGTACTGGCCCAGATGGTGACGATCCTCTCGCACCTCCAGGCGGCCCACGGCGCCCGGATCGCCGCCGACCTCGGCCTCTCGCCCGGCTCGCTCCCCGCGGTCGAGCTGGGCGGGCTGCGGAGCGCGCTCGGCCTCGGCGAGGACGTGGAGCGTCTCACCCACCGCGAGCTCCAGGCCCGGCGCCGGCTCATCCGCAAGCGGCTGGCGCGTCACCGCGGCGGGCGGCCGGACCCCGTCGGGGAGCCGGAGCGGCCGGCGGGTGCTACCCGGGAGCCGTAGGGCTCACTACGTTGGGGCGCCGTGGCCCCGGAGAGCACGACGCGCGCCGAGGGCACCGCAGACGGCCCTGGAGAGGGCATCGCCGAGGAGGTCATCGCCGAGGAGGACATCCTCCACGTCATCGTCGGTCACGGGCTTCCCGTCCTCTTCCTCAACACCGTCGACTCGTTCCGCGCCGTGTGCCCCGAGTCGGAGCTGCTCGTGATCGACAACGACAGCCCGCAGCCCGACCTCCGCCGGGCGCTGGCGGCGCGGGCCGAGGCCGACCCGTACATGACCTACGTCCTGCGGGACGACAACGCCCCGGACAACGAGAAGGTGGGGGCCCTCTACTCGGCCTACCGGCATGCGTTCTCCGTCGCCGAGGAGCAGGGCTTCCGGTTCGTGCACCTGCTCCAGGGCGACATGCAGGTCCTGTGGTGGGACGCCGACGCCCGGGCCAAGCTGACCGACCTCTACCGCCGCCACCCCAACTGCGTCAACGTCCACACCCGCGCCTTCTCGTCTGACCGTTCCTTGATGGGCGACATCGTGTGGGACGAGGCGGTGGGCGCCACGGTCATCCCCCGCTACGGCGTCACCGACACCGGCATGTTCCACCTCGAACGCTGGCGGTCCGCCGGGATGCGCTTCACGTCGTCGGAGGAGGAGACGGCCGACGCGGCCCTGGAGAAGGGGCTCGTCACGGTGGTGAGCCCGTGGCCGACCGAGGTCCCGGTCCCCTGGCCGGCGGTCGTCCGGCGCGGGCGCCAGGTCGGCCGGGAGGTGCGGGCGGCGAAGCCCTTTCTCTGCCGGCCCCTCGACGCGCCGGCGGTGGCGGCGGTGAAGCGGGCGACCACCCCGGTGCCCTGGGAGACACTGTGCACGCCGTGGGGGTGGTGGTGCCTCGCGCCCATGTCCGAGACGGACCTGTCGCGCTGGTACTACCTCAACTACCGGCGCCACGCCCTGCAACGCAACGGCTGGCGCGACGGGCGGCCCCGCTGGGTGACCGACGGGCTCGACCACCGCTGGGACGTCCTGCGCACCCCGCACCGGCCGTCGGTGGCGGCGCTGGTCCTGCGGCCGTTGCCGTCGTTCCTCGGCGAGGTGGCCCGGCGCGTCGGCGGGCGGTCCTGAGGGCTGCGGGCGGCGGCGGGCTCAGGCGCCGGGGCTCAGGCGCCGTGGCTCAGGCGGCGGGCTCAGGCGCCGGGGCTCAGGCGCCGTCGCCCGACGCCTGCGTCGCGCCCGGCCCGGGCAGGGAGGCGGCGGGGGCGCCGCTCCCCACCTGTGCCTTCAACGCTGCCAGCTGCGCGTCGACGTCGGTCTGCTGGCTCGCCTTGTCCAGCTCGGCCTGGATGTCGTCGACGCCCTCACCGCCCACGTCCTCGAGGACGCCGGACTGGAGCAGCTCGTCGGTGGCCTGGGCCCGGGACTGCATGGTGGCGATCTTGTCCTGCGCCCGCTGCAGCGCAGCGCCGGAGTCGCTGATCGACTTCGAGATCCCCGCCACGCTCTCGTTCACCGACGCCGAGGCCTTCGACGCGGTGTACTCCGCCTTGAGGGTCTCCTTCTGGGTCCGGAAGGAGTTGACGCGCTGCTGGAGCTGTTGGAGCGTCTGCTCCAGCTTCTCCTCCTGCTCGGTCAGCTGCTGGTGCTGCGGCTCCATCTGGTCGATCTGCTGCTGCGCCGCCGCCTTGCGGGCCAGCGCCTCCTTGGCCAGGTCGTCCCGGCCCTGGGTCACCGCCGCCTGCGCCTGGTCCTGGAGGTGGTCGACCGAGTGCTGCAGCTGGGTCTCCTGGAGCTCGATCCGCTTGCGCGACGCGGCGATGTCCACGAGTGCCCGCCGGACCTGGGTCAGCTGGTCGAGCATCTTCTCGTACGAGAGGTCCAGCATCTCGTTGGGGTTCTCGGCCTGGTCCAACGCCCGGTTGGCCTTGGCCTCCACGATGTCGTGCGCCCGCTGGAAGAGTCCCACTGTCGCTCCCGTCGGTGTCGGTGATCGGCCGGGGCCCACTGCACCGTCCGCCCTCCCATCATGGCGCGCCCGGGGGCGCTCCCGCAGGCCGGGACCAGGGCCGGAGGCCGGACTAGGGCCGGAGGCCGGACTGGGGCCGGAGGCCGGACTGGGGCCGGAGGCCGGACTAGGGCCGGATGCTGACGACGGACCCCTCGCGGTCCGGCGGCGGGCTCGCCGGCCGGCTGCTCGGGCTGAGGCGGGCGGTCATCACCATGGAAGCGGCGATGGGGGGGACCCGGCCCGCGGTGTCCCACCGGACGGGCTCGAAGCCGCACTGGCGGGCCATCTCCCCGAGGGTCTTGCGGGAGAAGAACTTGATGTGGCAGTAGTCCCCGAGGGCGCCGACGTGCTCGTCGAATTGGTTGAAGGCGGCGATCATGAGGTTCTTGACGTAGCCGTGGTAGGGCGTGGTCACCACCAGGACCCCGTCCGGCGCCAGCGCTTCGCGGGCGCGGGCGAAGAGCTGGCGCGGCAGGAACAGGTGCTCGATCACCTCGGCCGTCACGACCACGTCGAACCGGTCGCGCAGCTCGGCGGGGAGCGGCTCGCTCACGTCCTGGAGGGAGAAGTCGATCCCGGGGAAGCCGCCACGGGCTCGCTCGATGCCCGAGACCTCCGAGTCCACCCCGGCGGCACGGAACCCGGCCTCCGCCATCTTCGCCGTCAGCGCGCCGTTCCCGCAGCCGATGTCGAGCAGGGTCCTCCCGGCCGCCGGGCCGAGGGCCCGGAGCACCACCGGCACCAGGTACCGGTGGTGCGGCTGCTCGTCGGCGGAGACCCAGTCCCAATAGTGCGTGCGGCTCTCGCTTGCTGCCGGCGCCGTCACCCGTGCCATGTCGTACCTCCTTCTCCGGCCGCCACTCCTCCGGCCTTCGCTCGTCCTTCCACACCTTCAGCCGCGGCCTGGCCCCGGCTCGCGAGCCGGGCTGCGCCCTGAGGCCTGCTCCGACCGGGCACGAGGGCCGGTGCGCCGAGCATCCGCCGGATGGCCTCCACCACGCGCTCGGTCACCTCGTCGCGCTGCCCGGCGACGCCCAGCCCGTGGTCGAGGTCGGGGATCACCTCGATCCGCATCCGGTCGCCGACCGGCGCGTCGAGCCCGAAGGCGGCGAGCTGGCGCGCCTCGTCCTCCCCGCACACGCAGTAGACGTCCACCTCGGCCGCCGCGAGCTCGTCGATCCACGTGGCGCCGGACCGGCGAGCCGGACGCCACCGGCCGACCAGCGCCCGGGCGGACGCCATCGCCCGGCCCACCGGATCGGGTAGCACCCGTCGCGCCTCGGCCACCCACACCGGCCGCAGCTCGCAGAGACGCCGCCGGGGCGACACGGCACCGCCGTCGGCGACTTCGGGCGGGGTGAACCGCAGCACCGGGTTGATGCCGACCACGCCGCGCGGATGGAGCTCGAGGGCGCTCTCCAGCGCCTGGTACGCGCCGGAGCACAGGCCGGCCAGCACCGTGTTCCGGGGGTCCCCCAGAGCGCGGACCACGTCGGCCACGTCGTCGAAGGCCTCCGGGGCGCGCATGACGCCCTCGGGGTGCCCGGCCCGGGCCGGGCTGTCGCCGAGCCCGCTGAGGTCCACCCGGACGCACCGGGCGCCCGTGGCGGCGAGGCGTCGGGCCACGGTCACCCACAGGCGCGTGGGCCCGACATGGGAGTCGGTCCCGCTGGAGAGGAACACCACCGTCGGCAACGGGGCCGGCGAAGCCGGGTGGGCGGCCGGGGGGTTGGCCGGAGCGGCCGGAGGGTTGGCCGGGGCGGCCGGAGGGTTGGCCGGGGCGGCCGGAGGGTTGGCCGGGGCGGCCGGGGCGGCCGGGGCGGCCGGAGCGGCCGGAGCGGCCGGGTGGGCGGCCAGCGCGGCCGAGCCGTCCCCGGCCCAGCCGACGGGCACCGTCTCGATCGCGAACAGGTGGTGGGGCCCGAGCGCCAGCACCCGCTCCACGACGGTGCCCTCGCCGGGGGCCGCCGGCGAGAGAGCGACCGGCCGGGTGGCGACGATCCGCGGTGTGGCGGCGGAGCGCACGGCCGGCCGGGTGGAGCGACCGGGAGCGGGCACTGGAACCGACCGGCGACGGCCGGCGCGTTGGAGCTCCTCGACGGCGCCGACCACCCAGTCCACGACCATGGCCGCGGTCGCCGCCGGCACCTCGCGCCGCAGCGGGTCGACCTCGAAGCACGCCTCCTGCTCGCCGTCGGCTGCGCACAGGAGGTCGGCGCCCGCCCGCGCCAGCGGACCGTCGCTGCCCACGGCGAGCGAGAGACCGTCGCCGGCAGCCGGTGGGCGCACGACGTGCAACGCCCGCCGGACCGGCAGGGTCCCGGGCAGGCGGAGGGACTCGATCGCCTCGGCCGTGGATGCGTCCACCGTGAAGCCGGGGACCTCCACCGTGCCCGACGTGACCGGTTCGGCCAGCCGGAGCGCCTGCAGCGCCCGCTGGCGCCGGAGGAAGGCGCGCCCGCTCTTCCAGGGGTCCCACAGCACGAGCGCGTCGACGTCCCGCCGGCGCACGGCGGCGTGCGCGGCGACGAGCGCGCCCGACCGCACGCCGAGCAGGGTCAGCGGCCCGCGGCACCGGGCCCGGGCGAGCGCGACCGCCTGGTCCACGCCGTCGAGCCAGGCGGCGAGCCGGCCCGGCCCGCCCGTGGGGCCGCCCGAGTCACCCGTTCCCTCGTAGTCGAAGCGGACGGCAACCAGGCCGCGGTCCGCCAGCGCGCGTGCCACCATCCGCTGCAGCCCGTGGGCCGAGAGGTGCTCGCCGAGCAGCGGCGGGCAGAGGACCACCGCGCCAAAGGGCCTGTCGGGCGGTTCCGCCGCGCCCGCCCCGTCGTGCCCGACGTGGTCGTGGTCTTCGTGCTCCCCTGGTCGAAGGGGTTCGTGGACCCAGGCGAAGAGCGGCCAGCGGCCAGCGGTGAGCCACAGTGGCTCGCCGCCGTCGCGCGGCGCCGGAGCGTTGCCGCCGGCGCGGTCCTTCACCGGTACGCGGGTGTCGACCATGCCCATCATCGGGCGACCTCCGTGACGATCGCCGTGACGATCGCCGTGGCGATCGCCGTGATCGGGGCACTCCCGGTGGCGTTGAGCGCCTGGACGGTGCCACGGGGCGGCCCGTCCGGTGCGGTAGCACCGTCACCGCGCTCGGGCCACAACTCGACCACCCGGCGGGCACCGGGAGCGAGGTGGAACCACGAGTCGGCGGGGACGAAGCCCTCCGCCCGGACCGTGACCCACTGCGCCAGCCGCCGGGTGCGCACGTCCACCCACCAACGCCCGTCGGCATCGCGCCATGCGCCTGCCTCCAGGCCGAGGTCGGCCTCGAGGGGCCGGTCCTGCCCCAGGGGCAGGTGGACGACCTCGGCCAGGGGCTCGCAGGCAGCGTCTCCGGCGACCCCGTCGCTGGCGGCGGCGTCTCCAACGGCGGGATCCCTGGCCCGGAGCGTCGCCACCACGGCGTCGTGCGCCGGCGGGGCGAACCGGTAGGCGTAGGTGACGTCGCGCCAGCCCCCAAGGACCTCCTCGGCGTCGACCGTGACGGCACCGCGCGCCGGCACGTCGACCGCCACCTCGGCCCGCTCGACCACGGCCGCGCCCCGTGCCACCAGGGCCACCTCCAGCTGCCCCGCCACCGGCTCGGGCCCGTCGTTCACCACGTGGAGGGCGAGGCCGTTCAGCCCTTCGTCCACCGCCAGCAGGGCCAGGGGCGCCAGCACGCGCCGCAGCGCGTACCACGGCGCCTTGGGGCGGCCGGCGCTGTCGACCAGCCCCCATCCGGCCCCGGGCCGGAGGTCGGAGAGACCGAGCACGAGGCCGCCGTCGCACGGGGAGCCGGGGCGGCGCCACTCGGTGAACACCTGCTCCATCAGGACGGCGTTGGCAGCCCGGCCCAGCTCGAGCGCCCGCTCGGCGTCTACGTAGCGCGACCGGAGCGGGTCCACGCCGAAGAGCGACGCGACGTAGTGGGCCCGCACGTCCTCCATGTCCCAGCTCCGGCCGGCGTCGTGATGGACGCCGCGCTTCCACTCCGGATCGTGGCCGGCCCGGGACGCCCCGCCGCACAGCTCGTCCACCGTCCGGGGCTCGGGCGGGGTGGCGAAGGCCAGGCACTCGGCGGCAAAGCGCACGCCGGCACGCCGCGCGTCCTCGGGCGGCCGGAGGTACCCGCCGACGCCGAAGTACTGGCTGACCCCGGTGTCCATGCGGAAGGGGGGCTCGCCGCCGGAGGGGTTGGACGCCACGTACGCGACGTCGGGCAGCTCCTCGGCCACCACGTCGGCCAGCACCTTGTCGAACAGTGGCGTGGCCCGCCGCTCGGCCGACAGGCCGAACATGGCGGCCACCTCCTCCACCTCCTGGTTGCCGCACACCACGGCCAGGCTGGGGTGACCATCGAGAGCGGTCAGGGCCTCGCGCACCTCTGCCACCGCCTCGGCCCGGAACGCCTCGTCGTCGGGCGGGTCCATGAAGGCGAACATGCAGTCCTGCCACACCAGGATGCCGAGCTCGTCGCACCGATCGGTGAAGGACGCTCCGGGGTACACGGTCGTGCCGGGGACCCGCACCATGTTCATGCCGGCCGCCTTGGCCAGCTCGAGCAGTCGGCGTTCGGCGTCTCCCCCGGCACCCGGCGACACCGGGTCGGGGGGGAACCAGACCGCGCCCCGGCAGAAGACCGGGTGGCCGTTCACGAGCAGCCGGAACCCCCCGTCCGCCCGGTCGACCTCCAGGGTCCGGAAGCCCACCCGCCCCAGGGGGTACCGGCGCCCGCCGACCTCTGCCACCACCTCGTAGCGAGGCTGGGGACCGTGGGTGTGGGGCCACCAGCGCTCGACGAGGGGGAGGACGACGACCCCGCGGCACGAGCGCCCTCCGCTCGTCTCGTGCACCTCCAGCGGGGCCGCCACCCCCCCGACCACGAGGCGCGCCGGCTCGGGGCCTGCGGACGGGGCCGCACCCGGCAGCACGAAGCGCGCCTCGACCGTGCCGCCCCCGTCCGGACCGCACCGGGCCCGGAGCCGCACGCCGGCCACGGTCGAGCCGTCGAGCGGCTGGAGCTCGACCGGGCGCCACAGGCCCACCGCGGGCGGGACCTCGGCCCAGCCCGGAACGCGGCCGAGCAGGCTCGTGCGGACCCACCGCAGCTGCTGGCTCTCGACCAGGTAGGTCTTCCAGCGGGGGCGGGGCCGCCGCCGGGCGAGGACGCGGGCCAGCGCCGAGCACCGGACCACGAGCTCGCACTCCCCGGACAGGTCGTCGACGTCCACCGACTGCGCCCGGTGCATGGATGCCGACGCCAGCACGTGGGAGCCGTTGAGCCAGACGTCCGCCACCGTGGCGATGCCGCCGAAGTGGACCCGGTGCGGGCCGCCCGGGCCGGCGAAGCGACAGCGGAACCACCAGTCCCGCTCATCCAGCAGCTCGCGGACGACCGGACGCCCGGCGGCGCGCAGGGCCGAGGCCACCGTCCCCGGGACCTGGGCCGGAAACCAGTCCAAGCCGGGGTGCGCCGAGAGCGCGTCGGGGCCCGCCGCCGTCCCCGACGCGCTCTCGGCGCACTCCCATCCGGTCTCGAGCAGCACCGCGTCGCCCCTCACCGGCTCGCCATCGAGGGCTCGGCCCGCCACGGCCGTGCCCCTGCCGGCGCGTCCTCGACCTCGGTTCCGGGCGCTGTCGCCGGCGAGCCGGCGCACGACGCCGACACGGCGCCGGCCACCCCGTCGATCCCGGCCGCCCAGCTGGCCGCCAGCGGCCCGAACAAGGCGTCCACGTCCACGGCGCGTCCGCGGACCGCCCGCGCCATGACCATCTCCGCCGACTTCATGCCCATCGCCACCGCCTCCAGCGGGGCCGCGCCGTCCGACGCCCCGGCCACCCCGGCCGCCTCCAGCCACGTGGCGAAGGAGGCGGCCAGCTCGGCGTTGGCGCCGCACTGGCGGAGGGTCCCGAACGCCCAGCGATGGAAGGCGTCGAGGCCGTCGGCCCGGAGGCGCTCGAGGTCGTGGTGGACCCGCGCCGCCATCCGTGCCACCGGGTTGTGGAGCGGTCGGCGGTCGAGGTGGGCGCGGGCCAGCCGGACCGCCCGTTCCCGGTCGGCCGGTCCCGGCGACCGGCGCCCCGCCAGACGCACCTGCAGCGTGTAGGGCGGCAGCTGGTCCGGCGCCGGGCGAGCCGGGAGCAGGGCCTCGAAGTCCTCCCCGCCGAGCTCGTAGTAACCGGCGTTGTGGATGTAGCCCAGGCAGCAGCGTTCGGTGTCGATGCGCGCCGCCAGGATGGTGGTCTTCTGGTGCGCGCTGCGGTAGGTGAGCCCGGCGGTGTCCGGGAGCCACCATGCGTCGGCGTCGAAGGCGACCAGGTTCCCGAAGGCGAGCTGCTCGACGACGTGCTCGCGCAGGGGCCGCCAGACGTTCAGCTCGTCGGCCTCGAGACCGTAGAGCGACCGGAGCGTGCCGGCCGGATAGGTGAACATGCGCCACTGGTCGCCGTCGAAGTCCGAGGCGAGGGCGAACCCGAGCCCGGCCACGGGGTCGTAGCCGAGGGCGTGCAGGGTCTCGATCCACAGGTCGGCGGCGCAGTTCGTCTCGGTCCAGACGCGGTCCCCCCCGTGGAGGGGGTGGGACCGGTACCCGGCCGGGTCGATGCACAGGACGTCGGCTCGCATGGGCGGGCCCCGTCAGCCTTCGGTCCCGGCCAGGCCGAGCTGGGCCCGCACGTAGAACGGCCAGCGCTCCGGCTCGAAGCCGTGCACGGCCAGCAGCGCGACCACGATGCGGTCGACGCCGAAGGCCACGCAGGCGCTGTGCGCCACGTCGCCGCCGGCGGTCCGGATGGAGAACGGCACGCCGAAGTGGTCCCGGTGGCAGTTGGCCGACATGATCGCCGTCACGCCGTCGGTGCCGGGGATCGGGGTGACCCCCTCGATCTTCAGCTGCTCTTCCAGCTGCCCGGCGGCGAGCACGGAGCCGACCCGGCCGAAGAACGGGTCCGACGCCGGCACGGCCTGCATCGACAGCCCCAGGGCCTCCAGCATCCGGATGCCACGGGCCAGACCTTCCTCTCGGTGGTCCCAGGCGCTCTGCGCCGTCCCCACGTGCACGATCTCGTGCATCACGAAGGACTGCATCCGGGCCGCCTGGGCGCTGGGCTCGTGCCGGAAGCAGGAGCTCTGCACGTCGAAGGTGAGGCCCTCCTCTGGCAGCGTCCCGGTGCACAGCGGGTACACGCCGTGGCACGCGGCCGAGGCCAGCACCACCTCCGCCGGCTCGAGGAGCGCGGGCCAGTCCCCGCCGGACTCGACCCGGCGCAGCAGCTGCTTGTGCTCGGCGTCCCCGCCGGTGAAGACGTGCACCGACCCCATGAGGTCGGGGAAGGACTCGAGGTAGTTCGTGTGGGCGAAGGTCGCCCGCGCCAGGACCGGCGGCAGGTGCAAGCGGCGTGCCCCGAGGGACGCACCCCAGCGGCGCACCATCATGCCGATGCCGTCGGCGACGTCCTGGTACGCCCCGGACCGGCCGTAGAGGCCGAGGACGCCCGTCGGGGCGAGCAGCCCCGCATCCAGCATGCGCCGGACGAGGGAGGATGCCCCGTCGGAGGGGCTGATGTCGGCGGCGCTGATGTCGGCGGCGCCTCCGGAGCGGTGTGTGTGGGTCTGGACCATGGTGGTCACACCTTCCCTTCCGTGCGATCGGTGCCGCCGGGGTCCCTCGACAGCAGCAGGAGCTGGGCGTTGTCACCCAGGATGCGGTCGTTGCTGACCATGAGCGCGGCGCTGTGGGCATCCCGGAGCTGGCGGCCGAGGCTGAAGGGCGTGCCCTCGCGGTAGCCGTCCATGCCGCAGATCCCGAGCGCCCCGGTCACCACCTCCACGACGAGCCGGGAGGCGCCCACCTTGAGGGCATTGAGGGCGACCGCGTCGCCGACGCTCTCGGCCCGCTGGCCGCCGGCGGCCTCGTCGTAACGGGCGAGCGTCGCCGTCGCCAAGCTCTCGAGCTGGTGGAAGACGACGTCGAGCTCGGCCAGGCGGCGGGCGCCCGGCGGCACCGTGCCCGGGTCCTGGCGCGCCTTCTTGCGCACGAGCGCGCCCGCCTTGGACATGGCGGCGTCGGCGATGCCGAGCCAGACGTGGCTCCAGAGGATGTGGGAGTAGGGCAGCATCGTCTCGGCCGCGACGTCGGCGAACGGGTCGTCGAGGATCATCGACAGCGGGCCGGCAGCCCGCAGGACGAAGCCGGGGCTGCAGGTGCCCCGCAGCCCGAGCGTGTCCCACTCGCCCACCTGCTCCAGCGAGACCCCGGGCTTGACGCAGGCGACCAGCACCTGGTCGCCGGGCGGGCTGTCCGGGGTCCGCCGGGCCGTGACCAGCACCGCGTCGGCGTGGGCGCCATAGGAGATGACCGGGGCCTGCTTCTCCAGCTCGAAGCGCTCTCCGTCGGCGTGCACGGCGCAGCTGCTCTCCCGCAGCCGCCCGCCGATGCCCGCCTCGGTCGTTGCCGACGCGAGCAGGAGCTGGCGGTCGGCCACGTCGGCCAGGAGCTGGCGGAGGGCCTCGGACCGGCCGTGGCGGACCAGGCATGCCACCTGGAGATGGTGCATGGCGAGCACCATGGCGCTCGAGGCGCAGTGGCGTCCCAGGGCGCGCACGCCGGCGCACGCCTCGGCGAGGGTCAGCCCCGCGCCTCCGAGCGCTCGCGGCACGAGGGCGCCGAGCACCCCTGCCTCCTTCAGCGCGTCGAAGGTCTCGGCGGGGAACCGCGCCGAGCGGTCGACGTCGTCGGCATGGGCGGCGGCGACGTCGCGGCCGAGCCGCTCCACCGAGCGCAGCAGCCCCGACGGCACCGGGCCGGTGGTGGGCTGGGTCAAGGACACGGTCATGCCGGCACCTCCATGGTCTCGAGCTCGGCGAGGGCTCGGCGCAGCGCGCCGATCGAGGCGAAGGTGCTCTTGCGCAGCATGGCCTCGGGGAACTCCACGTCGAAGGCGTCCTCCAGGGCGAGCATGACGTTCACGCTGGCGTGTGACGTCATTCCCGCCTGGAACAGGTCGTCGTCGTCGGACAGCTGGCCCACGTCCACCGGGAGCCGGCCGTGGTCGGCCAGCACCTCGCGAATGCGTCGGGTGCTCTCGTCGGTCGTCGTCATCGGTCTGCTCCTCCGGTGTTGGATTGCTCGGTTGAACGTTGTCGCGGGCCGTCGGCCGGGCCCTCGCACGCCGCGGCCACGACGGCCACGGCGAGCCCGGCCTCGTGGCTGAGGCTCACGCTGATGGGGCCCACGCCGTGCTCGGCCGCCAGCGATGCCGCCGTCCGGTGCAGCCGGATGCGGCAGGCGCCGTCGGGGCGCCGGACCACCTCGATGTCCCGCCACGGCGGGCGGGCACCCGAGGGCTCGAGCACCTTGACGACGGCCTCCTTGGCGGCAAAGCGCGCGGCCAGGGAGGCGGCGGCGGCCGCTCCCCCACAGCTCTCGACCTCGTGGGGGGTGAAGAGCCGGTGCAGGTAGCGGTCGCCGAAGATGGCGACGGCGTCGGCCACCTCCGCCACGGCGGTGACGTCCACGCCGACCCTCACGGGCGCGCCCACGGCGGCGATGGCATCCACGGTGGCGGTGGCATCCACGGCCTGTGCCGGACCACGATCAGCCATCGAGCGCCTCCAGCACCCGGCGCACCAGCTCGTCGGCGTCGCGGTCGCACGGCAACGGCACCACCTCGTGGGCGGACCGCACGGTCCAGCGCTCGGACAGCGCTCCGTGGCCCGATGCCGCCAGCGCGGCGCGAACCGATCCCTCGACGTGGGCGGCGACGTGGATGCCGTCCAGCCCCCGTCCCACCAGGGTGACGGCTGCGACAAAGGTCGCCGCCCCCACCCGGGCCACCAGGTCGTCGAACCGGAGCACGGCCCGGAGTCCCTCGGCCACGTCGGCCAGCATCTCCTCGGGGGCCGCACCCGGCCGGGCGCCCTCGCCCCGTCGGAGCTCCACCGCCACGACGGCGAGCGTCCACCCGGTCTCCCGCACGGCGCCGAGCAGCCGGCCGAGCCGGGCCAGCAGCACCACCGGCGAGGGAAGCCCCGTCACCGGGTCGGTCTCGGCCAGCAGCGCCTGGACCATGTCGGGGACCCGGGGCTCCAGCCCCGAGGCTGTCCCGTCCACGTGCATGGGCGCGTCCGACCGCCCGGGTCCGTCCTCGTGCCCCGCGGTGCGCCGCTCGTCACCCGCTGCCGGCGGGGTCGGGCGGAAGGTGAGCCCGTGCGCGTCGAGCGACGCCCGATCGGCGATCCGAGGGTTGGTGGGGTCCACCACCGACCCCGCTTGGAGGCGCCATGCCTGGAACGGTGGGAAGAGCGACACGTTCGGCGTGGTTCGAGAGGAGCCGTTCATCGCCATCTCACGACCCCCGGTGCCAGGCGCGCCCAGGGTGGCAACCCGGGGCGGGGTGCGAACGGGCAGCGCGGTGACCACGGCCGGCGCCGGTTGCGACGTCGATGGCACGGCACCCGCGGCTCGGGGCCGGCCGACCGTGGCTCGGGCCGTCGAGATCAGGTGGCGCAGCTCGGCCCGCATCGAGGGAAGGGCGAGCACCGACACCGGTACGAGGAGCAGGAGGAACGCCCAGGGTACGGGGACCACGGCGGCGAACACCGGCGGGACCAGGGCGACCATCGGCAGCACCAGGCGCCGGTAGCGGAGCTGCACCAGCCGGCGTGCGGCGTGGTGGGTGTAGACGCTCGAGCTCACCGCCACGACGCTGGCGATCCCGAATCCCACGATGCCCAGCTGACGAACCGCCACCAGCGCGACCGTGCTCACCAGCACCAGCTCGATCGTGCTGGTGATCGCCGGCGGGATGTTGCGTCCGTGGGCGTAGAGGAGCGTCCGCTGGACGGTGACGGGAACGCGCAGCATCGCCCACAGCGCCAGCAGCACGTAGACCGGCATCGCCGGCAGCCAGTCGCGCCCGAAGACGTCGGGGACCATCCACGGAGCGGCCAGCCCGAAGGCGATGAACGGAACCGCCGCCACCACCTGTAGGAGCAGCGTCCCCTCCTCCATGGCCACCGACAGCCGCCCGGGCCGTTCCCGGCTGGCCTTCGAGATCGCGACCATGCCGATGCGGTGCACGCCCCGGTCGGTGAAGTTCATGGTTGTGACCATGCGCTGGGCGAAGTTGACCAGGCCGACCCCGGTCGCCCCGGCATAGGTCCCGACGATCAACGTCAGGATCGCCGCCCTGGCGCCGGCGATCCATGTCGTGAGGGCGTAGGTCCGCCCATGGGCGATCAGCTCCCGAGCCGTCCCGGACGACCAGGCCAGCCGCGGCCAGAGCCCCGACAGCGCCATGCTGCCGACCAACCGCCACGCTTGCCAGGCGAAGAAGCCGGCGATCAGCGACCACGGCCCCGCTCCGAGGAACGCCAGCGGCACCGCCGTCCCGTACAGGACCACGTCGCTGCCGACCTCCAGAAAGCCGAGCCGCCGGTACGCGAACTGCCGCTCGATGCACGCCTGCATCGGCGCCCACAGGACGTTGAGCGGCACGCTCAGCACCATGACCCGCGCCGGGACCACGACGCCCACCGGGCGCAGCCAGGGCGCGACGGCGAAGGACAGCGCCAGCCCCACCACCACCACCACCGCCGACGTGACCAGCAGCGTGGTGAACACCTCGTCGTAGCGGCGCCGCGGCAGCGGTCCCGGCTGCCGGATGAGGAACACCTCCGCTCCCATCTGCGCCAGCGTGGAGGCCAGGATCACATAGGCCGCGGCCGCCCCGTAGATGCCGAAGTCGGCCGGACCGATCCGCCGCATGACGAGCACCAGGCCCAGGAGCCTGACGCCGATGCCCACGGCCTCCCGGCCGACGAGGTACGCGCCGCTGCGGATCGCCGTCTCGCGCAGCGACCCTCCGTCCGAGGTCGCGCGCGAGTCCGGCGAGTCCGGCGAGTCCGTGCTCGGTGCGACGGTCGTCCGGCGCGGCATCGGGTCCCGTGCTCGGGTCAGCGCGCACGGAGCTTCACCACCGCAGCGCGGAGCAGCTCGTCTGCGTCTTGCCTGCCGTCGAGCGGTGCCACCACGTGTGCGGCGTGAACCCGCGCGCCGGGATGCTGGATGACGGCGCTGCGGACCCGCGCCGACAGGTGGGCTTCGACTTGGGCGGCGGTCGCGGCGCCCGGTGCCAACGGCACCACGGCCACGAAGGAGAGCTCCCCGATGCGGGCGAGCGGGTCGTCGAAGCGCAG
This sequence comes from Actinomycetes bacterium, assembly GCA_021791845.1. Taxonomy (GTDB): domain Bacteria; phylum Actinomycetota; class Acidimicrobiia; order Acidimicrobiales; family RAAP-2; genus JAJYVT01. The sequence goes on along the minus strand of JAJYVT010000001.1, from coordinate 118,758 downwards.
CTCCGCCCGGATCGACCGGGCGACGCGTCCCACCTCCTCGGCCGTCGGCTCGGGCACGCCCTCCACGCCGAGCACGACCACCGTAAGGGATCCGCTTGCCGCCGTCCCGGCGCCGAGCAGCCGGCCGGCGCGGCCCAGGAGCGTGCCGAGCGAGACGAGCCCGTCGATCTCCCCGTCACCGGCGAGGAAGGACCGGAGGGACTCGTCCCGCGAAGACGGCGTTGCCGCAGCATGCGGAGCGGCACCCTCCGCGGCACCGGTGCGCGGGCGCTCGGTCGCCTGCGGGCGCTCGGTCGCCTGCGGGCGCTCGGTCGCCTGCGGGCGCTCGGTCGCCTGCGGGCGCTCGGTCACCTGCGGGCGCTCGGTCACCTGCGGGCGCTCGGTCGCCTGCGGGCGCTCGGCTCCGGGCGCGGCGACCGTGCGGCCGACCCCGGCGGTGCCGGCCGGCGGTGGGAACGGGGGCAGGGGAAGGGTCCCGCTGCCGTGCTCGCCCCACCACACCGGGCCCGGGACCGTCGGGGGGCCCTCCACGACCTGGGCGGCCTCCGGTTGGGGCGCCGGCCGGCCGAAGGCGTCGCCGGGCGCCTCGCCGGGCCCCTGGCCGGCGGGCTGGCCGGGAGCTGCAGGGCCCCGGTCCCCCGGAGCGGCCGAAGGGGAAATCTGGGACCGGACGGTCCGGCGGGCCTGCACGTACGATGTCAGCCGCTGGGCGATCCGCGAGAGCAGCTCGAGGTCGGGCACGCCGAAGGACTTGCCGCTCGGGTCGGCGACGCCGAGCAGACCCGACGGCTGTCCCTGCTCGTTGACGGCCAGCGGGACGGCAGCGACCGCGATGCGGTCGTTCCCGACGGGGATCGTCCGGACCAGCGCCTTGCCCCGACCGAGCCCCGGGTCGTGCCAGAGCTGGCGCATCAGGTGGTCCACGGTGGCGATGTCCAGGGATCCAAGCTCGGGCGTGGCCGGGTAGACCGCAGTGGCGAACGAGTCGTCGGTGAGCGCGAGGGCGACGAACGACGAGGCGCTCTGGCACCCGCTCCGGGCCATCCGGAGGAGATTCGTCGTCCCCCCGCTCAGTGCTTGTTCCATTGCTCTGCGCTCCCCGGCTCCGTCGATCGGATGGCCCCAACCCAGCTGCTCAGCCGTAGCTCGGCCGATGTCACACGGTACGGAACGGCCGTCTCAGCGCCGTTTGCAGCGCGTCCCACCGGGCGTCCCGCCGGCGGATCCTGACGGCGGATCCTGCCGGCGGACCGTGAAGGAGCCGCTACGCGCCCGCCGCACCGGCGACGGCACGGCTGAGCGCGGCCGAAGCCGCCGGGAACGCGCCGCCGGTCAGCGTCATGTTCTGGTAGTCCCAGAGCACGCACATGACCACCCGCTTGGCGGCCGCCCACCGCAGGAGCTGGGTGACGTACGCCGGCTGGTCGCCGGCGCCGCCTGTGGACGCCGGGACCTCGCCCCAGATGGCGATGGCCATGGGCTTGTGGTGGGACGCGGCGAACGCCGACATCCATGCCGGGCCGTACCGCTGGTCGAGCACGGTGGCCCAGTGGCCGTGTGTGGCGGGGTCGGCCCCCACGAAGTCGAAGGCGTCGGTGGCGACGATGTCGACGAAGGCGCTCCCCGGGTACATGGCGGCGGGGCTCTCGGGCGACGTGCCCGCGTCCCCGGCGTCCCACTCGAAGAGGAAGGCCGCGCCCGGCACGGCGAGCATCGTCGCCCGGATGGCGCGCCAGTAGCGGACGTAGTCGAGCGCCGCGGCCCGCGACCCCACGTACCACGGGGTGTCCTCGTCGTCGGGTTGGTAGCCGAGCATGAGGATCGCGCCACCGAGACCGTCTTGGACGAGCCGCTCGGCCAGGGTCTGGAACTGGGCGTCGAACGCCCCCGTCGCCCCCTGGGCGAGCGTCGCGCCCGAGCTGGGCAGCATCGGCACGCCGATGACCAGGTGGAAGGGCGAGCCCTGCCACCGCTGGGCCAGCCAGCTCGGGTCGGTGAGCGCTGTCCACGTGGTCCGAGGGAGGTAGTCCAGCGCATAGGGGACCCGGTTGCCGAGCTGGGCGGCGACCGCCTCCGCCGCCGCCGAGTTCCCCGGGCCGGTGTAGACGCCGAGCGGCGGCGCCTGCGCGTCGGTGGCCGCGGTGCGCTTCGATGTCGACGCGGGCGGCCCCGGGTCGTGCGCCTTTGTCGGGCCGCCCCTCGTCGTGGCGGCCGGGTGGCCGCTGCCGTCGTTGCCCGCCACCGTCGGCGAGGACGACGACCCGATCAGCGCGACGGCGAGCCCCACGACGGCCACGGCCGCCAGGATCCCGGCGGTGAGACGTCGCCGCGTGCGCGGGCGGAGCCGCGGCAGCCGGTCGCCGCTCACGGCGCGCTCCGAATCGCCAGCGTCGGCGGCTCCACGCGGTCGGGGACCGCCGCCGGGGAGGCGCGCCACAGGGCGCCGGCATCCGTTCCCGCCGGGCGGTGCACGGGCAGGAGCAGGCCCATGAGCGCCCAGAGCACCTGCGGCATGCCGCCGTTGCTCAGGAACGGCCACGTGAAGGCCATGACGACCAGGGAGACCACGCCGATCGTGAGGGCGAAGCCGAGCGCCCGGTCGAGCGGGTCGGCGGCGTGGGCGGCAGCCCAGGTCCGGCGCAGCATCGCCCACGTCAGGACGGCGAAGGCCGCCACCATCAGCACCCCGCCCTCCATCAGGAAGGAGATGTACTGGGACTCCGGGAAGGGCCAGCTGATCGAGGTGGGGTAGACCATCCCGTACCCGCGCAACGGACGCGCGCCGATGGCCGGGAAGTACTGCCTCGTCCAGACGCCCCAGCGGAAGCTGAGCGTCTGGGGGACCCAGGGGATCCGGCCGCTGCCCGGCGTCCCCGCCAGCTCGTGGGCGAAGCGCCCGATAAGCACGGGGCTGGCCGCCACCAGGAGGACCGCCAGCGCGGCCAGGAAGATGCGGGTCATGCGCCCGTTGCGGTCGTACCTCCGGAGCAGGACGAACACGCCGAACAGCCCGCAGATGATCGCCGACTGCTCGAGGGTGAGCACCATGGCCAGCCCACCGGCCACACCGACGGCGGCGAACCAGCGCGCCCGTCGCAGCTCGGAGTTCGACAGGGCGAGCGCCACCACGACGAGCAGGATCGGCAGCAGGTAACCGGCCAGTGCCGCCCAGTTGACGAAGGGGCCGGTGACCCGCACCGACCCGGCGGCTGTGGGAGCGGAGCCACCTGTGAGGCCCCCCGTCAGCGTGTTGATGAAGGACTGGACCGCATGGACCCGCATCTCCTGGAGCACGGCGAGCGCGGCGACGGGGAGGCTGGCGACCATGAGCGCCGTCAGCGACAGCCGCCGCTCCCGCTCCGAGCGCACCGCCACCCGCACGCCGCGGTAGATGAGGAAGAACTGCAGCTGGCCCAGCGCCGATCCCCACGCGCCGAGTGTGAGGTGCTCGTGCAGCTGGTGCTGGTCCAGCACGGCGAAGGCGGCCCAGGTGAGGCCGTAGCCGAGGAGCGCCCAGTCGAGGGTGTCCCACGGGACGGCCTCGGTCCGCCGGACGGAGGCGATCAGCGTCACGCCGACCAGGCCGATGATCGCCTCCGAGAGCCGGACGTGCGACACCGGGAACCCCGGGGCGAACCCCGAGGTGGCCGGGACGAGGGCCACCAGGAGGACGGCGCCGATCACCGGTCGCAACAGCACGGCGGCGACGACGACCGCCCCGCCGAGCAGCGCCACGGCGTCCTTGGGCTTCGTGGGGAGGAGGTAGCCCACGCCGAGGGCGACGAACGTGCACGCCGCCGCCAGGACCAGCGGACGGGTCCGCCTGGCCAGCCACCCGACGCCGAGCTCGCCGGTCCCCCGGGCGTCCACGTCCGGCCTGCCCGGCCCGTCCGGCCTGCCCGGCCTGTGCGGGCTCCCGGAGCGGCGCCTTCGGGGCGCCGACGCTACGGCGCCGGCCGCGCCGGGCGAGCCGGCCGCGCCGGCCGAGCCGGCCGAGCCGGGCGAGCCGGGCGAGCCGGCCGTGCCGGAGCCCGGGGCCGGGGTGCGTCGCCGGACGACGAGCGCCCGGTCAGCGCGCACGCTCGTCCGGCCGGTCCCGGTTGGGGGACACCAGGACCGCCCACGTCGGCCCGCGTCCGAGGAGACGGAGCCGCTCGGCCGCCTCCCGCACCGCGACCGCCCGGTCGCCCGATCCCACCACCAGCACCGTCTGGCCCGACCCGGCGCTCATCGACTGCGGCTCGTTGGCGAACGGCGGGCTGACGAGGACGTCGGGACGCCCACCGCCGGCTGCCACGGCTCCGCCCGGGAACTGGGCCCCGGGCCATGTCTCGCGCACGGCCCATGCGAGCTCGTTGGCCGCCTCGTGCTGCTCGGCCCGCATCGGGACCACGGTGACCTGGTCTCCTCCGCTTCGCTGCAGCGACCGGGCCAGCTCGGCCGCGGTGAGGCCGTCGGGGCGCATGGTGGCGGAGCAGTCCGCCGCGCTCCCGAGGGCGTCCAGGTCGTCGACCCGCCGGTCGGTTCGCTCGGCGACCAGGGCGGCGACGAGGCCCACCATGAGGCCACCCACCACCCCGAGCGGCAGCCCGTACTTGTGCAGGGTGCCGGAGAGGGCGGCCGCGGTCGGCGCCGAGACGACGGCCACCGACCCGGGAGCGATCGCCCGCCCCGGGGGATTGGCCGAGCTGAGCAGGCGCACCACGTCGTTGGCGCCGCGCACGGCCGTCGTGGCGTCGCCGGCGGAGAACCGGATCTCCACGAGCGCCGTTCCCGACTCCGCCTGCACGGCGAGGCTGTGGGCGACCGCGGCTGTGGAGAGCCCGAGCTCGGCGGCCACGCGGTGGAGCATGGCCTGGTCGTCGGGGATGAGGGCGGCGTAGGTGGTCGCCAGGGCCTGGGCCCCGTTGGCGCTCGAGGTGGCCGCTGTCGACCCACGCGCCTGCACGACCAGCACCCCGGTGGCCGTGTAGGACGTGCCGGCCCGGTGGCCGGCGACGAAGCCGCCGAGGCACCCGGCGACCAGGCCGACGGCGAGCAGCCACGCCCGACGGCGGAGCCACGCCCAGCGGCGACGATGGCCGGAGCCCGAGGAGCCGACATCGAGGTCGCGGTCGGGCTCGGGCACCTGCCGTCGGGCCGCGGCCGACGGGTCCGCCGGCTGTCCGTCGCCCGGCGACGATGGGTCCCGGAACCCCCTCGTGGGCCACGGGGCCGGCAGCGGTGCCACCACCAGCGGGGGTGGGGCCGCCTGGCCGCCATGGCCGTTCAGCGGGGCCAGGAAGGCGCCCGTGCCCGTGGGGGCCGGGGGCGCAGGAGGTGGAGGTGCCACCGGCAACGTCTCGTGGGCCGCGGGGATGGGGATGGGAGTGGGGTTCGCGGCCCCCGGTGACGGTGCCGGGGCGGCACCTCCAGACTGTGCCGGGCGGTGGGCGCCAGGCGCCTCGCTCGCGGCAGGCGACGGGGGGTCGAGCGGCAGGCGGCGGATCCCCGCCGGCTCCTGCCACATCAGGGTGTGCATACAGGCCCTGCCGCCCCGGGCGCCGCAGCTGGACTCGGCAACGGTGCCGGCCGCCCCGTACAGCGCGGCGGGCAAGGCGCCCAGCCATGCCTGCACGAGGGCGCAGGCCTCGGCGGCGTAGCCCTCGACGCGCGGCATGGTGCGGACCACGAGGCATCCCCGGCGGGCGCGTACGACCTCGGTGACGACCCCCAGCTCGCGCAGGCGGGGGATGCTCGAGCGGGCCAGCACCTCGACCGGGTTGCCGGCGGGCAGCGGCGCACCGGCCGTGGCCAGGCCGCGGGCCGCCAGGCGCCGCCCCTCCTCGGCTGCGGCCTCGAGGCGCTCCGCCGACAGGGGGCGCCCGTCGCTGCGAACGGGGGGCGGGACCGTCATGCCGCCGACTCCGGCCGCTCGCTGCGGCGTTGGTTCTTGTGCTCGTACATCGCCCGGTCGGCCTTGGCGATCAGGTTCTCGGGGGTGTCCCCGCCCGACGACGTGCTCACCCAGCCGATGGACGCGCCCACGTCGAGCACCACGTCGCCGAACCGGTAGGGCGTGGTGAGCACCTTCCGCAGCCGTGCCGTCACGGCGTCCCCGTCGGAGAGCCGGTCGGCGGTGATGTGGGCCACGGCGAACTCGTCGCCGCCGAGGCGTCCGACGACGTCCTCGCCGCGCACGGCGCGCTGGAGCCGCTGCGACACCGCCCGGAGGACCTCGTCGCCCATCTCGTGCCCGTGCACGTCGTTGATCTCCTTGAAGCGGTCGAGATCGAGGTAGATCAGCGAGACGACGCCGCCGCGACGCGAGAGGCCGTCGAGCATGCGCTGGAGGGCGTCGTTCAGCAGGTACCGGTTCGCCACGCCCGTGAGGGGGTCGTGCAGGGCGTAGTGGGCGAGATGGGCCTGGCGCTCCCGCTCCGCCGTCACGTCGCGGAGCACGGCGATGGCCCCGTCGCCTCCGTCCACCCGCAGCGGGTGGGAGGACACCGACACGTAGACGACCGCGTCCTCCCGGGGCAGCAGGAGATCTGTGGTCACCGGGACGTCGTCGAGCATCGACCGGATCAGGGGATGGGCGTCCACGCTGAGCGGGTGCCCCTCGAGCGTCTGGAGCTTCGTGGCCGACGGGAACGGCTGCCCGGGCTGCAGCTCGGAATCGTCGAGGCCCTGGAGCCGGCGAGCGGCCCGGTTGGCGAGCACCACGACCCCGGCCGCGTCGCAGCACACGATCCCGTCCTCGACGTGGTCCAGCAGGGCCTGGATCCCCGACGAGGGGAGCGAGGACTGCGCCGCGCCCGGCTCGCCGGCAGACGGCGGGCGGAGCAGCGTGATGAAGCAGTCGCCGGCGAACCGGCTCTGGAGGCGACGCCCGCTGGCCACCAGCGAACGGGGCTCGCCGCCCACGGACGCGAGCACGGTGCTCCGGCCGGGCTCGGGCGAGCCGAGGAGCGCGGCGAGCTCGGTTGTGAGATCGGCGCCCGGTGCGCCCCCGGTCCCCGCCGCGCCGCTCCCCCGCAGCACGCCCAGGACGTCCTCACCCAGGACCTCGTCCATGGCCAGGCCGGTCATCGCGGCGAAGGTCTGGTTGACGAGCACCATCGTGCCGTCGGCGCGGGTCACGATCAGCCCGTCGGGCAGGTTGTCCAGCACCTCGCCCAGGAAGGGGTCGCTCGGCCCGCCACCGCCCGCGGGCGCCCCCGAGACCGGTGCCGGCGCCCCGGTGGCCGCAGCCTGGGCGGGAGGCGACTGGAGGCGGCGCGCCAGCCCCTCTGCCAGGGCCTGCAGCCCGAAACGCTGCTCCGCGTCGAGCTCGGGCAGCCACACGTCCACGACGCCGAGGAGCCCGAGCCAGGTGTCGCCCCACCACATCGGGGAAACGACGCACGCCAGGGACCACTCGGCGTGGACGTCGCTCCCCTCGTCGGTCGCCTCGGCGCTCCAGAAGAGCTCGCGTCCCCCGGCCGACGGGTGCGTGAGGCATGCCCGGGCCAGGTCGGCGATGCGTCGATCGGCGTCCTCGGGCTGCATCACGTCCGACGTGCTGGAGAAGACGTCCCCTGCCGCGGTCACGACGAAGGCGCCGACGCCCAGGCACAGGTCGCGGGCCAGGCGCAGCGTCTCGTCCATGAAAGGGTCCGTTTGCACGGGCGCCACGGTACGAGCGGCCGGTCCCACGGGCGTCCCACCCGGCGACCGTCCAGGGTGCCGGTTCCCGCCCGCGTCTCACGCGCGTCCAACGGGGCCGCAGGACACCGGATGGACGGGGCAGCCGTACCGTGCCGGCATGCTCATCTCGTACGTCGTGCGGCTCCGGTCCGACGCGCTCGCCGATGGCCGCTTCGTGGGAGAGATCGAGGCCGTGACGAGCCGGCAGCGCCGGAGCATCCGCAACATCGACCAGCTTGCCGCCTTCGTCCTCGCCACCATGGCCGTGCAGGTGGCCTCCAAGGAGACCGCCCGGGAGATCGTCTTCGAGGTCGATCCGTCGCTCGACCGCGAGCCGTGCGATCCGTGCGCGGGGGCGGAGACCGACCGACCCCTCAGCAGCCTTCCGGGGCGCGACGGGGCGGGCCGATGACGGCCGTCTCCTCGCCCCAGGCGGCGTCCGTGGTCCAGTCGGGAACGGCGCCGGCGGGGCTGGCCGAGGCGCCGCCCATCCGCAGGATCGCGCCCCGCCGCAACCACGTGCGACGCCTCATGCTGGTCGCCGACGGCGTGGGCGGTGCCGTCGCGGCTGCGGCGGGCATGAGCTTCCTCTCGTGGACGCAGGCGTCCGCCGGCGTGGGCGACCGCCTGGTGCTGCTGGGGGCCGTCGTCGCCTCCCTCGTCGCCGTGCTGGCAGCCCGCGGGGCGCGCCGGAGCCGGATCGCCCCCCGGGTCGCCGACGACCTGGGCTTCATCGTCTCCTCGCTGTGCGTCGCCGGCCTCCTCCTGTTCGCCCTGCGGTCTGTGCCGGCGCTCGACGCCGCGGTCCGACCGCTGCCGGTCGGCGTGGCCCTGGGCGTGGCGGCGCTCACCGTGCCGCTGGCGCGCGAGCTGGCGGTCGTGCTGGCCGCCCGCAACCGGGCCAACGTCTCGAGAGTGGTCGTGGTGGGCTCGGGCTTCATCGCCGGCTACCTCACCGCCCGCCTGGCCCGCTCGCCCCTCGTGGACGTGCTCGGCATCGTGGACGACCGCCCGGGTGGCGGCGAGCGGGTGCTGGGGCGCTTCGACGAGCTCCCCCGGCTGTGCGAGACGCTGGGGGTCGACCGCGTCGTCATCGCCTTCTCCGAGCGCCACCCGGCCCGCACGGCCGAGGTCGTCCACGCGGTGCGCTCCGTGGCCGAGGTGGACGTGGTCGTCCGCTTCTTCGAGGTCACCGGGTGGGACAGCCAGCTGACCGACGTCACAGGCCTCCCCCTGCTCAGCCTCGGCACCCCTCCGGGGTGGGCGCAACGGGCAGCCAAGCGGGCGATGGACGTGGCGGTGTCCGCTGCCAGCCTCGCCCTCCTGAGCCCGCTCCTCCTGGTGGTGGCGCTGGCGGTGCGGGTCGAGTCGGGCGCTCCCGTCCTCTTCCGCCAGGTGCGGGTGGGCCGGGGCCAGCGCCGGTTCCGGATCCTCAAGTTCCGCACCATGCGCCCGGCGCCCAACCCGCACCCCCGGGGGCACGCCGTGCCCGTGCCGCCGGGTGCCTACGCCGGTCCCGGTACGCGCGGTGACCGGGCCTGGACGCCCTTCGACACCATTCCGGACCCCGCACGGATCACCCGCCTCGGGTCCGTCCTCCGTCGCACCGGGATCGACGAGCTCCCCCAGCTGATCAACGTGCTCCGGGGCGAGATGTCGCTCGTCGGCCCCCGGCCGTTCATCCCCGAGGAGTGCGAGGCGCTGAGCGGTCCGGTGGCCCGCCGCTTCGACGTCCGGCCGGGCATGACCGGCATGTGGCAGGTGTGCGGCCAGCACGAGCTGACGTTCGAGGAGCTGGTCCGCCTCGACGTGCAGTACGCCACGAGCTGGAGCGTCCGCAGCGACCTGCGGATCCTGGCGCGCACGCCCGGAAGGCTGCTCCGCGGCAGCGCGCCGGGGCGCTGAACGGCCCAGCACAGCACGGCCCAGCTCGGCGCGGCGCGGCGCGGCACGGCGCAGCACGGCGCGGCCCGCTCAGGACAGGCCGAGTGCCTCGAGGAGCGTCTGCCGCTGGGCCCTCCAGCGGGCGGCGTGGACGGCGTAGGCCGGCTCGACCCGCTCTCGCAGGTCGCTCAGGTCGTCGGCTGCGCGGGCCAGCGCCCCGGCGACCGATGCGGCATCGTTGTGGACGTGGAGCGCGTACGGGAACGCCGAACGGCCCTCCGGCCAGTCGGACACGATGAGCGGCCTGCCGGCCCAGACGGCCTCGCAGCCGGCGCGGACGATCGAGCCGGGCTCGGTGGTGAGCGCCATCACGCAGTCGGCCTCGTACACGGCGGCCCGGTAGCGCTCGGGGTCCAAGAAGCCGGCGAGACGCACGTTGGGCGGCACGGCGGACCGGTCCAGTCCCGGCGGGGGGTCGCCGGTCACCACGACGTCCACGCCCGGCACGGCGCCGGCCGCCTCGAGGACCACGTGCCAGGGCTCGTCCCGGGCGAACCGGCCGACGTAGAGCACCTGGGGCCGGTCGCGCCGCTCCGGCGCCGGACGGCACTCCCAGACCGACGGGGCCTCGTGGACCACGACGGCCGTCGCTCCCCACGATCCGACGACGCTCCGCCAGTGCTCGGAGGCCACCATGGTCACCACGGCCCGCTTGGTCACCCACCGGTTGAGCCGCTGGAGCCGAGCCGCCACCCGGTCGCCCTGGGCCCCGAACGACCCGGGGTGGCTGTCGAGGGCGAACCGGGCCCCGACCAGCCGGGACGTCACCCATCCGACCAGCGCCGCCGGCGCCGGCGGGTTGGTGACGACGAGGACGTCCGGCCGTTGCCACAGGACCCGCGCCACGGTGCCGGCTGCCGAGAGCGCCCACCGCACGGGCACCGGGGGACGGGGGCCGCCGGGCGGGAAGAAGCTCGTCGCCGAGCCACCCAGCTCGACGGCGAGCTCCCGCGACCGTCCGGCGACGGCCCCCCAGGCGAGGAGGAGCACGCCGCCTCCCCGTCGCCCCCCGTCGGCGCGGCGGGACCCGTCGGCGCGCCCGGGCCCGGCGGCGCGCCCGGGCCCCGGACCGTCGGCGCCGTGCTGGCGACCGTGGGGCGCCCGGAGCGCCTCGAACCGCTGGTGCGGACCGTGCTCGCCGACCCGGGCGTCCTGGAGCTGGTGGTCGTGGTCGACGGACCGGACGGCGCGTCGATCGCCGTCCTGGACGAGCTGGCGGCCGGCGAGCCGCGCCTGCGGGTGCTCGCCGTCGAGCGGGGGGGCCAGCTGGCCGCCCTCGACGCCGGGGTGCAGGCCTCCGGCGCCGACGTCGTCGTACTGCTCGACGACGACGTGCTGCCGGCCGACGGAGGGGTCGTGGCACACCTCCGCCACCACCAGGGCGCGGCCGGACTGGTCGTGGTGGGGTCCATGCCCGTCGAGGTGCCCGACGGGGCGGTCCCCAGCCGCGGCACCCGGCTCTACGCCACCGACTACCGCAAGCACGTCGAGTCGATCCGGCGGGGGGACGTGGGCGTGCTCGAGGCGCTGTGGACGGGCAACTGGTCCATGCGCCGCGCCGACTGCCTCCGCGTCGGCTTGGCCAACCCCGCCTTCCCCGGCCACTACCACGCCGACTGGGACCTCGGCCTGCGCCTGGCCGACGCAGGGTTCACGGGGCGGTTCGACCCGACCCTCGGGGCCGTGCACCTCCACCGCCGCACGGACGCCGAGTTCCTCCGCGACTCGGCCCGACAGGGCGCCGGCCGGGTCGCTCTCCACCGGGCGCACCCCGAGCGGCTCCCCCCCTTCCGCCTGCCCCAGCTGGTGGCCACACTGCCCCGCCCCCTCCGGCTGTTCGTGGCGGCCTGCGGCAGCACGCCGGCAGGGCCCGCCGTCGCCCGGGCCCTGATGCGGCTGGGCGAGCCGTGGGAGCGGGCGACCGCCCGCATCGGGCGGGGCGACCCACTGGCGCCGGCCAAGGTCGCCCGGCGCATCATGCACTGGCACGCCGCCCGGCGAGCACTTGCGGCGCCGCCGGGCGTCGGCGCTCCAGCCGGAACCGGGGGGGCTGCGCCGACCGGGTGACCCGGCGGCCGGCGGCGCGCTCGAGGGTGGCCAGGTCGAGTGTGCCGACCTCGCACGACAGGGCCAGCCCGCGCTGCTCGAGCTCGCCGGCGATCTGGACCTGGTGGTCGTCGACGTGCTCGCCGCGGGCGGCCCGCCGGGGCACGAGGAGCGGGGCGCGGCCGGCCCGCATGGCGGCGAGCGCCGAGCCGACGCCGGCGTGGGCGATCACCAGGTCGGCCGCGGCGAGCTGGTCGGACAGCTCACGCTCGCCGACGAACGAGCGCCCGTCGATGCCGAGACCGCGGACGTCGGTGCTGCCGGTCTGCCAGAACACCTCCCACTCGGGCGGGATGATCTCCACCAGCCGCTCGACGAGGCGCGCGAACCCGTAGCTGCTGGTGCCCACGGTCACGACGACTCGTTGCACCCCCGGGGCGGCGGCGGGCGCCGGTTCGTAGCCGTCGAGCACCGACCCCCGGTGCACCCACGACGGGCGCCGCCACCACGGGTACGGGCTGTAGCACTGGACGCCCGGGATCCGCTCCAGGATCTTGGCGCTGAGCGACGGACCGACCACCCGGGCCGGGCTCTCGATGAAGTGGCAGCGGATCCCCTGGGCCCGCCCGAGGGCCATGAACGGCACGGCCATCAACGGTCCGGTGCTCACGATGTCGGTCCAGCGGTCGAGCGCCAGCACGTGCCGGGCGAAGCGGAGATTGGCGACGGTGGCCCCCGCGTCCCTCGGCCGCGCCGGGGGCGCGAAGAGCCGCTGCTCGCCGGCCAGCAGCGTGCGGGACTGGGCGGTGTCGCTCGTGACCCACGTGACTGTCGCCTCGGCGGCGGGGACCAGCCGCGGTCGCAGCTGCCACAGCTCCTCCAGGTGGCCCCCGGCCGCTGCTACGAGCAGCGTTGCCATGCCTCCATCAATGCCACCGGGCCATCCGCGGCGCGTCCCGCACCGTGGCGGGACGCGCACGGGACCTCAGGGACGGTCCAGGCACTCCCGGAGCTGGCGGACGGCCGGTGAGGGGGCCACGTTCAGGTCGGCCAGCATGCGCTCGGCCCGCTCCAGGGCGTCGAGCGCCCGGCCGCGGTTGCCGGCCTGGAGATGGATCTCGGCCGTCCGGAGGTGGTGGCGCTCGTCGAAGGGGTCGACCTCCGCCAGCCGGTCGAGGAGCACCAGCGCCTCGGCCTGGCGGTCGCCGGCCACGGCGTCGTCGACCAGGAGGTCGAGGAGCCGCAGATGCGTACGGGCGATGGACTCGCGAACGGCGGCGGCCCAGTCGGCGTAGCGGTCCCCCGGGAGGAGCTCGCCCCGGTAGTAGTCGAGCGCCGCCCGCGCCGCCTCGACCGCCCGGGCGGTGCCGGCGTCCCCACCGACCAGCGCCTGGTCCGCCAGCTCGCGGAAGCGGGTGACGTCCGTGACCGCGCCGGGGGCGAGGCGAAGGAAGTTGCCCTCCCGCACGAGCAGCTCGCCACAGGCCGAGCGGATCCGCCACAGGACGTTGCGCAGGCGGCGGGCGCCCACGCCCGGCTCGGCGTCCTCCCACAGGTACTCGATGAGCTCGTCCACGGTGATGCGAGGCTGGAGGGCGACGATCTTGACGGCCTGGGTGGCCAGGCTGGCGGGCAGGGCCACCGGCTTGCCCCGGTGGCGGATGGAGAAGCCGCCGAGGAGGGTGATCTCCCAGTCGGCCGCTGGGGCCGAGCCGACCCCGGCGACGGCGCCGGCGGCGGCGTCCCGAGGGCCCGTCGACAGCACCGGCGCGTCGTGCAGGGCGGCGGCCGCCTGGACGGGCAGCCCCGTCCGCTCCCGCCCCGCCAGCGTCGCCAATCCGCCTGCGCCGGCGTCGGCCGAGCGGCGCTCGACCGACTCGAACAGGGAGGCCGCATCGGCGGCCCGACCGCACTCCCCGAGGCGCACGGCGCGGCACACGTCCACCAGCGCCTGCCGGAGCGGCAGGTCGCGGCAGGCGGCGCTGGCGGCCTCCAGCAACTCCGCGGCCCGGGCCGGATCGGGCTCGAGCACGCCCCGGAGCCAGGTCTCCCGCACCGTCCCCGCCGATGTGGCCGGCACGAGCGACGCCTCGACGGCCGCCCCCCACTCCTCCAGCCCCTCCCGGCTCCGGGCGAGCAGGAGCAGCGAGGCGACCGGGGCCGCCAGCTCCTCGTCGAGCGCACCCCGCTGGTGCCCGGGGTCCCCGATGCCCAGGTCGTGCTCGAGCGTCCGGATCCACGCCACGGCGGCCCGGTCGCGACCTCGCTGGAGCTCGAGGAACGACAGTGCGGGCAGCTGGCGGAGCCGCGCCAGGCCGCCCGACCGCTCGGTCGTGGCGAACAGGGCGGCCGCCTCCGAGAGGCCGAGCTCGTAGGCGCCGGCCACGGCGTGGGCGTACACCGCCAGGTGCGAGCCCCAGGCGGCGAGGGGCGCGCTCCCGGCGCGCCGGGCCGAAGAGGCACCCTGCACGATGGCGTCCGTCGCCTCCGCCACGTGGCCGTCCGCCAGGAGGAGCGACCCGGTGAGGAGCGGTGGCACGACGCCGAGGCCGACGTCCCCGCTGTGCTCGGCGCAGCGGTCGATCCACTGCGCCCAGCGGTGCGCCTGGTGGCGGAGCCCCTGGAGGGACAGGCTCCGGCCGATCACGAGCGCCACCTCGGGGGAGGAGGGGAAGCGCTCGGTCTGGCCGATGAGCAGCGACACGTGGCCCCGCAGGGCGACCTCGTCCACCGCTCCTCCGCAGGCCAGCACCGCCGCGCCGCGCATGGTGCGCGCCAGCACCTCGGAGTGGCTGCTCACCGCGGTGGCCACGGTCACGGCCCGCTCGGCCACCCGCTCCGCCTCCGACGCCTGGTTGGACAGGATGCGCCAGGCGGCGGCGTCCACCAGCATGGCCAGCGCCCGGTGCGGCCGCTCGGCCATGCACGCCTCGGCGGCGTCCACCATCCGGTCGGCGGCAGCGCGCTCGTCGTGGTCGACCACGAGCCGGGCCCGCTGGTAGGCGACCTCGGCCTCCACCGACGCGCTCATGGTCCGGACGGCGGCGGAGCCCACGCACTGGCGTGCCCGCTCGAGCTCGCCGGCGGCCATCCAATGCCCGCAGGCGTCGGCCAGGTGCTGGCCGACCGCGTCGGCCGTGGGGGCGCACATGGCCGCCAGCTCCTCGTGCCGGGCGGCCGCGGCGGGGTCGCCGCGGTCGAGCGCCACCCTCGCCGCCTCGGCCAGCCGCCGCGACGCCAGCTCGTCCGGCTCGACCACGTCGATGGCGGCCTGGTAGGCGCTGGCCTCGATGGCCTGCTGCTCCGCCAGGACGTCGCTGAGCGCGCTGCGCACGGCGTAGCGCACCTCCGGCGGCTCGCGGTGGAAGGCCACGCTCCGCACGAGGGGGTGCCGGAAGTCCACCCGGGGGCCGCGCTCGTAGATGACGCCGGCTTCCCGGGCCGGCGCGAGGTCGGCGACCTCCACGCCGAGGCGGGCCATGGCCGCGATCAGGACGTCGCGCGAGGCCCCCCCGGCGGCGACCACCGCCAGCGCCCGGCGCGTTGCCGGCGGCAGGTACCGCACCACGTCGAAGGCCTCGGTGAGCGTCTCGCCCACCGGGAGCGGGTCCGGCAGCGGGTGCCAGCCGCCCAACTGTGCGGGCGTCAGCCGACCGCACACGTCGATCAGCGCCAGGGGGTTGCCGCCCGTGCGTCCCACGAGCTCCCCCAGCACGCCCTCGCTCGGCAGCAGGTCGAAGCGCGACGCGAGGAGCTGGCGGGCCTGGGGCAGCGTCAAGCCTCCCAGGCGGTGGACGGGGACGTCGCTCCGGTCGAGCTCGAAGGACGCGAGGTGCGGCGTGTCGCGCCATGCCAGCACCAGGCTGATGGGCTCGGCGGCCAGCTGCGTGGTGACGGCGGCGGCGATGGCGGCCACCAAGGCCGGCGGCAGGACCTGGCAGTCGTCGACCGTGACGAGGAGCGGGCTCCCCGACGAGGTCGCCATGCGCCGCAGCGAGCCGGCCGCCGCCTCGACCAGGTCCGCCGGTGGCGCGTCCGTCACCGCCGTCCCGCCGGGATCCGAGGCGAGGCGCGGCCGCGGGGCCACGGGCTGACCGGCGTGGCCGGCCGCCTCGGCGAGCTCGCTCAACGGTCCCGGCCACTGGGGCAGCGACGCCGCGTGCTCGGACGCCAGGCGACCCCGGACCTGGACGGTCCGGAACTCGGTCGCCCGGGCCACGACCGCCTCGATCAGCGAGCTCTTGCCGACCCCCGACTCACCCCGGAGGCCGACCACGCCGGCCGCACCCCGCCGGGCCTGCCACAGCATCTGGTCGACGTGCGCCAGCTCCCGGTTGCGTGCCACCAGGCCGGCGTGCACGTTGGCGGCCCGCGGCGGCGCGGGGTCGCGCCGCTCGTAGGCCAGCCGGCCCGGGCGCGGGGTCACGGGCCCGGCCTCCGGCCGGTGGCGGGCGGGGGTGCGCCCCCGGGGGTGCGCGCGCCCGCGGCGGGCGGGTCAGCGGTCGCACGGGGACCGCTGGGCCTTCTGCTCGAGCACGCGCGCCGCCGGCCCCGACCTCGGGGCGCGGGCGCGTCCTCGGCAGGCGTGATCGTCCCCTCCCCCGAGACCGTCACTGCCTTCTCTCCGCAACGTTCAGGCAATCGATCCGACAGAAATTGCCGGTCACCGACTGTACCGCCGTCCGTGCAATCGCTGCAAGACCGGTAGCAGTTCAGTGGCTATGCAACTGCACGCGCAGTCCGAAAGCGCGGGCACGCTGGCTCATCCTCCTTCGAAGGGGAAGCCCAGGTCCGGCGCCCCCAGGACGGCCCGGAAGGGAAGGCCCTCGGCCGCCGCCAGCGCCGACACCGTCCCGCCGCGGTCGACGACCGCCACCAGCAGCACCGGCTCGGCGCCGGCGTCGCGCACGGCGTGGGCCGCCTCGAGCAGCGAGGTCCCGCGGGTGACCGCGTCCTCGGTCACCACCACCCGGTCTCCCGGGTCCAGCGCCCCGGCGATCCGGCCGCCGGCACCATGGTCCTTCACCTCCTTGCGGACGCTGAAGGCCTTGAGCGGCCGCCCCCGGGTTGCCGCCACCGCTGCGGTGACGAACGCCACCGGGTCCGCCCCCATCGTGAGACCGCCGATGGCCGTGACGTCCGGTGGCGTCAGGGCGAGCACGGCCTCGGCAACGAGCAGCATCGCCTCCGGGCGGCACACGGTCTGCTTGGCGTCGATGAACCACGTGCTCTTCTTGCCCGACTTCAAGACGAATTTGCCGCGGCGCACGGCGTGCGCGAGCAGGTGGGCGCGGAGCGGCTCGAGCACCACCTCGGGAAGCGCCGGCTCCTCGGGTCCGGGGCGGCCGGGCGTCGGCGCTCCTCCGCCGGGCCCGCCGGCGGGCCGGGTCACAGCCGGACCCTCCCGGATCCCGCCACGACCTCGCCGACGACGGCCGTGCGCACCTCGGGAGCACCGCCTGCCAGCGCGCCGAGCACGGAGTCGACGGCGTCGGCCGCCACCACGAGCACCATGCCGAGGCCCATGTTGAACACCTGCAGCATCTCCTCGTCATTCACCGGTCCGAGGCGCGCGATCTCCCCGAAGATGCGGGGCGGCGTCCATGCGTCGCGCCGGACGCGGGCATCGAGGTCGGGGGGAAGGACCCGGACCAGATTGCCGGGAATACCGCCCCCGGTGACGTGGGCGCAGGCGTGGAGCCCGCCGGCGGCGGCGGCGGCCAGGACGGCGGGGGCGTAGACCACCGACGGGCGCAGCAGCTCGTCGGCGAGGGAGTGCCCCGCCCCCTCCCACGCCGGGGCGTCGAGCGGGCGCGCCGCCCGCTGGAGCAGCACGTGGCGGGCGAGCGAGTAGCCGTTCGAGCGCAACCCGGGGGAGAGCAGGCCCACCAGGACGTCGCCCGGGCGCACGCGGCCGGGGCCCAGCTCGGCCCCCGACTCGACCACCCCGACGGCGAACCCGGCCACGTCGACGTCCTCGACGTCCATGGCGTCGGGGTGCTCGGCCGTCTCCCCCCCGAGGAGCGCACAGCCGGCGTCCCGGCAGCCGGCGGCGATCCCGGCCACGATCGCCTCCAGCCGGCCGGCGTCCAGGTGGCCCATCGCCACGTAGTCCAAGAGGAAGAGCGGCTCGGCACCCAGGCACACGAGGTCGTCCACGCACATGGCGACCAGGTCGACGCCGACGGTGTCGTAGCGGCCGGTGGCCCGGGCCACGAGCAGCTTGGTGCCGACGCCGTCGGTGGAGGAGACGAGGACCGGGTGCCGGTAGCGCGCCGTGTCGAGGGCGAAGCGCCCGGCGAAGCCGCCGATGCCCTCGAGCACGCCGGGGCGGGCGGTCGACGCGGCGGCGGCCCGGATGCGCCGCACCGCCTCGTCGCCGGCGGCGATGTCCACGCCGGCGGCGGCGTAGGTCACTGCGCCGGTGGCCGGGGCGCCGGTGGTGGCCGGGCCGCCGGTGGCTGCCGCGCCGGTGGCCGGGTCGCGGCCGGGATCGTCAGACACCCGGGAGGGCGCCCTGGAGGGCGCGGTCCGGCGCGTCGGCCACTGCGCCGGCGGCCACCAGCTCGACCGGGACCGCCGTCGGGTACCGCCCGGTCAGGCAGGCGTCGCACCAACCGGCATGCCCGGCGCCGATCGCCTCCTTCAGCTGGTCGAGCCCGATGTAGGCGATCGAGTCCACGCCGAGGAAGACCTTGATCTCCTCCAGCGTCATCGTGGCGGCCAACAGCTCGTTCCGTGTGGGCGTGTCGATGCCGTAGAAGCAGGGCCAGCGGATCGGCGGGGACGAGACGCGCATGTGGACCTCGGTCGCCCCTGCGTCCCGCAGCATCCCCACGATGGCCCGGGTGGTGGTGCCGCGGACGATGGAGTCGTCCACCACCACCAGCCGCTTCCCGGCGATGTTCTCCCGCAGCGGGTTGAGCTTGCGCCGGACGGCGTTGCGGCGGGCGTCGGAGTCGGGGTTGATGAAGGTGCGACCGATGTAGCGGTTCTTCACGAGCCCCTGCCCGTAGGGGATGCCGCTCCTGCGGGCGAACCCCTCGGCTGCCGGCACCCCCGACTCGGGCACGCCCATCACGAGGTCGGCCTCGACCGGCGCCTGCTCGGCCAGGAGCTCGCCCATCCGCCGGCGGGCCCCGTGGACCTCGCGCCCGTAGAGGCGGCTGTCGGGCCGGGCGAAGTAGACGAGCTCGAAGATGCACAGCCGGGGGTCCGGCCCGTCGGGGCCCCACAGCTGCTCGGAGCGGGGCCCGTGCTCGTCGATCGTCACGAGCTCCCCCGGCTCGAGCTCGCGCACGAAGGTCGCGCCCACCACGTCGAGCGCGGGCGACTCCGAGGCCAGGACCCACCCCTCGGGCGCGGCGGCGGTGCCGAGCCGGCCCAGGCACAGCGGGCGGAAACCGTGGGGGTCGCGCACGCCGTAGAGCCGGGACTCGTCCATGAGCACCAGCGAGTACGCCCCCTCCACCAGCGGGAGCACCGCCCGGAGGGCGGCGCCCAGACCCTCGCCCCCCGGGTCCCCGGTCTCGACGTGGGAGACCCGGGCACACGCTTGCGAGAGCAGCTCGGCCACGACGTCGCTGTCGGTCACCGTCATGCCCGGGAGCATGCCGGCCCGCTCGGCCAGCGCCGCGGTGTTGGTGAGGTTCCCGTTGTGGCCCAGGGCGAAGCCGGCTCGCCCGGCGGGGCGGTAGACGGGCTGGGCGGCCAGCCAGTCGGACGAGCCGTGGGTGGAGTACCGGGTGTGGCCCATCGCCAGATGGCCGGTCAGCCCGGACAGGGTGCGCTCGTCGAACACCCGGGTCACGAGGCCCATGTTCTTCACCACGGTGACGGTCCGGCCGTCGCTCACGGCCATGCCGGCCGACTCCTGGCCGCGGTGCTGGAGGGCGTACAGCCCGTCGAAGGTGAGGTGCGACGCCGTGCGCCCGGGCGCGTGCACCCCGAACACTCCGCAGGCTTCCTTCACGTTCCGGACTCCGCCTTTGTGCGATCCCGGACGCCGAGCGGGCCACGAAGGCGCGGCTGGCGTGCGCCCGGTCGTCGATTCGAACCGAGTGTACCGTCCGGGGGTCGGGAGCCCGCCCGCCGGGCACTAGCGTCGTCTGGCGTCCCATGATCGACCTGCACACCCACTCCACCTGCTCCGATGGCACCGACCCGCCCGAGCGGGTGGTCGAGCTGGCCGTGACCGCCGGGTGCAGCGCCGTCGCCCTCACCGACCACGACACGCTCTCCGGGCTGCCCCGGGCCATGGCCCGGGCCCAGGAGCTGGGGATCACCCTGGTGCCCGGGTGCGAGGTCTCCTGCGCCTACGGGCGGGGCAGCGCCCACGTCCTCGTCTACTTCGCCGAGGCCGACGACGGGCCGCTCCAGGTGGAGCTGGCGGCACTGCGGCGGGACCGGGTGGCGCGCAACCGGGAGCTGGCCGACCGGCTGCGGACGCTGGGGCTCGACGTCACCTACGAGGAGATCGTGGCCCAGGCGGCCGGCGAGCAGAGCGCGGGGCGGCCGCACGTGGCGGCGGTGCTCGTCCGCCACGGCTACGCCGATTCCATCCCCGACGCCTTCGACCGCTGGCTCGGGACCGGGGCCCCGGCCTACGTCCCCAAGGCCCGCCTGGAGCCCGATGCCCTGGCCGCCGCCGCCCGGGCATCGGGCGCCGTCGCCGTCCTCGCCCACCCCCTCACGCTGGGGCTCGACGCCGGCGAGCTCGACACGGCGGTGGGACACCTGGCCGAGGCGGGCTTCGCCGGCATCGAGGCCTACTACGGCCGGTACTCGCCGGAGACGCGGGCCGAGCTCGTCGCGCTGGCCGGGCGCCACGACCTCGTGGCCACCGGGGGGTCCGACTACCACGGCGAGGTGAAGGCCGGGTTGTCGGTGGGGACGGGCGAAGGTGACCTGGCCGTGCCCGACGGCGCGCTCGAGGCGCTCGTGGCCCGGCGGCCGGGCTGACCCCGGGCCCGGCCGACCGCAGGAGGGTCGACCAACGGCCGGGCGGCCGTCCTCAACCGGCGGCGTCGGCCACGTCGTCCAGCCGGCCCGGGAGGGCGTCGCGCCAGGAGGCGGTGAGCTCGGCCAGGGGCACGTCCACGAGGGCGGTCCCCTCGGCGTCCTCCACCACCAGCCGGTCGCCGGCGGCCATCCCGAGCAGCGACACCGCCACCCCCGACGCCTCCGCCCGCGCCACGAGCGCCTCGGGGTCGTGGGTGGCGACAACGAACCTCGACGGCAGCTCGGTGAAGAGCTCGCGGTGCCCGGCGATGCCCCGCACCCGGGCGCCGATCCCGCCGGCGATCGCCATCTCGGCCAGGGCGACGCCGATCCCGCCTCCCGAGACGTCGTGGACGGAGGCGAGCAGGCCGGGCCCCCCGGCCACCGTCTCCGAGACCAGCGCAGCCACCAGCGCGACCAGGCGGCCGTGGGCGGCCGGGTCGAGGGCCGGCAGCCGGCCGGACCGGCGGTCGCGCCGCTCCACCGCCCAGCGCGTGCCGGCGAGGGGATGGGGCTGGTCGCCGGGAGCGGCCCGCTCCCCCAGCAGGGCGACGGTCGCCCCCGCGACGAGCCCCATGCCCGGCGGCCGGGCCCGCAGGGCGTCCACCAGGCCCAGGACGCCCACCACCGGGGTGGGGTCGATGTCGGCGCCCGCGCTCTCGTTGTAGAGGCTGACGTTGCCCCCGACCACGGGGAGCCCGAGGTCGCGGCAGGCGCCGGCCAGCCCGTCGACAACCTCCGACAGCTGCCACATCACCTCGGGGTGCTCGGGGTTCCCGAAGTTGAGGCAGTTGACCACCGCCACCGGCGACGCCCCCACGCACGCCAGGTTGGCGACTGCTTCGGCAAGCACCAAGGCGGTCCCCGCCCGCGGGTCGATGGCGCACCA
This sequence comes from Actinomycetes bacterium, assembly GCA_021791845.1. Lineage (GTDB taxonomy): Bacteria > Actinomycetota > Acidimicrobiia > Acidimicrobiales > RAAP-2 > JAJYVT01. The sequence goes on along the minus strand of JAJYVT010000001.1, from coordinate 97,211 downwards.
GCGGGGGCTCGAGTCGGTGGTGACCGCCAGCCCGCGCTCGCTGGGCGGGAGCCCGGGCCCGGCCAGGCGCAGCAGGGCGGCGTCGGCGCCCGGGCCGACGACCGTGTTCAAGAAGAGCTGGTGGTCGTACTGCCGGTACACCCAACTGGGATCGACCAGGAGCGCGCCGAGGTCGGCGGCGCAGTCGCCCGCCGGCTCGTCGGCCGTGGGGTCGTCGGCCAGCCGGGCCGTCCGGTCGGCCGGCTCGGCCCGCGGGCGGTCGTAGAGGGGGGCGTCGTCGGCCAGCGAGGCGGCGGGCACGTCGGCCAGCACCTGCCCGCCCGGTCCGTCGAGGATGCGCAGGCGCCCGACCGCGCCCCCGTCACCGGGCACCGGCTCCGTCACCGTGCCGATCACCGTGGCCCGTACCTCCCAGCGGGCGCACAGCTCGGCCACCGCCGGCCAGTCCCCGGGGGTGACGATGGCGAGCATCCGCTCCTGGCTCTCCGACGTCATGACCTCCCAGGGCGCCATGTGCGGCTCCCGGCAGGGGACGGCCGACACGTCCACGTCCATTCCCACGCCGCCCCGGGCCGCCGTCTCGCTGGTGGCGCAGGCCAGCCCGGCGCCTCCCAGGTCCTGGATCCCCACCACCAGGCCGGCGTCGAGCAGGGCGAGGCAGGCCTCGATGAGCCGCTTCTCCTCGAACGGGTCGCCCACCTGCACGCTGGGCCGTTTTGCGTCGTCGGTCCCCGCCCCCTCGCCGCCGAAACCGGCCGAGGCCAGGACGCTCACCCCGCCGATGCCGTCGCGCCCGGTGGTGGAGCCGAGCAGGACGGCCAGGTTGCCAGGGCCCGACGCCCGGCCGAGGACCAGCCGCCCCACCGGGAGGGCGCCGAGGCAGAGCACGTTGACGAGCGGGTTGCCGGCGTAGCACGGGTCGAAGGTGAGCTCGCCGCCGACGGTGGGCACGCCCACCGAGTTCCCGTAGGCCGAGATGCCGGCGACCACGCCCTCCACCAGCCAGCGCTGGCGGGCGGCGTCGAGCGGGCCGAAGAAGAGGGGGTCCATGACGGCCAGCGGGCGGGCCCCCATGGTGAAGACGTCGCGCAGGATGCCGCCCACCCCGGTGGCCGCGCCCTGGTGGGGCTCGATGGCGGAGGGGTGGTTGTGGCTCTCGATGCGGATGGCGACGGCCACCCCGTCCCCGGCGTCGACCACCCCGGCGTTCTCGCCCGGGCCGACCAGGACCCGGCTGCCCTCGGTCGGGAGCCGCCGCAGGTGGAGCCGCGACGACTTGTAGGAGCAGTGCTCGCTCCACATCACCGCGTAGAGGGCCAGCTCGAGGTGGTTCGGCTCCCGACCCAGGACGGCGGTGGCCATCGCCAGCTCGTCGTCGGTCAGGCCGAGCGCGCGGTGGAGCGGCTCCTCCGCCACCGTCACGCGGCGCGCACGCCGGCCGCCTGCTGCACGAGGGCGCGCAGCAGCAGCTGGCCGTCGGCGGAGCCCAAGAGCGCGTCGACCGCCCGCTCGGGGTGGGGCATCAGCCCGACCACGTTGCCGGCGGCGTTGGCCACGCCGGCGATGTCGTCCACCGACCCGTTGGGGTTCTCCAGGTACCGGAGCACCACCTGGCCCCCGTCGCGGAGCCGGGCCAGGGTGGCGGGGTCGCAGACGTAGCTGCCCGAGAAGTGGTTGACCGGGACCGAGAGCGTGGTGCCGAGGGGCAGGCCGGCCGTGAGCACGGACCGGTCGGAGTCGACCCGCACGCGGGCCGGGGCGCAGACGAACCGCAGCCCGCGGTTCTTCACCAGCGCGCCGGGCAGCAGGCCGGCCTCGGTCAGCACCTGGAAGCCGTTGCAGATCCCGACCACGGGGCCGCCCTCGGCGGCAAAGCGGGCCACCGCCTCCATCACCGGCGAGAACCGCGCCAGCGCACCCGGGCGGAGGTAGTCGCCGTGGGCGAAGCCGCCGGGGAGCACCACGGCGTCGGCCGGGCCGAGGTCGCGGTCGCCGTGCCAGACGAGGGACGCCTCGGCCCCCACCCGCTCCATGGCCGTCACCACGTCGTGCTCGCAGTTGGTCCCCGGGAAGACGACCACCGCGACCCGGGCCGCCATCAGGCCCCCTCCACCGGGGCGAGCTCCAGGACGCTGTCCTCGATGACGGGGTTGGCGAGCAGCCGGTGGGCGAGCTCCTCGGCCCGCCGGCGGGCCTCCCCCTCGTCGGCGGCATCCACCTCGAAGCGGAAGGACCGCCCGGCGCGCACGTCGCGCACCCCCTCGAACCCGAGGGCGGGCAGGGCCCGCTCGATGGTGGCGCCCTCCGGATCGGCGATGCCCGGTCGCAGCCGTACCTCCACCCGCGCTGCGAACCTCATCGCCGCGCACCGTACCAGTCGGACAGCGAGAGACCGGTCACGCGCTCGTAGGCGGCCACGTAGCGGTCCGACGTCTCCCGCACGATCTCGGGAGGCAGCGGCGGCGGCGGCGGGCGCTTGTCCCAGCCGCTGGAGGCGGCCCAGTCCCGGAGGGGCTGCTTGTCGAACGCCGGCGGGGTCCGGCCGGGCACCACGGCGTCCGCCGGCCACAGCCGGGACGAGTCGGGGGTCACCACCTCGTCGCACAGCGACAGGACGCCGTCCACGTAGCCGAGCTCGAACTTGGTGTCCGCCAGGACGAACCCGGCGGCGGCGGCCCGCGCCGCGGCCCGCTCGTACAGCCCGAGGCAGATCCGGCGGGCATCGGCCGCGGCGTCGCCCCCGACGATGGCCGCCGCCTCGGCGAACCCGATGTTGAGGTCGTGGCCCTGCTCCGCCTTGGTGGAGGGGGTGAACATCGGCTCGGGCAGGCGGTCGGCCAGCTGCAGCCCCGGCGGCATCGGCGTCCCGTGCACCGTGCCGGACGCGGCGTACTCGTCGTAGGCCTGGCCGGCCAGGTACCCCCGCACGATGCACTCGATCTGCAGCATCTCGGCCCGCCGCACCAGGAGCGCCCGCCCGTCGATGCTCGACCAGCCGTTGCCGGCGAGCGCCGCCGCGCCGGGCACCCGCTCGGCGATCTCTGCGGGATCGGCGGTGACCACCGTGCCGGGGGCGAGGTCGGCGAGCTCGTCGCACCAGAAGGCCGTCATGGCCGTGAGCACGCGCCCCTTCTCGGGGATGGGCTCGGCGAAGACGACGTCGTAGGCGCTGATCCGGTCGGAGGCGACCATGAGGAGGAGCCCGTCGCCGGCGTCGAACAGCTCGCGCACCTTGCCGGCATGCACCCGGACGAGCGGCGGGGTCACGGCCGCTCCCCCGCGCCGGCGCCTTCGTGGGCGTCCGGTGCGCCCTCCGTCCCGTCGCCGCCGCCGCCGCCGCCGGCGCCGTCGTCGAGGACCGCCAGCGCGTCCAGGAACCGGTGGCGGTGGCGCAGGACCCGCTCGAGGTCGAACGCCGCGTCCAGCTGCTCCTTGCCCAGCGGGACGCCCGGGCCGGACTCGAGCACGTGGCGCAGCGTCGTCCGCTCCTCCCACGCCCGGCGGGCGGCGCGCTGGACGGTCCGGTACGCCTCGTCGCGGCTCTGCCCGGCGTCGACCAGGGCCAGCAGCACCGACTGGCTGAAGACGAGATCGGACAGGTTGGCCAGGGCGCGCTCGGGATGGACCACGAGGCCGGACACGAGGCCGGTGGCCCGGCGCAGGACGTAGCAGGCGAGCATCGAGGCGTCGGGGAGCGCCACCCGCTCGACCGAGCTGTGGGAGATGTCGCGCTCGTGCCACAGGGCCACGTCCTCGAGGCCGGCGACGGCGTAGCCCCGCAGCAGCCGGGCCAGCCCGGCCAGGCGCTCGGAGAGGATGGGATTGCGCTTGTGGGGCATGGCCGAGCTGCCCTTCTGCCCGGCCCCGAACGGCTCCTCGGCCTCGCCCACCTCGCTGCGGGCCAGGTGCCGGACCTCGGTGGCGATGAGCTCGACGGTCGCGCCGGCCGACGCGCAGGCGTAGAGGTACTCGGCGTGGCGGTCCCGGGCGATGACCTGGGTGGCGGGGACCGGTCGCAACCCGAGGGCCCGGCACACGAAGGCCTCGACGGAGGGGTCCACGTTCGAGTAGGTGCCGACGGCGCCGGACAGCTTGCCCACCGCCACCGCGTCGCGGGCCCGGCGCAGGCGGTCGCGGTCCCGACCCACCTGGAGGGCCCACAGGGCGAACTTGGCCCCGAACGTCGTGGGCTCGGCCTGCATCCCGTGGGTGCGCCCCGCCACCGGGACGTCGATCAGCTCCTCCGCCCGGGCCCGCAGGGCCGCCACCAGGCCGTCCGCCGCGGCGATCAGCAGGTCGGCCGCCCGGGCCAGGGTGGCGCACTGGGCCGTGTCGACCACGTCGGAGGAGGTGAGCCCGTAGTGGACCCAGGCCGCCTCCGGGCCACCGATGCGCTGCTGGACGACGTCCACGAAGGCGGCGACGTCGTGGTCGGTCACCTGCTCCCGGGCCGCCACCTCGGCCACGAAGGCGGCGTCCACCGCCGGGGCCCGGCGCCGCAGCGCGGCCGCGTCGGCCGCGGGCACCAGGCCGGCGGCGGCATGGCCCTCCGACGCCAGCAGCTCCACCTCGAGCCACATGGACAGCCGGGCCTCGTCGGAGAAGAGCGCGGCCATGTCGGGCGGGCTGTACCGCGGGATCACCGGACGGCCACCGCCTCGGCGATGTCCCGCCGGTGCTGGGCCCCAGGCCAGGTGATGGTCTCGACCGCGGCGTAGGCGCGCCGGCGGGCGTCGGCCACGTCGGCGCCCAGCGCGCCGACCCCGAGCACCCGCCCGCCGGCGGTGCGGAACGGCTCGCCGGGCCCGTCGCGCCGGGTCCCGGCGTGGTACACGGTCACGCCGTCGACCGGCGCCGCCAGCCGGCCCTCGTCGTCGAGGCCCGCGATCGGGTCCCCGGTGCGGGGCTCGCCCGGATAGCCCTCGGCCGCCATGACCACGCAGACGGCAGCGCCCTCCGGTGCCGCCAGCCGGCCGGCGGGGAGCACCGAGGCCAGTCGCCCGGCGGCCACCGCGCCCAATACCTCCACCGGGTCCTCCCGCAGCAGGGGCAGGACCACCTGGGCCTCGGGATCGCCGAAGCGGACGTTGAACTCGAGGACCCGGGGGCCGTCGGCCGTCAGCATGAGCCCGGCGTAGAGCACGCCCCGGTACTCGACGCCCCGGCGTCCCAGCTCGGCCAGCAGCGGCTCGACGGCGGTGTCCATGAGCTCGTCCACCGCCTGGAGGCCGAGCCAGGGCAACGGCCCGAAGGCCCCCATGCCGCCGGTGTTGGGGCCGCGGTCGCCGTCGCCCACCCGTTTGAAGTCCTGGGCGGGCACCATCGGCACCGCGGTGGTGCCGTCGCACAGGGCGAGCAGCGAGCACTCGGGACCCGCCAGGCCCTCCTCCACCACCACCCGCCGGCCAGCCCGCCCGAAGGCGCCGGCCAGCTTGGCCTCGACGTCGGCCTCGGCCTCGGCCAGGGTCTCGGCCACGTAGACGCCCTTCCCGGCGGCCAGGCCGTCGGTCTTCACCACGAACGGCCCGGGCAGCGAGCGGAGGAACCGCCGGGCCTCCTCGACCTGGTCGAAGACGCCGTAGCGGGCGGTTGGGACCCCCGCCGCCGCCAGCAGGTCCTTCATGAAGGCCTTGGACCCCTCGATCCGGGCGCCGTCGGCACCCGGCCCCACCACGGGACGACCCCTGGCCCGCAGCCGATCGGCCAGGCCCTCGACCAGGGGCGCCTCCGGCCCGACGACGTACAGGTCGGCTTCGACCGCCTCGGCCGGCGCCCCGGTGACGGTGACCCGGTGCGCCTCGGAGGATGCGCCCGGCATCCCGGGGTTCCCCGGGGTGACCACCACCTCGGCGCTGCGGGCCAGGACGGCGGCCAGGGCGTGCTCGCGCCCGCCCGAGCCCACGACGCAGACGGTGGGGGGCGTCACGCCGCGAACGACACGAACTGCTCCCGGCCGGGCCCCACCCCCACCAGCCGGACCGGCACGCCGATCTGGTCGGAGAGGAAGGCCACGTAGTCCCGGGCCTCGGCCGGGAGGTCCTCGGCCGAGGTGACACCCGTCAGGTCGGTGCGCCAGCCGGGCAGCTCCTCGTAGAGCGGCGTCACCTGATGGAGCGTGGACTGGTGGTAGGGCGGGAGCCGGAAGCGCTCGCCCCCCGAGTCGTAGGCCACGCACACCCGGAGGGTGTCGAAGGCGTCCAGCACGTCCAGCTTGGTGAGGGCGACCTCGGTCAGCGAGTTGAGCCGCACCGCCTGGCGGGCCATCACGGCGTCGAACCAGCCGGTGCGGCGTCGCCGGCCGGTCACCGTGCCGTACTCCTGGCCCCGGTCGACCAGGAGCTCGCCCTGGCCGTCGTGGAGCTCGGTCGGGAACGGCCCCGCGCCCACGCGGGTGACGTAGGCCTTGGCGATGCCGATGACGCGGTCGATGTCGCGCGGCCCGAGCCCGGTCCCGGTGCAGGCCCCGCTGGCCACCGGGTTCGAAGAGGTGACGAAGGGATACGTCCCGTGGTCCAGGTCGAGGAACGTCGCCTGGGCACCCTCCAGCAGCACGTTGCGGCCGGCGTCCAGGGCGTCGTGGACGATCCCGACGGTGTCGCCCACCATGGGCGCGATCCGCGGCGCGTACTCGCCCAGGTAGCGCTCGGCGATCTCGGGCGCCGAGAGCGGGAGGCGGTTGTAGACCTTGGCCAGGACGGCGTTCTTCTCCTTCAACGCCACGTCCAGCTTCGCCCGGAAGATCTTGGGGTCGAGGAGGTCCTGGACCCGCAGGCCGACGCGCGCCGCCTTGTCGGCGTAGGCCGGCCCGATGCCCCGCTTGGTGGTGCCGAGCGAGTTCTTGCCCAGGTAGCGCTCCGTCACCCGGTCGAGCTCCAAGTGGTACGGCATGATCAGGTGGGCGTTCCCGCTCACCACCAGTCTCGAGGTGTCCACCCCGCGGGCCGTGAGCCCGTCCACCTCGGCCAGGAGCGCCTGGGGCTCCACCACCACCCCGTTGCCGATGACCGGCGTGATGTGGGGGTAGAGGATGCCGCTCGGGCACAGCTGGAGGGCGAACCGCTCGCCGTCGACGACGATGGTGTGGCCGGCGTTGTGGCCGCCCTGGTAGCGGACCACCACGTCCATCTCACCGGCCAGGAGATCGGTGAGCTTGCCCTTGCCCTCGTCGCCCCATTGGGTCCCGACGACCACGGTTGCCGGCACGCTGCTCCCCTGACTCGGCGGCGCTTACGCCGCAGTGTACCCGACGGGTCCACGCGGCCGGGGAAGGCGGGGAAGGCGGGTAGGCGACAGTCGGGGCCGGTCCCGGGCGCGTCAGCCGTAGAGGTCCAGGGTGTGCGCCATGCCACCGTCGGCGGCCACGGTCTCGCCCGTCACGAACCGGGCCGCGTCGGAGGCCAGGAACACCACCACCGCCGCGACGTCCTCCGGCGTGGCCCACCGGCCGAGCGGGGTGAGGGCCTCGACCGACGCCACCACCCCCGGCACCGCCTTGTTGGCGGCCCACATCGCCGTGTCCACCACCCCCGGCGCCACCGCGTTGACCCGGATGCCCATCGGCCCGAGGTCCATGGCCAGCGACCGGGTGGCGGCGTCGATCGCCCCCTTGGTCGCGGCGTAGGCGGCCCGGTGCGGCGTCCCGACCAGCCCCGAGACCGAGGAGAGGTTGACGACGGCGCCGCCACCCCGGGCCGCCATCTGCGGCACCAGGGCGCCCACGAGGAGGATCGGGGCCCGCACGTTCACCGCCAGCATCCGGTCGACCGCGGCGGCGTCGGTCTCGGTCACCGGCACCCGCACGGCCACGGCGGCGTTGTTGACCAGGACGTCGACGCCGCCGGCCGCCGCCACCGCCGACCCGGCCACCCGAGCGGGCGCGTCGGGGTCGGCGAGGTCGGCCGGCAGCACCACCGGGTCGTTGGCCAGCCCGGCGGCCACCGACGCGAGGGCCTCGCGGTCGCGGGCGACGAGCACCACCCGCGCCCCGGCGTCGTCGAGGGCCCGGGCGACCGCAGCGCCGATCCCTCGCGAGGCCCCGGTGACCAGGGCGACGCGACCGGCCACCCCGGGCAGGGGAGCGGGCGGCGGCCCGGCGCGCGGCGGCCCGGTCGGACCGGTCGGCTCGCTCGGCACGGTCCCTCGGACGCCCGCGGCTCAGCCGCCGGCGATGGCACCGAGCACGATGAACGGCTCGGTCCCGGCGCAGACGGGCTCTGGCAGGGGCGCGTCGGGCGGCTCGTGCGAGAGGTCCTCCTGGCAGGCGAAGAACCGGACGAAGGGCCGGCGCCGGTCGGTGGCCCGGTCCCGCACCGTGCCGGCCAGCGCCGGATAGCGGGCCTCGAGCGCGTCGAGCACGCTGCGCTGGGTGACCGGGCCCTCCACCGCCAGGCGCACCTCGCCGCGGTCGAGGCCGGCCAGGGTGCGCAGGTGGGTCGGGAGCACCACCCGCACCGTCGTCACGGGCACGGCGGTGTCAGCGGTGCGTCACGGGAGCACCTGGGCCTCGACCGAGAGCACGGCCGGAAGGTGCTCGGCGATCGCCGTCCAGGTGTCCCCGCCGTCGGCCGACCCGTAGACCTGGCCGCCGGTCGTGCCGAAGTAGACGCCGCAGGGGTCCAGCCGGTCCACGTCCATGGCGTCGCGCAGGACGTTCACGTAGCAGTCGGACTGCGGAAGGCCCGCGGTGAGCGCCTCCCACTCGTTCCCCCCGGTGCGCGAGCGGTAGACGCGCAGCTTGCCCTCGGGCGGGTAGTGGACGGCGTCGCTCTCGATGGGCACGACGTACACGGTCTCGGGCTCGTGGGCGTGCACGGCGATCGGGAAGCCGAAGTCCGAGGGGAGGTTGCCGCTCACCTCGTGCCAGGTGTCGCCGGCGTCGTCGGAGCGCATGACGTCCCAGTGCTTCTGCATGAAGAGCGTGCCGGGCCGGTCCGGGTGCTGGGCGATGTGGTGGACGCAGTGGCCGACCTCGGCCCCCGGCTCGGGCATGAACTGCGAGCTGAGGCCCCGGTTGGCGGGCCGCCAGGTGGTCCCGCCGTCGTCGGAGCGGAAGACGCCGGCGGCGGAGATGGCCACGAACATGCGCTCGGGGTCCGACGGGTCCAGGACGATGGAGTGGAGGCACATCCCGCCCGCGCCCGGCTGCCACGAGGACCCCGTGCCGTGGGTGCGCAGCCCGGCGAGCTCGGACCACGACGCGCCGCCGTCGGTCGAGCGGAAGAGGGCGGCGTCCTCCACGCCGGCGTACACCGTTGTGGGGTCGTCGAGGGACGGCTCGAAGTGCCACACCCTGGCGAACTCCCAGGGGTGGGGCGTGCCGTCGTACCACTGGTGGGTTCCCGTCTCCCCGTCGTAGGCGAACTGGTTGCCGACGGTCTCCCACGTCGCGCCGCCGTCGTCGGACCGGTGGACGACCTGGCCGAACCACGAGCTCGACTGCGAGGCGTAGACCCGGCCGGGGTCGGCCGGCGACCCCTTCAGGTGGTAGATCTCCCAGCCGGCGAAGTGCGGGCCGTCGATCGTCCACGCTCGCCGGCTGCCGTCGGCGGTGATGACGAACGCACCCTTGCGGGTCCCGACGAGGATGCGTACCGAGCTCATGGCGCGAAGGCTACGACCTGGGGGCGCGTGGTGCTCGGGAACCGCGGTCGCGGTCGGCGCAAGCCGGCAGGGTCGCCGTCAGCGCAGGACGACGGCGTCGCCCTCGGCGTCGACCGTGACGCCGTCCCCCTCGTGGTAGCGGCCGTCCAGGAGGGCGAGGGCGAGCGGGTCCTCCACCTCGTGCTGGATGACCCGGCGCAGCGGCCGGGCGCCGTAGTCGGGGTCGTAGCCCTTGGCGGCCAGCGCCTTCTCGGCCGCGGCGGTCACGGTGAGGGACAGCCGCCGCTCGGCCAACCGCGTCCGCAGGCGGCCGAGCTGGATGCCGACGATGACGGCCAGGTCATCCTCGGTGAGGGCCCGGAAGCGCACGATCTCGTCCACCCGGTTGATGAACTCCGGCTTGAAGAACCCGGCCGGGTCGCCCGGGAGGTTGGACGTCATGATGAGCACGGCGTTGGTGAAGTCCACCGTGCGCCCCTGGCCGTCGGTCAGCCGGCCGTCCTCCAGCACCTGCAGGAGGATGTTGAAGACGTCCGGGTGCGCCTTCTCGATCTCGTCCAGGAGCACCACCGAGTAGGGACGCCGGCGCACCGCCTCGGTCAGCTGGCCCCCCTCCTCGTACCCGACGTACCCGGGCGGGGCCCCGACGAGGCGGGACACGGTGTGCTTCTCCATGTACTCGCTCATGTCGATGCGGACCATCGCCCGCTCTGTGTCGAAGAGGAACTCGGCCAGCGCCCGCGCCAGCTCGGTCTTGCCCACACCGGTGGGGCCGAGGAACAGGAAGGAGCCGATGGGGCGGTTGGGGTCCGAGAGCCCGGCCCGGCTGCGGCGGACGGCGTTGGCCACCGCCCGCACCGCCTCGTCCTGGCCGACGACCCGGGCGTGGAGCGTGTCCTCCAGCCGGATGAGCTTCTCCATCTCCCCCTGGAGGAGCCGGGTGACCGGGACGCCGGTCCAGCGGCTCACCACCTCGGCCACGTCCTCGGCGTCGACCTCCTCCTTCAAGAACCGCTGGTTCTCCTGGAGCTTGGCCAGCTCGGACGTGGCCTCGTCGATCCGGCGCTCCAGGTCCGGCAGCTCGCCGTAGCGGATGGCCGCCGCCCCGGCGAGCTCGCCGTCCCGTTCCAGGCGCTCGGCCGAGGCCCGGCGCTCCTCGAGCTCGCCCTTCAGCTTGCGGATGATGTCGATCGCCTGCTTCTCCGCCTGCCAGTGGGCCGTCATGGCGTCGGCCCGCTCACGCAGCTCCGCCAGCTCCTGGTCCAGGCGCTCGAGGCGCTCCCGGGAGGCCTCGTCGGTCTCCTTCTCCAGGGCCACCTTTTCGATCTCGAGCTGGCGGATGCGCCTGGTGACGACGTCGAGCTCGGTCGGCATGGAGTCGATCTCGATGCGCAGCCGGCTGGCCGCCTCGTCCACGAGGTCGATGGCCTTGTCGGGGAGGAAGCGGCCGGTGATGTAGCGGTCCGACAGCACGGCCGCGGCCACCAGCGCCGCGTCCTGGATCCGCACACCGTGGTGGACCTCGTAGCGCTCCTTCAACCCCCGCAGGATGGCGACGGTGTCCGCCACCGACGGCTGGTCGACGAACACCTGCTGGAACCGCCGCTCCAGGGCGGCGTCCTTCTCGATGTACTTGCGGTACTCGTCGAGGGTGGTGGCGCCGATGAGGCGGAGCTCGCCGCGGGCCAGCAGCGGCTTGATCATGTTGCCGGCGTCCATCGCCCCCTCGGCCGCGCCGGCTCCCACGATGGTGTGGAGCTCGTCGACGAAGGTGATCACCTGCCCCTCGGCGTCGGTGATCTCCTTCAGGACCGCCTTCAACCGCTCCTCGAACTCGCCCCGGTACTTGGCGCCCGCGACCATCGAGCCGAGGTCGAGCGCGATCACCCGCTTGTCCTTCAACCCCTCGGGCACGTCGCCGGCGGTGATGCGGTTGGCCAGCCCCTCGACGATGGCGGTCTTGCCCACGCCGGGCTCGCCGATCAGGACCGGGTTGTTCTTCGTTCGCCGCGACAGCACCTGGATGACGCGCCGGATCTCCTCGTCCCTCCCGATGACGGGGTCGAGCTTGCCCTGGCGCGACAGCTCGGTCAGGTCCCGCCCGTAGCGCTCGAGCGCCTGGAACGTCTCCTCGGGGTTGGGAGAGGTGACGCGATGGCTGCCCCGCACCTCGCGCAGGGCGGCCAGCAGCTGGTCTCGGGTCACGCCGAGGCCGTCGGCCCATGCCAGGAGGAGGTGCTCGACGGAGACGTAGTCGTCGCCCATGTCACGGCGGAGCTCGTCGGCCCGCTCGAGCCCGTCGCGGGTGGCCCGGGCGAGGCCGGGCTCGGAGCCGCCCACGGCCCGGGGCAGGCGGGAGAGGCGCTCGTCGATCCGGCGGGCGACCTCCTCGGGGTCCACCTCCATCCGGGCCAGGATGGGCCGGGCGATGCCGCCGGGGTCCGAGAGGGCCGCGGCGAGGACGTGATCGGTCGTGACCTCGGCGTGGTGCGAGGCGGCCGCCCGTTGGGTGGCGGCCGAGAACGCCTCACGGGTCTTCACCGTCCAGCGTTCGGGGTCGATGGGCATCGCGTGCTACCTCCTCTGATGTCCCTCGTGCGATCGTGCGTGCCCGTCGTGCGGCGGGCTGGCCGGCCTGCCGTGCGGGCTCGGTGCCACGCCCGACCGCAGCGTTTCGAACCGCGGCGTCTCGAACCTCAGCGTCTCGACCGGGTCGCGCCCGGGACGTAGGGGACGGGCGCCGGGTCGAACGGCACCAGGTCCCGCCGGTACTGGCGGTGGACGCGCGCCACCGCTTCCTGCGCCTCGGACCGCACCCGGTCGAGCTCCGCCTGCAGGCGCGCCACCTCGCTCTCGAGCTCGAGCACGCGGCGCACGCCCTCCAGGTTGAGCCCGGCTGCGGTCAGGTCCTGGATCCGCCGCAGGCGGGCCAGGTCCCGGTCGGAGAAGCGCCGGGAGCCGCCCGTCGTGCGGGACGGGTCGAGCAGCCCCTTGCGCTCGTAGACCCGGAGGGTCTGGGGATGGACCCCTGCCAGCTCCGCCGCCACCGAGATCACGTAGACCGCCCGGGACCCGCCCCCGGTGCCGTGCGCACAGTTCCCCGAGCGCGCCGGGTCACGGCCCGCCGGGCGGGCGCCACCGGGCTGGGCCGCGGACGGCCCCGACGGCGGGCGCCCGTTGCCCGAAGGGTGGTCGGCCGCCATCAGGCTTCCGCCCCCGCCACGCGTCGGTCGAGCCCGTAGGTGGCGGCCAGCTGCTCCATGAGGGCCTTCTGCTCGTCGGTGAGGGCCTTGGGCACCGACACGTCCACCCGCACGAGGAGGTCACCGGGCTTCGCCCCGTTGCGCCCCCCCGCCGGCACGCCCCGGCCCTTCACCCGCAGTTGGGTCCCGGGCTGGGTGCCGGGCGGCACGCGCAGGGTGACCGGGCCGTCGAGCGTTGTGACGCTGACCGTCGTGCCCAGCGCGGCCTCCGGGTACGTCACGTGCACGGTCGAGGTCAGGTTGCGGCCGCGGCGCCCGAAGCGCGGGTCGGACGCCACCCGCACCACCACGTAGAGGTCGCCCGCCGGCGCCGAGCCCTGCCCGGGCGCGCCGCGTCCTTTGACCCTGATCCGCTGGGCGTCCTCCACGCCGGGCGGGATCCGGACCTTGACGGCCCGGATGCGCCGCTCCGTGCCGGTGCCGGCGCACGTGGGGCAGGGGGTGTCCACGATGGTCCCGCGCCCGTTGCAGGTGGGGCAGATCGTGCTGAGCGAGAACAGCCCCTGGTTCTCGTCCAGCGTCCCCCGCCCGTTGCAGCGAGGGCAGGTGTGGGTGCTCGTGCCCGGGGCCCCGCCCGACCCGTTGCAGGTGTGGCAGCGCACGTCCTCGGGGACGTTGACCGTCGTGGTCACGCCGTGCACCGCGTCGGTGAACGAGAGGTGCAGCTCCGACTCGATGTCCGCTCCCCGCTGCGGGCCGCGGGGGCGCCGCCTCCCCCGGCCGCCGCCGAAGAGCCCGCCGAAGAGATCGCCCAGGTCCCCGAGGTCCTCCACCCGGAAGGTGCCGCCGCTGCCCGGAGCGCCAAATCCCCCGCGGCCGAAGCCGCCGGCCATCGGGCCGAGCCGCCGCACCTTGTCGTACTCCTTGCGGCGCGACGCGTCGCCGAGCACGTCGTAGGCGGCGCTGATCTCCTTGAACCGGTCCTCGCTCCCGGGGTTGGCGTCCGGGTGGTACTGCTTGGCGAGCTTGCGGTAGGCGCGCGTGATCTCCTTGTCGGTGGCCGTCGAGGGCACGCCGAGCACCTGGTAGTAGTCCTTCTCGAACCACTCGCGCTGGGCCGCCATGGATCAGCCCCGGACCCGGACCATCGCCGGACGCACGACCTGCCCGCGCCAGCGGTAGCCGGCCCGCATGACCTCGTCGACCACGACCTCGTGGGAGGCGGGCCCGGCGGCGGCGCCCCCGTCCTCGTCGACCGGCGCCGCGGGTTCGGCGGCGGCGGACGCCTCCGTGCCGGCCCCGTCCCCGCCCGGGGCGGCGCCGGCAGCGGCATCGGGTGCCGGGGCGGCGGTCGGGGCGGTCCCCGGCCGGCCGGCCCCGTCGGGGGCGGCGGCGGCAGGGGCGGCGGCGGGGGCGTCGGCGGCGGCGTCCGCTGGTGCCTTCTTCGGGGTCGCCTCGGCATGGGCGACGGCGTCGTGCACCGTCGGGTCGAAGGCGACCTCGACCGCATCCACCCGCTCGAGCCCCTCCTTGCCGAGGACGTCGAGCAGTTGGTCCCGGGCCTGGGCGAGCGCCCGGGCGTCCTCGGTCGCCGGCTCGTCCTGGACGAGGTGGGCGACCGCGAGGTCCAGGTTGTCGAGCACGGGCAGCAACTTCTGCACCAGCGCCGCCGCGGCGCGGCCCGCCTGCTCCTCTTGGAGCCGGGCCACCCGCTTGCGGTAGTTGTCGAAGTCCGCCTTCAGCCGCTGGAGCGACTGGAGGTAGTCGTCGCGCTCGGCGGTGAGCGCGGCGACGTCGGTCAGGATGGCACCGGTGCCGGGCGTGCCGCCGGGCGTGCCGCCGGGCGCGGCGCCTGTTGCGGTGCCGGGCGCTCCGGCGACCCCGTGGATGCCACGTGGCTCCGCCGCGCCGCCGGCGTCGGCCGCCGGCTGTGCCGGGGCGTCGGGAGCACCGGCCCCCGCGCCCGGCGTCGACGCGGTGCCGGCCGCGGCGTCGGGGGAGTCCCCCTCGGCGGGGGTGTCCTCGGCCTCACCCCACCGGGCGGCGGCGGGATCGGACCGGCTCATTGCTCGTCGACGATCTCGGCGTCGACGACCTCGCCCTCGGCGGCCTCGTCCGAGCCGGTGGCGGTCCCGGCCGTGCCGTCGCCCGACCCCGCCCCCTGCGACGCCGACTGCGACGCCTGCTCGTAGAGCCGCTGCGAGAAGCCCTGGCTGGCGGTGACCAGGCGCTCGGTGGCGGTCTTGATGGCCTCGAGGTCGGTCCCGCTCAGCGCGTCCTTCACGCCCTGGAGGGCGCCGGAGACGTCCTCCTTCTCGGAGCCCTCGAACTTGTCGCCCTGCTCCCGGAGGAGCTTCTCGGTCTGGTACACGAGCGTGTCGGCGGTGTTGCGGACCTCCGCCTCCTCGCGCCGGCGCCGGTCGTCCTCGGCGTGGGCCTCGGCGTCGCGGACCATCCGCTCGATGTCGTCCTTGGCCAGCGAGGACTGGCCGGTGATCGTCATCGACTGTTCCTTGCCCGTGGCCTTGTCCTGGGCGGACACGTGCACGATGCCGTTGGCGTCGATGTCGAAGGTGACCTCGATCTGCGGGATGCCGCGAGGAGCCGGCGGGAGGTCCACCAGCTGGAACTTGCCGAGCGTCTTGTTGTACATCGCCATCTCCCGCTCCCCCTGGAGGACGTGGATCTCCACCGAGGGCTGGTTGTCCTCGGCCGTGGTGAAGACCTCGGACCGCTTGGTCGGGATGGTCGTGTTGCGCTCGATCAGACGGTGCATGACGCCGCCCTTGGTCTCGATGCCGAGGCTCAGCGGGGTCACGTCCAGGAGCAGGACGTCCTTCACCTCGCCCTTCAGCACGCCGGCCTGCACGGCGGCGCCCACGGCCACGACCTCGTCGGGGTTGACCCCCTTGTGCGGCTCCTTGCCGGTGAGGCTCTGGACGAGCTCCTGCACCGCGGGGATGCGGGTCGACCCGCCCACGAGCACGACGTGGTCGATGTCGGACGTCTTCAGCCCGGCGTCCTTGATGGCGGCCTCGAACGGCCCGCGGCAGGCTTCCACCAGGTCGGCCGTCAGCTCGTTGAACTTGGCCCGGGTGAGCTTCACGTCCAGGTGCTTCGGCCCCTCGGAGGTGGCGGTGATGAACGGCAGGTTGATCTGGGTCTCCTGGACCGACGACAGCTCGATCTTGGCCTTCTCGGCCGCCTCCTTCAGCCGCTGGAGGGCCATCTTGTCGTTGGCGAGGTCGACGCCCTCGGTGTCCTTGAACGTCTTCACCAGCCAGTCGATGACCTTCTGGTCCCAGTCGTCACCGCCCAGGTGGGTGTTCCCCGAGGTGGACTTGACCTCGAACACGCCCTCGCCGATCTCCAGGATCGACACGTCGAAGGTGCCGCCGCCCAGGTCGAAGACGAGGACCGTCTGGTCCTTCTCCTCCTTGTCCAGCCCGTAGGCCAGCGCGGCCGAGGTCGGCTCGTTGATGATGCGCAGCACCTCGAGCCCGGCGATCTGGCCGGCTTCCTTGGTGGCGGTGCGCTGCGCGTCGTCGAAGTAGGCGGGGACGGTGATCACGGCCTGGTTGACGCTGCCGCCCAGGTAGGCCTCGGCGTCCCGCTTCAGCTTCCCCAGGATCCGGGCGGAGATCTCCTGCGCCGTGTACTTCTTGGCGTCGATTGTGATCGTCCAGCCGGTGCCCATGTGGCGCTTGACCGACCGGATGGTGCGGTCGGGGTTGGTGATCGCCTGGCGCTTGGCCACCTCGCCGACGAGGACCTCGCCGGTCTTGGAGAACGCCACCACCGAGGGGGTGGTCCGGGAGCCCTCGGCGTTCGGGATGACGACGGGCTCCCCCGCCTCCAGCACGCTCACCACCGAGTTGGTGGTCCCGAGGTCGATTCCTACCGCCTTGGCCATTGCCTACCTGCCTTCCCGCGGCGCCCTTCGTCGGGCGCGTCCTGATCCGAGCTCTGTTCTGCCGAACACCACTATAGCAAACTTGAGTGCGTATATGACAAGATTTCTGAGCGACATTCAGCATACCTACCGGGCGTCCAGCGTCCAGCGTCCGGGCGTCGGACACGGCGCGTCGGGCGTCGGGCGTCGGACACGGCGCATCGGGCGCCGAGTGCACGGCGCGCCGCGGCGGGCCGCCGCGGGCGGGAGGCCGGCGGTGGGGCATCACCACCGGTGCCGGCGGCAGCCTGGGTACGCTCACCGTGGCGCACCGATCGCTGCCGACTCGCGGGCGGGTCCCGGCGGAGTCGCCCGCAGCAGGCACCGTCCCGGCGGTGCCGACGACAACGGAGGTCTGCATGGAGCTCGACCTGGTCCTTCTCCGGCACGGCGAGTCCACCTGGAACGCGGAGAACCGGTTCACGGGCTGGACCGACGTGGACCTGAGCGCGGCCGGCGAGGAGGAGGCGACCCGGGCCGGGTCGCTGCTCGCCGACGAGCCGGCGCTGGACCTCCGGCTGGTCCATACCTCGGTGCTCACCCGGGCCATCCGGACGGCCAACCTCTCCCTCGACGCCGCAGCCCTCTCGTGGCTGCCGGTGCGGCGGCACTGGCGGCTCAACGAGCGGCACTACGGCGCCCTCCAGGGGCTGAACAAGAAGGAGACGGCGGAGCGCCACGGCAAGGAGCAGGTGCTGCTGTGGCGCCGCAGCTACGACGTCCCGCCGCCGGCGCTGGCCGACGACGACGAGCGGCACCCCCGCTTCGATCCCCGCTACCAGGGCGTCCCCGACCACGTCCTCCCGGCCACCGAGTGCCTGGCGGACGTGGTCGCCCGGGTCCTCCCCTATTGGGACGACGTGATCGTCCCGGACCTCTACGCCGCTGCCGCCCGGGGCGGTGCCGTGCTGGTGGTGGCCCACGGCAACAGCATCCGGGCCCTGCGCAAGCATCTCGACGCCATCAGCGACGAGGACATCGTCGGCCTCGACATCCCCACCGGGATCCCCTACCGGTACCGCTTCGACACCGACCTCGCCGTGCTCGGCGCCGAGTACCTCGGGGATCCCGAGGCCGCGGCGCGGGCGGCCGAGGCGGTGGCCCGTCAAGCCGGCTGAGGCGATGCCGCTCCGGTCACTGCGGTCGCTCCGGTCACTGCGGTCGCTTCGGTCACAGCGGTCGTCGTAGGCTGCTCAGTCGGGCGCCTCCTCGCCCACCGCCGCGTACGCCCCGACGGGCGGCTCCTCGCCGAGGGCGTACGCACCGAGCGCCGGGCCGCGGCCGAACCCCGGGCGGTCGCCGAGCGCCGGGTCCTCGCCGAGCGCCGCGGGCTCCCCGGCCATCGAGAACACCCGCTCGGCGAAGGTCTCCTGGGAGTAGGCCTCCTCGTCGTGGATGACGAGGTCGCCGATCTCGATGGCGTCGCCCGTCTCGCGCAGGCCGCGGCAGACGAGCTTCACGACCGAGAGCACGACGGCGCTCATGACGGCGGTGAAGCAGATGATCCACGCCGCGGCGAGCAGCTGCTCCCACTCCTGGTGCCAGGAGCCGGTGTAGAAGAGCCCTCCCACCGAGACCGCCCCCCTGCCGGCGAAGTTCGAGCCCTTGACGCCGTACTCGACCATCCCCGGGTCGGCGAGGAGCCCGACCAGCAAGCCGCCGCACAGCCCGGCGATCCCGTGGGTGTAGACGACGCCCAGGGCGTCGTCGACCTTGGAGAACGGCCAGACCCGAGGGAGGTAGTTCCAGGCCGCCCACACCACCGAGGAGCACACCAGCCCGACCAGGACGGCACCCGTGCCGTCGACCCAGCCGGCGGAGGGCGTGATCCCGACCAACCCGCAGATCATCCCGTTGATCGCGCCGAGGAAGGTGGGCTTGCGCTGCTTGGAGAAGAGCATGTCCGCCCCCATCCAGGTGAGCAGCCCCGCCGCCGTGGCGATGTTGGTGTTCAGCACGGCGGAAGCGGCATCGATCCCGGCGTAGTACGGGTCGCCGCCGTTGAACCCGTTCCAGCCGAGCCACAGGATGCCGGCCCCCACGGCCACGAACATGAGGTTGTTGGGGGCGCCGTGGCGGCGGTCACGGTCGAGCCGGGGGCCGACCATGGCGGCGGCGACAAAGCCGGTCACCCCGGCGGCGAGGTGGATGACGTAGCCCCCGGAGTAGTCGACCGCACCGTGCTGGGCGAAGAAGCCCCCGCCCCACAGCAGGGCGGCGTTCACGGCGTAGACGAAGGTGATCCACAACGGCACGAAGAGGAGCCAGGCCTTGAACTTCATCCGCCCGAGCACGCTCCCGAGGAAGAGGAGCGGCGTGATGGCGGCGAACACGAACTGGAAGTAGGCGAGGGTGGAGGTCGGGAAGTGGAACGGGATCAGGCTGTTGGCGCCGGAGACCGCCTGGCTCTGCTCCCCCACGTGGCTCACGATCGGGTGCGGCTTGCCCACCAGCTCGGACCAGAACGAACCGGCCGGGCCCAGGTGGGCGAAGGTCCCGAAGCTCATGTTGTAGCCCCACAGCACCCAGACCAACAGCACGAGGCTGAAGCCGGCGAAGGTCATGAGCATGGTGTTGACCACCCACTTGCGCTGCACCAGGCCGCCGTAGAGGACGGTCAGGCCGGGGAGGCTCATCAGCCCGACGAGGGTGGCCGCCACCAGCTGCCACGTGTTGTCCCCCGTGTTGAGCCAGCTCGGGTAGGCGATGTTCGTCGCGACCAGGCCCACGTGCGCTCCTCGCTCCCCCGGCTCCGTCGCCGGGCTCGGGCGGTCCGCTGGGTCGGGACCGGCTGAGGTCCGAGTATGCGGTGGCCCCGTTTCCGGGCGGCTACGCAGGTGTTTCCGGGCCGTGAACTCTGCCGGACCGGGCCCGGGCCCGGCGTGGTCGCGCCCGGACGGTTTGGGAAACGGGCGTTGGCGGTACCGTTTCGCCATGGCCCGTCAGCAGCCGCTCGACCTGTCGACCATCTGGCTGTTCTCCACCTGCTCGGCCAAGGAGCTGCGCATGGTGCGCCGAGCCCTCGACCAGGTGGCGGCACCGGCGGGCACCATGCTGTGCGAGGAGGGCACGGTGGGGCGCGAGTTCTTCTTCATCGTGGAGGGTCGGGCCTCGGTGAAGCGGGGCGGCCGGAAGATCGCCGCCCTCGGACCCGGGGACTACTTCGGCGAGCTCGCCCTCCTCGACCGAAAGCCACGATCGGCCACCGTCGTGGCGGACACGGACATGGTGCTGCTCACCATGAGCCAGCGGGAGTTCACCGGGCTCTTGGAGGACGTGCCGCCGCTCGGCCGCAAGCTGCTCGCCGCCATGTCGGAGCGGCTGCGCGAGGCCGACTCCAAGGTCTCGGCCCTCATCTCCCACTGAGGTCGTGCAAGGCTGCGGTCCATGGAGCTGATCGACGCGATCGCCTTCGCCCGCCCCCGCCACCAAGGGGTGCTCGTGACCCGGCGCCGGAGCGGGGCACCGCAGCTCTCGAACATCGGGTACGCCATGGAGCCCGGCGGGCTGGCCCGCATCTCGGTCACCGACGACCGGGCCAAGACCCGGAACCTCCGGCGAGATCCGGTCTCCTCCCTCTACGTTCCCGGTGACGACTTCTGGTCCTACGTGGTGCTGGACGGCACGACGTCGCTCTCGGCCGTGGCCGGTGCGCCCGACGACGAGACGGTGGAGGAGCTCGTCGCCCTCTACCGCACGGTCCGGGGCGAGGAGCACCCCGACTGGGACGAGTTCCGCCGGGCCATGGTGACAGAGCGGCGCCTCGTGGCGCGCTTCCGCCCCACCCACGCCTACGGCATGGGCTGACCGTCCGGGTCGGCTCCCGCCGGCACCCGCTCGCCCATGGACTCCTCCACCAGCTGGGAGAGGTCGAGGACCCGGACGTCGTCCTCCTTCCCGCTGGCCCGCACCGCGTCGTCGAGCATGATCATGCAGTAGGGACAGGCGGTCGAGACCACGTCCGCTCCCGTACCGATGGCCTCCGCCGTCCGGTCCGCGTTCACCCGCGTCCCGATCGACTCCTCCATCCACATGCGGGCGCCCCCGGCGCCGCAGCAGAAGCCGCGCTCCCGGCACCGGCGCATCTCGACCGAGCTCGCGCCGGGGATGGCGTCGATGACGGTGCGGGGCTCGTCGAACACCCGGTTGTGGCGGCCGAGGTAGCACGGGTCGTGGTAGGTGACCGTGCCCTGGTAGCCGGTGCCGGGCGTGAGCCGACCCGCCCGGACCAGGTGGTCCAACAGCTCGGCGTGGTGGACCACCTCGTAGTTGCCGCCCAGGGCGGGGTACTCGTTCTTCAGGGTGTTGAAGCAGTGGGGACAGGTGGCCACGATCTTCTTCACCCCGGCCCCGTCCAGCGTGGCGATGTTGGCCTTGGCCTGCTCCTGGTACAGGTACTCGTTGCCGATGCGGCGGGCCGGGTCGCCCGTGCACGACTCCTTGGGGCCGAGGATGGCGAAGGAGACGCCGGCGCGGTGCAGGAGCCGGGCGGTCGCCTGCACCTGCTTGCGGGCCCGCTCGTCGAGCGCGCCGGCGCAGCCCACCCAGTAGAGGTACTCCACGTCGTCGGGGATGGTGCCGGTCACCACCGGGACCTCGAAGTCCAGGGCCTGGGTCCACTCGGTCCGCTTGGACTGGCCGAGCCCCCACGGGTCGCCCTGGTTCTCCACGTTGCGCAGCATCAGCCCCGCCTCGCTCGGGAAGCTGGACTCCATGAGCACCTGGTAGCGGCGCATGTCGAGGATGGTGTCCACGTGCTCGATGTCCACCGGGCACTGCTCGACGCACGACCCGCAGGTGGTGCACGACCACAGGACGTCCGGCTCGATGACGTTGGGCACGAGAGGAACCGGCTCGAACGATGCCGCCGCCCCCGTGGCGCCGCCGTCGGTCCCGGCTCCCTGGCCCTCGCCGCCGGCGGCCGCGGCGCGCTGGGCGAGGAGCCGGGACGCCGAGGCGAACATGTTGTCCCGCAGGTCCAGGATCACGAGCTTGGGGGAGAGCGGCTTCCCCGTCGTCCACGCCGGGCAGACCGACTGGCACCGCCCGCACTCGGTGCAGGTGGCGAAGTCGAGCATCTGCTTCCAGGTGAAGTGCTCGATCAACCCCGCCCCGAACACCGTGTCCTCGGAGACGTTCTCCATGTCCATGTCCGGCGTCTTGTCCAGCGCGCCGAGCGCCCGCGGCCGCCGGGAGAAGCCGACGTTGAACGGGGCCAGGAAGATGTGCAGGTGCTTCGAGTAGGAGACGAAGACGAGGAAGCCGCTGATGATGCACACATTGAGGATCACGAACGTGGTGGCCAGGGCGCCGTTCACACCCGCCCCCAGCCCGGAGAGCCCGGCGCCGATGGCGTGCGAGGCGAACGCCCAGTTGTCGTAGGGGAACTGCCGGGGCGTGGTGTCGACCTGGGCGCCCCGGTAGAGGAGGAGGGTGGCGATCACGCCGAAGATGAGCAGCAGCGTGATCCAGGCGGCCGTGGTGTGGGACCCGTAGAAGCGGGACGCCCGCTCACGCCGGGCGGGTGCGTTCTTGATCCGGATCACCGTGAACACCACCAGGGCGACCAGGACGGCTACGGCAAAGAAGTCCTCGATGAAGCCCAGGACCGGGGAGGTGCCGATGCCGGGGATGTGGAAGGTCGGCTGGAAGAGGTCCCCGTAGGCTTCGATGATCGTGAAGAGCAGGATGGTGAAGCCCCACATCGTGAAGAAGTGGGCGAGGCCCGGCACCGTCCACTCGAGCAGCTTGCGCTGCCCGGCCACCTCGGTCACCTCCGCCTGCACGGTCGGCTCGACCCGCCGGTGGAGACGCTCGGGGGCGGGCTGCCCGGACCGGACCAGCCGGGACAGCCACCAGAACCGGCGGCCGGCCAGGCCGAGGCACGCCGCCGTCACGGCCAACCCGATGACGATCCGTACGAGCACCCCGTCCTCCCGATCCGCTCCGTGGGGCTGCCTCCGCCCCGTTGTGGTTGTCGCTGCCTCGCTGCGCCTCACCGCCGGCGCCGGTCTCGGGCACCCGCCCCGCACCGACCTGGTGGCCCGACGAAGTTACTCCACGGTCACTTCTGTACCCGCAACCCCGGCCGGCTACCCGCCACCTGGGAGAACGACACCGTGACGCCGTCGACCCCGCTGCGACGAGCACGTGCAGGGCGGGAGGACCGGTCGGCCCACTCGGGCGTGGGCGCCCACTCGGCGCCTGGAAGCCGCCGGGCGGCGCAGGGGGTTCGTGAAAGACCCATCGTCGGCCGAGACGATAGTGTGACAACCGCTCACGAACGTAGTCCGAGGCCGAGCAGCGGCCGTAGGACCTCTGCTCGCGGGCCCGACGCGCAGCGGTGCTGCGACCTGCGGGTGTAGTTCAATGGTAGAACGACAGCTTCCCAAGCTGTAGATCGGGGTTCAATTCCCCGTACCCGCTCTTCGTCTTCTCAGGTGGACGGCTGCGGACTGGCCTCGAAACGGCCGGGGGATCGAGCGTGACGTTCGTCGTCGCTCAGGGAACCGTCGGGATCTCCTGCTCGGGATCGCAGGCCACGACGCCGACACCCGCAGCGTTCTTGGTGCACGGCAGCGATGCCCACAGGGCGGGGCTCGCCGCGTGGACGCTGGCGGCGATGCGGAGCGCCTCCTCGGTGGTGATGCCGCCATAGGTGAGGGTGACGTCGGCGTCCGGGGAGTACTGCCATTCGATCTGGTGGAGCTGGGTGGTCTGGTCGCCGGTGGGCAGCATGTCGATCACGGTGGCCCGCACCGACCCGACGGTGGTCAGCTCGACCGGCCAGGACTCCGCGTTGCAGACGCACGCACCGCGTGGGATCACGACGTCGTGGGTGACGCCGAGCACGAGGTCGGGTCCGAACTGGACCCGGTACGGCACGAACGACGGGTCCTCGGACCGCTCGCCCTGGGCGACGAGCACGAGTGTGGCCGGCAGCGCGCCGGTCTCCCACCCGGGCCCGTTCGGACGGGGGTGGAGGCCATGGAGCACGAACGCGAGCTCGGCGTCGGTGAGGGAGACCCCGATCAGCGAGACGACCCGGCCGGCGAGGGTGGCCGTCAACCCCGTCACCGTGGCACCGCCCGCGACCGCCGCCTGCTCGGCCGACACGATGCGCCACACCGTGACCGGGTACCCGGCCAGGACGGTCGACTCGGGCGCGTGGCCGGACGTGGCGAACATCTGCTGGGCCTGGGGCCCGCCGATCACCAGCTCGGGCAGGGACTGGCCGCGCACCCGGGTCCCCTCGTAGCTCTGGACGTAGCCTCCGAAGGTTGGCGGGGACCAGGCGTCGACCTGCAACGACCCCGGCGCGACCCCGGTGGGGAGGGAGGCCGGGTACAGCGCCGGCGTCGAGCGCACGGCTGGCGCCGGAGCGGTGGTCGAGGTGCTCGCCGTCGTGGGGCTCGACGACGACGGTGGGACCGTCGTCGCCTCGTGCTCCGGTCCCCCCGGGCCCGATCCCTGCCATGGGCGGGCGAGCAGGGTCACGGCGAGAGCGATGACGCAGAGCGCCACCACGACGGAGACCGCAGCGCGGTGCCGCCCGAAAAGGGCGCGGACCCTGGACGTGGTGCTTGCACCGGGATCGCTCGTACGCCGCTTCGTCATCGTGCTCGCCGTTCCAAAGGCCCATGACCATTGGGGCGTCGAGCCCGGCTGGCCACCAGGGTCGAACGGCCCCTCGCACGGCGGCCGCGGACGGTCGCCGGGTCAGGATCCGTAGGTCGCCCCGGACCCCGCTCCGTCGACGACGGTGGAGCCGCCACCGTCCGGCGCGGCGAGGCCGGCCACCGGAACCGGTGGGGGCTCGGAGCCCTCCGAGCCGTAGAACGGCGGAACGAGGTCGCAACCGGCGCACATCGCCGTCCTTCCCGGTCCGACCTGCTAGAGAGGGCGACGTGGACCTGCACGCCGTCGGCCGCTCCGGCCTCAAGGTGTCGGCGCTCGGGCTGGGCTGCAACAACTTCGGTGGCCGCCTCGACGAGCAGGGCTCCGCCGCGGTGGTGCACGCCTGCCTCGAGGCCGGCGTCACCTTCTTCGACACCGCCGACATCTACGGCGAGGGCCGTTCCGAGGAGATCCTGGGCCGCGCCCTGGGGGACCGTCGGGACGAGGTCGTCGTGGCGACGAAGTTCTCCGGCGGAGAGGGCCCCTACCTCGCCGGCGCGTCGCGCAAGGTCGTGATGGCCGCCTGCGAGCGGAGCCTGCGCCGCCTCGGAACGGACTACATCGATCTCTACTACCAGCACTTTCCCGACCCCGAGACCCCGGTCACAGAGACGTTGGGCGCCCTCGACGACCTCGTCCGCGCCGGCAAGGTCCGCTACGTCGCCACCTCCAACTTCGCCGGCTGGCAGATCGCCGAGGCCGAGCACGTGGCCCGGGCGAACGGGTGGAGCCGCCCCGTCGCCAGCCAGTCCGAGTGGAGCCTGCTCCGCCGGGGCATCGAGGCGGAGGTGGTGCCCGCCTGCGCGGCCTACGGCATCGGCGTCGTGCCGTACTTCCCGCTGGCCTCGGGACTGCTCACCGGGAAGTACCAGCGGGGCGAACCGCCTCCCAGGGGCACGAGGCTGGGCAACAGCGCCCTGTTCGCCAGCTGGGCCACCACAGCGGTGTTCGACATCGTGGAGCGGCTCGACACGATGGCCAAGCAACACGGGCGGTCGCTGCTGGAGCTGGCCGTGGGGTGGCTCGCCGCGCAGCCGACGGTCCCGAGCGTGCTCGTCGGGGCGACGAAGCCCGAGCAGGTCGTAAAGAACGCCCGCGCCGTCGCCGTCCGGCTGTCGGCCGACGAGCTCGCCGCCGTGAGTGCCGCCACGGCTCCACCGCCGGCGGTGTTCGAACCGGCCCGTCGCCGCTGACCCAGGCCGCTGACCCAGGCCGCTGACCCAGGCTGCTGACCCAGGCCGCCGGCCGTCACGCGGGTGACGCCGGGGGCTGGGTCCGGCCGAGCCCGGACCGGCGAGCGGCGGCGCGCCGGCGAGCCCGCCACCGTCGCGCCTCGTCGGCGCCCCACACGACGAAGGGGAACGGCACCACGAGCGCAAGCTGGGTGACCGAGAGGGACGCGGTGCCGAACAGCCCGTGGAACGGCGGCGCGTACACGAGCGCGAGGGCGAAGCCGAGCTCGACGGCGATCCCCAGCAGGAGGGGGCGGTTGGTGAAGAAGCCGATCGTCCGCAGCGATGCCCATTCGCTCCGTGCCGCGAAGGCGGTTCCCACCTGGCATGCCACGATCCCGAGCCAGGCGACGGTGGTGGCCTCGAGGTAGGCGGCGTGCAGGCGCGTCCCGCTCCCGGTGGCGGCTCCGGGATGCCAGCCGGCTTGGAGCAGGACGACGAAGAAGCCGGCCATGACGAGCACCGCCGAGATCACCCCCATGAACCCCCACGAGCGCGCCAGCATGTGCCGGGTGATCACGCCCTCCCGTCGCGAGCGTGGCGGCCGGTCCATGAGGCCGGGCTCGGCCGGCTCCCGGCTGAGTGCCAGCGCCGGCAGCGTGTCCGTACCGAGGTCCACGGCGAGGATCTGCATGACGGTCAGCGGCAGTGGGATGGCGCCGCCCGAGAGGGCGAAGACGAAGAAGGGGACGACCTCGGGGACGGCGTGCGTGAAGATGTAGAGGACGAACTTGCGCACGTTGTCGAAGACCCGCCGCCCTTCCTCGACGGCGGCAACGATGGTGGCCGCGTTGTCGTCGGTGAGGACCATCGTCGCCGCCTCGCGTGCCACGTCGGTCCCCGAGCGACCCATGGCGACGCCGATGTCCGCCCGGTGCAGCGCCGGCGCGTCGTTCACGCCGTCGCCCGTCATGGCCACCACCTCGCCATGGGCCCGCAGGGCGTCGGCGATCCGGAGCTTTGCCTCCGGCGAGCTGCGTGCGAACACGATCTCCTCACCACCGGCGATGAGGTGGTCGAGCTCCTCGTCGCTCATCGCGTCGAGCCGGCCGCCTGTCACCGTCGGCGAGCCGGGCCCCCCGATGCCAACCTCACGGGCAATGGCGGAGGCGGTGAGGCCGTTGTCGCCGGTGACGACGTGAAAGCGGATCCCCGCCCGGTGCGCCCGCTCGAGCGCAGGAGGAACCTCGGGTCGCGGGGGATCGATCATCGCCAGCAGGCCGAGCAGGCACAGACCGGACTCGGCCTCCTCCCGCTGGGCGGGGACGGCCCGGCCGAGGGGCTTGCGCGCCACTGCGAGGACCCGGAGACCGCCGGCCGCGTACCGGTCGACGGCCGCCAGGACCCCGGCGCGGTCCTGCGCCGTCAGCGGCCGTTGTCCGCCGGTTGCCGTGGCGATGCTCGAGCAGCAGGGCAGGACGGTCTCGGGAGCGCCCTTGGCGTGCACGGCCAGCGCGCCGTCCGCCTCCTCGTCGACGGTGGACATCCGCTTCACCTTCGGGTCGAAGTGGAACGTGGCGCGCCGCCTCGCCGTCCGTTCGGCGGTCGACTCCCCGTCGCCCACGGCGTCGCCGAGCCGGAGCAGCGCGAGCTCGGTCGGGTCCCCCAGGTCGCCGGCCGTGGTCGCTTGGAGGTGGGTACAGGCCACCGCGGCGCGCACGAGGGCGTGGACCGCCGCCGGGGCGTCCGGCCACGCGCCGCGCGGCACCTCGACGTCCCTTCCGGGCACCCACAGCCTGGTCACGGTCATCCGGTTCTGGGTCAGCGTGCCGGTCTTGTCGGTGCAGACGACGGTGGTCGAGCCGAGCGTCTCGACCGCCGACAGCCGCTTCATCACCGCGCCCCGGCCCGCCAGGTCGCGCACCCCCACCGCGAGCGCCAGCGTGATGATGGGGAGGAGCCCCTCGGGCACGTTGGCCACCAGGAGCCCGATGGCGAAGCTCGCAGCGGCCGCCAGCGACAGGCCGGCAGCGGCGCCCATCGGCAGGAACGCCAGGCCCGCACCGACGGCGACGGCGGCGATCAGCCACGCCACCCGCTTCACCTGCCGTTCGAGCGGGCTCTCCTCTTGTCCGACTCGCTGGGAGAGCGACGCGATCCGGCCGAGCTCGGTGTGCATCCCGGTCCCGGTCACGAGCGCACGGCCTTCCCCTCCAACGCACGCAGTGCCGGAGAACACGAGGTCGCGGGCCTCGATGAGGGGGCCCGAGGTGTCGAGGAGGTCGGCCGAACGCGTGGCAGGACGGGACTCGCCGTTCAGCATGGAAAGGTCGACCTGGATCGAGCCGTCGATGAGCCGGCCGTCGGCGCAGATGCGGTCGCCCTCTTCGATCACGAGCACGTCGCCGGGCACCAGGGACTTGGCGTCGATCGGCACGAGCTTCCCGTCGCGCAGCACGTGCGCCTGCTCCGGCACGTAGGCGGCGAGTGCCTCCACCGCCCGTTCCGCCTGCAGCTCCTGGACGAAGGCGAAGACCGCGTTGAGCACGATCACGACGAGGATGGCGACCGCCAGTCGCGGGGTGCCGCTGATCTCGGCGAGGACGGCGGCGGCCGTCAGGAGCAGCGCCAGCGGGTGGGTGAACTGCCGTGCCAGCTCTCGTGGCCATCGCCGGCCCTGTCGGCGGGTCAGCTCGTTGGGTCCGAACCGGACCAGCCGGCGCTCAGCCTGCAGGCTCGTGAGGCCCCGCGGTGAGGCTCGCAGGTTCCGGTAGAGCAAGGTGAGCTGGATCCTCGGGTCTTCGGCTTCCGTGGTCGCCGCCTCCGGGACGTCGGCCATCGCCTCGGCCGTCTGCGCCGCCAACAGATCGGGTGGCGCGTCGTCCAGACCCTGGTCGTGCGGTCCCACGCCCCCAGGGTTGGCATGCGGGTGCCGGGCGCAGTAGGGCCGAAGGGAACAGGTGCCCGGTCAGCGCGCGGTGACGGCCGGGGGGCGGCTGAGCCGGGGCGCCGGCTCGACGCCGGTCGGGACCGGGCGCGCCAGGGCCAGCCAGGAGCCCCGGCGGCGGGCCTTGGCCCGGTACAGGGCGCCGTCGGCCCGCTGGAGCAGGCGGTCCACGCTCTCCACCCCGTCCCACGTGGCGAGGCCGGCGCTCCAGGGGCACGCGCCGCCGTGCTGCCGCAGGCGCTGGAGCACCCGGGTGGCCTGCCAGGTGGCGGCCTCGGGGAGCACGATCACGAACTCGTCGCCGCCGAACCGGGCCAGCAGGTCGCCTCCCCGGAGCGCCGAGCGCCACGTCTCGACCAGCCGCACGAGCGCCCGGTCGCCGGCCAGGTGGCCGTGCTCGTCGTTGAGGGCCTTGAAGTCGTCGAGGTCGACCACCGCCACGCTGAGCGGCTGGCTGCTCCGCCGCGACTTCGCGAGCTCTCGGTCCAGCACGCTGCCGAGACCGGCCCGGTTGGCCAGGCCGGTCAGGGGGTCCAGCTGGGCCAGACGGACGAGCTGGGTCCGGTTGGCGGCCGTGACCCAGGCGGTCACCGTCACGGCCCCGATGACGAACAGCCACTCGGCGAACGCCCCCCGGTTGCCCGACAGGGCCAGCACGGCGGCATACGCCCCGCCCATCAGGGTCACCTGGACCGCGACGCCCCGCAACGACGTGAAGAGCCCGGCGCCGAGGGCGAGGACGACGTAGAGCACGGCGGCGCTCATCGAGACGTCGTCGCCCCTGCCCGAGTACACGCCCCCCGACACCATCGCCGCGCCCAGCGCCAGCAGCACGTGCGTGGGCACCGGGCCCAGTTCGCGACGCGACCACGCCCACACGCCGATCGTCATGGCGATCGCCGCCAGCACCAGGTCCGCCAACACGTTGAAGTGGGCCCCGTGCGGCAGCCCGATCGCCACCAACCCGAAGAGGGCGCCGCCCACGTAGAGCAGGCCGAGCGCCCGGCCGCTCAGCGTCAGCAGATCAGCCCGCGCCCATGCACGGCGCGACGCACCCGAGCTCGGAGGTTCACCCCTCCCCATCCGCCATCCCCATGGCCCCATTATCGGGTGGTAGACAGCCCCGCTGCAAGGCGCGACGCGGTGGGCGGACAGAGACCGACTCCGACCGGGGCCGGCAACGTCGTTCGCTGCCGCACGACGCGTCGGCGCCGCAGCGTCGGGTCACATCGGGCGGAGCGCCCTCACAGCGACGTTGACAGTCACGTTCACAGCCCGCACACGTAGCGCGTGCTCCACGGGGACCAGCCGTCCCGGCGATAGAGCCAGAGCGCCGCGGCGTTCTGCACCGCCGGCGGCGCCATGAACGCTTCGCCATTGGCGTACTGGGGATAGCCGGCGCCGGTGACGGCCTCGTTCCACGTGCTCGGCATGAACTGGTACGCACCGGAGTAGCCGTTGCCGGAGTTCTCCGAGTAGTTGCCGCCGGACTCGTGGGAGCGGATGCACGCCCAGTCGGGCGTTGTCGTCGACGCCGCGTCTGTGGAGGAGTAGGACACGACGACCGGTGCCGGTGCCGGAGCCGGCGGCGTGGGAGCCGGTGCCGGCGCGACTGGCGCCGGTGGAGGCGCGGCTGGCGCGGGTGCGGCCGCCGTCGGCGTCGGCGCGGGCGGCGTCGGCGCCGGCGCCGGCGCGACCGATCGCGCAAGAACCGGCGGCGGCGACAGCGCGAGCGCCCGCAGCGACACCTGCCATCGGGCGAGCTGCCACGACACGGTCGACGGATGCGGAGCGACGAGTGGATGCGCGCCACTCGCGCCCTTCCGTTCCCGAATCGCGGCATGGTTCGCCGCTCCTGCGATGGATGACTTGTTGGTTGACGCGAGTGCGCTGGTGACAGCGGCACTGACGGCCGTGGATGCGGCAACGGCCGCGACGAGTGCGATGCGAGCCCGCACGGCACCTCCTGTGGTTCGGGCGTACGAAACGCCGCTCTCCGCCTGGTGGTGGTTTGCGGACCGCGGTCAATGCATGCATTCCCCGGACGGGGCGCGGCAGGCGCTGACCGTCCTAGCTCGTCGCTACAGGGTGTGCGACCGGTGTGTGGTCCCAAAGGTCCTGGTAGGGCCGGGGTTTTCCTCCCGCGTCTGCGTGCTGTCGGTTGTGATCACCGAACGGTCGGGGCGCCGCCGTGTCCCGCCCCCTCCCGCAGTCAGCGTGTTCCGAGCTCTCTCGAGCTATGCCGTCTCGCGTTCAGCGCCTGCAACCTAGCGGGCCGCACGGGCGGCGCGCCAATTCGGGCGATACTGCACTTCTTCCGCCCTGCAATCACGTGACGCGCTCAGCGCCCCAGCGCACCTTCGTCGGCGAACCCGATGGCGAGCTCGCCGCTCGCCGTCGGGTGGAACGGCGCCGGGTCCGTCAGCCCTTGCACGTAGGGCTGCGCGCTGCACAGCTGATGTCCGGAGAAGTCGGGTTGCACCGAGCGGAAGCCCGACGCCTTGGCGCCCTTGGAGAGCACGGCGTTCAGCGCGTCGAGCCGCTGCACGAGCACCTTGACCTTGTCCGACGTGAGCCCCACGTGGTTGAGGCAACGCAGGTCGGAACCGAAGGGGTCGTAGTACTGGTTCACCACCACCTTGGGATGGCCGTGCAGCGCCGCCAGCTGCGCGAGCAGCTCGTAGTAGTCCTTCGTGAACTGGTTGAGGTTGCTCTGGAAGTAGGCCGTCGACGCCGCGCTGTCACAGGTCTTGGACACCGCGCACAGCTCGACCATGACGTCCCATCGCACGTCGTCGGCGCCCACGCTCACAAAGATCGCCTTCACCCCTCGCGCTCGCTTCGCCTCCGCCAACTGCGCCGGCGCCGTGAGACCCCGCTCGAGCCGCTGCGGTCCGAGGATGCCGTTGGCGATCGTCGCCCCGCTACAGGCAAGGTTCTCGACGTTCCAGCCGTTGACGTCGGCGAGGTCCACCGCGTACGCGTCGGAGCTCCGGCCACAGGCTTGGTCGAGTGCGCTCGGGCTGGGCACGGGCCGGTTGCCGAGCCCCGCCGCCGTCGAGTCGCCGAGCACCACCGCGTCGACGCCTCGCGTCGGGGGCCCCGCCGCGGCGGCGATCGGCGGTTGCGGGCTGCGGCCGACGAGGGCGGTCAGCGAGTGGACGTGTCGCAGGATCCCGGGCGCGCTGTACGCGGTGAGCATCACGCCGCCGAGGTTCGCCGCCTCGGCCACGGCCACGGCCACCCCCAACGTGAGGAGCGATCGCCGCCACGTGGGACGCCGGACGCCCACGTAGGCCAAGCCGAGGACGAGCGCACCGAGCGCGGTGAACCCGATCTCCCAGGCGAAGTAGCGGATCCAGCCGTCGGCAAGCGTGCGCCCCAGCACCGACTCCTCGGACCTCCGCCCCGCCGGCGTCAGGAAGTTGGCCACCTGTTGGTTGATCGTGATGTTGGTCAACGCCAAGCGCGGCCGGACCGGCCCTGTGAACGTCGCACTGGTCGGGAGCGACTGTCCGAACAGATCGAGGACACCGGGGCCCGACAGGCTCAGCGTCGGTGTCGCCGTGCCGACGTCCACGGTCTGCCCGAGAGCGGCGACCGACTGCGCCGGCGTGACGCGCAGTGCGAAGGCGGTCGAGAGGGCGGCCACCGCCAGCAGGCCCGCGAGGCCAACCAGTATGCGGATCGTCAGGCGGGCCATGTGTCTGCAGGGGAGGGTGGTGTCGCGGGGTTGCTTGCGTCCGAGCGTAACGGCGCGGCAGCGCGAACGAGACTGCGGGGCCGATCTGCCGGTGCGGGGGACGCGGCAATGGCAGGCGCAGGCGCAGCGCCGCGTGCCGGTGAGCGCCGTCTCGACGACCTTGGGGCCCCTACGGCTGGACGAAGGGAGCCACGAGCGCGGTCCGGCGCGCCGCGCGGTCGGTGCGGTCCTCGTAGCGATCGGCGGACGCCAGGACGGTGACGATCGCCTGCGAGGCGAGGTAGCGCAGCGGCTCCGGCTCCCAGCGGCGGGCGCGGTGCCCGACCCAGGGCAGCGTCACGAGCTCGGTGCTGCGGCCGAGCAGGAGGTCGGCCATCGTGCGGCCCGCGATGCTCGACGCGACGACCCCGTGCCCCGAGTAGCCGCCGGCCCAGCCGAACCCGGTGGTGGGGTCGTAGTGCACGCTCATGCACCAGTCCCTCGGCACGGCGAGCGGACCGCCCCAGTGGTGCGTCACCTCGGCGTCGGCGGCCGGCGGGAAGTGCCGCCGGACCGTTGCCCGCAGCCGCTCGTACACGGCGGCGTCGTGCTCCCGGCCTTCGTCGATCGGACGGTCGAGGCGGTACGGCGCGCCACGACCGCCGATGGCGATCCGCCCGTCGGCCGTGCGCTGCGCGTAGAAGAAGAGATGGCGCTGGTCCCGGATGGTGAGGCCCTCCTCCTGCCAGCCGAGCTCGCTCCAGACCGCCTCCGACAGGGGCTCGGTGGCGATCATCAGGCTGTAGAGGGGAAGGTAGCGGAGCGTCTCTCCCGGCAGCTGGGTGGTGTAGGACTCCGTGGCCCGCACGACGTGGTCGGCGGTCACGACGCCTTGGCGGCAGCGGACCTGGCGCGGGCCCACCTCGATCGCCTCCGTCCCCTCGAGGATCACCACGCCGGTCCGTTCGCACGCGTCGGCCAGCCCACGCGCCAGCCGCGCCGGGTCGACCCGGGCGCAGTGGGGCGAGAAGAGGGACGACCGGCAGCCCGGCACACGGACGAGCCGCTCGAGCTCGCCCGGTTCGAGCGGCCGCAGGTCGTCCTCGCCCAGCCCGTGCCGGCGGGCGGCCTCCAGCTGGGCCCGGGTGCGCGCCGCCTGGGGCGCCGTCACGGCGACGGTCAGGGTGCCGTCCTTCCTGAAGCCGCAGTCGATCCGCTCGCGGGCCACCACCCGGCCGATCTCGTCGACGGCCCGGAAGGTCTCCCGCTCGGCCCGACGCACTGCGTCCTCCCCGTGCCGGCGGGCATAGACGCTCCAGCTGCCGGCGATGCGGGACGACGCCCATCCCCCATTGCGCCCGGACGGCCCGAAGCCGGCGATCTCCCGTTCCAGCACGACGACGCGGGCGTCGGGCTGGTGGCGCTTCAGGTAGTAGGCGGTCCACAGCCCCGTGAACCCCGCCCCCACGATCGCCACGTCGCACACGGTGTCGCCGGTGAGCGACGGTCGGGGCGTGAGCGTCCCCGGCATCTGATCGAGCCAGAGGCTGCGGGCTCGGTAGCGGCGCTCCAGAGCGGGGTCCATGGCCGTCACTGCCTACCCGATGGGCGTCGGGCCCGGCAACGTGGGTGAGCGGCGCCCCGCAGCGCCGTGCGGCGCCCTGCAGCGCCGGGCGGCGCCGGGCGATCCTGCTACTGCAGGTGCCCCTGCCGACGGGTATCCGGGGTCGAACGGAGCATCGCCCCGGACCCCCGGTCGGGGGCGGCCGCCGAAACCGGGCGGCGCACGAGGACCCCGAAAATCGTGGGCTCGATGACGTCCACCGCCCGGTAGGCCAGGGGCCGGAGCAACCCGACGAGCACCACGACCGCCGATGCCAGCAGGTAGCCCGCCACCACGTCGCCGGGGTAGTGGGCGCCCACGTACACCCGGGCGAAGCACAGGAAGAGCCCGAGGACGACATTGACCGCTGCGAGGGCCACGACAACGCCCGGGACGCGCGTGCGGTTCGCACCGACGTCGGCCAGCCCCACCACCGGCCGCCGCCGGTGCCGCCACACCTCGCCGCCGAGCAGGAGGAGGAGCGAGGCCGTCAGGCCGCCGGCAACGATCGAGTGGTCCGACGGGAACGAGTAGTCGCTCGTTCTCGTCACCAGGACGAGCACGTGGGGGTGGGTGGCATAGGGCCGCAGCTCCTTGGCCGCATGAGCGACCAGTTGGTTGAGGCCGAGGGCCACGATCGTCCCGACGCCGCCGAGGAAGAGGAGCGCTGCGACCCGCGGTGCCCGCCGCCACCAGGCGACGGCAAAGACGGCAACGAACACGGCGGCCAGGGCCACCGGGCCGAGCCAGAGGGCGTAGGTGTGCATGAAGCCGTGCGCCCACGCCGTCTGCCGGGAGAAGTGGTTGAGGTCCAGGTAGATGGAGGTGTTGAGGCCCTGGGGCGGCAGCACTCGCACGCCGTGGACGCCGTGGACGCCACGGACGTCGGCGAGGAGCGGCACCAGGCGGGCCCGGGGCGGCATCTGGACGGCGGCGAGGTGATCCATGGGGCTTCTCCGTGACGGACGTGACCAGAGCGCGAACGGACGTCGGCAGATACCGTAGCTCAGATCACGGATCGAACCTGTAGCATTGGTTACATGCAGTGGCGGGTCCTCACCTATCGTCTGGCCGGAGACCAGTCGCGCCACCGGGTGGCCGTGTGGCGGGAGCTCCGCCGGGTGGGGGCCGTGGCCCTGCAGTCGGCGACCTGGGCGGTCCCGGTGGGCGACCGCTTCGACCACGGCCTCGAGCGGGCGACGGCGCTGGTGCGCCGGTCGGGCGGCCAGGCCCTCTGCTTCGAGGTGGGGGCGGGGGAGGAGACCCTGGCGACGCTGGAGGCGCTCTACACCGCCGAGCGCGAGGCCGAGTGGGTCGAGTTCTGCGCCGAGTGCGAGCGTGCCCGGACCGAGCTGCGTCGTGCGAACGAGGCCGGGCCCCGCACGCTGGCGGAGCTCGGAGAGCACCAGCAGCACGTCGACCGGCTCCGGCGCTGGTACCGGGACCTGCGGGCGAAGGACCTGTTCGTGGCCGGCTCGGCCACCAACGGCGAGCAGCGGCTGAAGGACTGCGTCCAGCTGCTGGAGGACTTCGCCGAGCGGGTCTACGGGGCCCGCGAGCTCCGGTGACCGGCGCGGGCACTCCGTGAACGTCGACCACCTGGTCTCGACCCTCGGCTACTGGGCGGTGTTCCTGCTCGTGGCGGCCGAGAGCCTGGGCGTCCCCCTGCCGGGTGAGACGGCGCTCGTGGTGGCCGGCGCCTACGCGGGACAGACCCACCACCTCAACCCCTGGATCATCTTCGCCGTCGCCTCGGTCGCCGCCATCGCCGGCGACAACGTCGGCTTCTGGATCGGGGACAAGGGCGGGTACCGCCTGGCCCGCAGGTACGGCTCCAAGGTGCGCCTGGACGAGCGCAAGCTGAAGGTCGGCCGCTACATCTTCGACCGCCACGGGACGAAGGTCGTCTTCTTCGGCCGGTTCGTCTCGGTCCTGCGGACCTACGCCGCCTTCCTCGCCGGCACGAGCCGCATGCTCTGGCGGCGCTTCCTCCCCGCCAACGCCGCCGGGGGCATCCTCTGGGCGGGGATCTACACCTTCGCCTCGTACCAGGCGGGGGCGACCCTCCAGCACCTCTCGGGCAAGATCGACATCGTGCTCGGGGTGCTGGCGGTCGTCGTCATCGTGGGCGTGCTCCTCGCCGTGCGGCGCTCGACGAACAAGCTGGCGGACAAGGCCGAGGCCGCCTACCCCGGGCCGCTGGAGTAGCCCGGCCGCCGCCGGCGGCGGGCTCGGGCCCGGTCAGTTCCCCTCGCCGGGCACGACGCCGGACCCGGCGCCGCCACCACGCGCCCGCCGGACGGCCCACCAGGCGATCGCCGCCACGATGAGGACGCCGAAGGCGATGGAGACGGGGGTGAAGGCGGATGACACGGACTGCCAGTTGCCGGCCACCGCGTAGCCGGCGAACGCCAGCGCGAACGTCCACGGGAGGCTGCCGACGGCGGTCAGCGCCGTGAACTGGCCGACGGGCATCTCGGCGATCCCGGCGGGCAGGCTGATGAAGGTCCGCACCACCGGCAGCACTCGCCCGATGAGGACCGCCGGGCGCCCGTGTCGGGCGAAGAACCGCTCGGCCCGGTCCAGGTCGTGGCGGCGGATGAGGACGTAGCGGCCCCACCGCTCGACCAGGGGCCGCCCGCCCGCCCGGCCGACGGCGTAGGCGATGAGCGCGCCGACCACGTTGGCCGCCGTGCCCACCAGCGCCACCGCCACCACGTTGAGGTGGGAGTGGACCCCGGCCACGGTGATCCCGGCGGCCAGGGCACCGCCCAGCAGCATCACGGCCTCGCTCGGGATCGGGATGCAGGCCGACTCGAGCACCATGAGCACGAACACGGCCAGGTAGCCGTGGCGGGTGATCTGGCTGACGACGAGGTGTTCCACTCGCACTCCCATTCCGGGTAGGCCCGACGGCGCTTCGACGACGGCGCAGCCGGGGACGCTCCACCTCCGCCGAGCCCGTTCCCCCACGAGGCAGCCGCACTCCCAGCACGGCGACCGGACCGGGGCAGGCTACCGGAGGAACGGGGACTGCAGCGGTCGCCGAGCGCCGGCGGCCTCCCGGCGGTGCCCGAGGGTGCGTGGTAGAACGTGCGCCGCTCAGGGAGAAACGGGGTGCGCCGAATGTCCGAGACGGTGGTCGCGGTTCTTGGGTGGTCCGCCGCCGGCGCACGGGCACGGGTGCCGGCATGAGCGAGGTCGAGATCCTCGAGTACCGGCCCGAGCCCGGCGAGTACGCCTGGACGTTCGGCGGGGTGGCCCCGGTCCGGCGCGTCCGGCCCGGGACCGTGCTCGAGGTGTGGACCGAGGACTGCTTTGCCGGGCGCGTCCGCTCCGAGCGCGACCTGGTGAGCGAGGTGTGCGAGTTCCCCTTCCTCAACCCCCAGACCGGCCCGTTCTACGTGGAGGGCGCCGAGCCCGGTGACACGGTGGCGGTCCACTTCGTCTCGATCGAGCCGGCCCGGGACTGGGCGGCGTCCACCACGGTGCCCCTCTTCGGGGCGCTGACCGCCACGCACACGACGGCGCTCCTCCACGAGCCCCTGCCCGAGGTCGTCTGGATGTGGCGGCTCGACCGGGCCAACCGCACCTGCCGGTTCGAGGCGCGCAACGGCTCCTGGGCGGTCGACCTGCCGATGGACCCGATGCACGGCACGCTCGGCGTCGCGCCGGCCAACCTCGAGGTGCGCAGCGCCCTCGTCCCCGACGCCTTCGGCGGCAACATGGACACGCCCGAGCTGCGGGCGGGCGTGACCTGCTACCTGGGCGTCAACGTCCCAGGCGCCCTGCTCTCGCTGGGTGACGGGCACGCCCGCCAGGGCGAGGGCGAGACCTGCGGCGTCGCCGTCGAGTGCGCGATGGACACGGTCATCGCCGTCGACCTCGTGAAGGGCGCGCCCTGTCCGTGGCCGAGGATCGAGAGCGACACCCACCTCATGACCACCGGCTCCGCACGCCCGCTCGAGGACGCCTTCCGCATCGCGCAGGCGGACATGGTCGGGTGGCTCAACCAGGACTTCGGACTCGACGTGCTCGACGCCTACCAACTCGTGAGCCAGGCGGTCGAGGCGCCGATCGCCAACGTCGTGGACACCAACTACACGTCGGTCGCCAAGCTCGCCAAGCGGTGGCTCCCCGAACGCGACGTGTTCGAGGCGACGCACCGGCGCCTGCGGTCCGTCGCCGACGAGTACCGGTCGCGCCAGCGCTGAACCCTCGGCGGGCCCGGGCACCCGGCGGCGGGTCCGACGCC
The DNA here is from genome assembly GCA_021791845.1 of Actinomycetes bacterium. Taxonomy (GTDB): domain Bacteria; phylum Actinomycetota; class Acidimicrobiia; order Acidimicrobiales; family RAAP-2; genus JAJYVT01. Next base: position 59,120 of record JAJYVT010000001.1, on the reverse strand, counting down.
CGCCGCCCAGGCCGGCGGCGGGCCCGGGCACCCGGCCGAACAGGACGTTCGGCCCTGGGGGCGACCAGGCGCCCGGGCCCAGGCTGATGCCGTGCCGCAAGGTCCTCGACCGGTGCCGTCCTCGCGGCCGGGCCCCATGCGCCGCGACGAGGCGCGCGCCGTCGCCCGGCGGGTGCTCCAGGAGGTGGCGCCGCACCGGGACCCCGATGCCGTGGGACCGGACCAGACGCTCCAGGAAGCCCTCGACCTGGACTCCCTCGACTTCCTCCACTTCGTGGTGCGGCTCCACGAGCGCACGGGCGTGGAGATCCCCGAGCGCGACTACCCACAGCTCGCCACCCTGGAGGGGTGCGCCAGCTACCTGCACCGGCACGCGGCCGGCGCAACGGACGCACGGGACCCGGCGCCGCCCGCGGACGCGGCCCGCGCGACGGACCCGACCCACTCGACGACGGGCAAAGGAGCGACCACGTGGACATCCAACTGAGCGCCGTACCCCTGGAGATGCCCGATGGCGTGAACGTCATCGTCGGCCAGGCCCACTTCATCAAGACCGTCGAGGACCTCCACGAGGCGCTGGCCGGGGCCGGGCCCCAGCTCCGCTTCGGCGTCTCGTTCTGCGAGGCGTCCGGCAAGTGCCTCATCCGCCGCTCCGGCAACGACCCCGACCTGGTCGCCCTGGCCACGCGCAACGCCGAGGCGATCGGGGCCGGCCATGTGTTCGTCGCCTACCTGCGCGGCGGCTTCCCGATCGCGGTCCTCGGGGCCGTCAAGCAGGTCCCCGAGGTGTGCACGGTGTTCGCCGCCACCGCCAATCCCCTCGAGGTGCTCGTCGCCGAGACGGACCTGGGCCGGGCGGTCATCGGGGTGGTCGACGGCCTGCCGCCCGCGGGCATCGAGACCGACGCCGACGAGGCGGACCGCAAGCACCTCCTGCGGGAGCTCGGCTACAAGCTCTGACCGCCGCCGTGCGCTACCCCTCGCCGGCGCGCTCGGGGCCGGGGGAGCGGGCGGTCGCCGGCGACGCCTGAAGACCGGTGCCGGCCCCCCCGGCCCCCCCGGGCCGCCCGGGCCGCCCGGTCCGCCCGGCCGACCGGCGACCGGCGGAGGAGGGGGTCGCCGCCGCCCCGGTCACGAGCGGGGAGGCCGCCACCAGATAGACGCCGAGGATCGCCACCGCGAGGCCGACGAGCTCGACGCCGAGGGCCCAGCCCGTGAGGTCCAGGTACTCGCGGTACACGCCGATGCCGAAGGCGATCCCGGTGATCGGCTCGACCGCGGTGATGGCCGGCAACGACGCCGACAGCGGGGCGGCCTCGAACGCCGACTGCGCCAGCAGCATCCCGATGATCGCCACCGCCACCAGCGCGAACGCCGGCCAGCTGACCACCACCGCGACGAACCCGTGCCCGAGGACGGCCATGGTCCGCTGGGTCAGCGCATCCTGGAGGCCGTACAGCATCCCTGCCCCGGCAGCCAGGATCGTCGCCTGCTGCGTGGCCGGGCGGCGGCGGCCGACGGCGACGACGCCTGCCACGAGCACCACGATGACGCCGCCCGAGAGGACCCAGTTCGGCCACGGCAGGTGCGCCGTCGTCCCCCCGTGCGGATCGCCGACGCCGATGAACACGGCCAATCCGGCGATGAGGGCCGCCGCCCCCAGCCACTCCCGGGCGCCGAAGCGCCTGCGGTTCCACGCCGACGCCAGCGGCAGGGCGAACAGGAGGTTGGTGGCCATCACCGGCTCGACGAGGCCGAGCGGCCCCGACCCCAGTGCCGCCGCCCCGAGCACCTGGCCCGCCGCCTGTGCCGCGACGCCGCCGAGCCACAGGGGCCGCTGCACCAGCTTGACCAGCAAGCGGAAGCTGAGCCGCTCGCTCGCCGGCTCCTCGGCGGCGGCGTGCTGCTGGACGACGAAGCCCACGGCCAGGAAGAGAGCCGCGCCGAGCGAGAGGCCGATGGTCGCGATCACCCGGTGGGCGGTACCCGGTCGCCCCGGCCCTCACGCCCGGCTGTCCCCGCGGCGCGCGCCGGTCGCCCTACGCTGTTGCCTCCATCGGGCATTGGAGCCCCCGGGACGGGGGCCGAACGGGTCGCAGAGAGGAGCCGTGGCACTTCGAAGGCTGGTGGCCGACGAGTCGAGCGACGTCTCCCTGGGTGCGTGGGCGCGCCGGCGGCGGGCCGAGCGGCTCGCCACCACCTTCCCCGGGCTCGAGGCCATGTCCGTGCTCGACCTCGGAGGCACCGAGCACTACTGGCGGTCGGCGCCGGTCAAGCCGTCGTCGGTCGTGCTCCTGAACCAGTACCGCCAGCAGACGGACCTCTCGTGGGTGACGTCGGTCGCCGGGGACGCCTGCGATCCCCCGGCCGAGGTCCGCTCCGCCCGGTTCGACCTCGTGGTCTCCAACTCGACCATCGAGCACGTGGGCGGCCACGTTCGCCGGCAGCAGTTCGCCGACACCGTCCGGAAGGCGGCGCCTCGGGCGTGGGTCCAGACGCCGAACCGCTACTTCCCGATGGAGCCGCACTGGATGCTGCCCGGCGGCCAGTTCCTCCCTCCCGGGATCCGGGCGGCGCTGGTCAAGCGATGGCCCCTCCGCCCGAGCGGGTTCCCCTCCGACGTCCGGGACGCCGTCCGCGAGGTCCTCGAGATCGACCTGCTCTCGCGGACCCAGCTCGCCTGGTACTTCCCCGACGCGACGATCCTCAGCGAGCGGGTGCTGGGGCTCCCCAAGTCCTTGATCGCCGTGGTCGGCGGCGGCCAAGCCCCAGCGGCGGCTGACGCCGGCGGCTGACGGCGCCAAGGCGGCGCCGGGGGGTGACGCAGCCGGTCGGCGGCTGACGCTGGCGGGTGACGGCGGGTCGCGCCCTCAGCCGCCGGAGATGGCGGACCAGGCCAGCATCCGCCCGTCGGGAGTGACCACCCAGGCCCCGCGGACGGTCGTGCCCTGCGGCAGCGGCCCTGCCCAGGACCCGTACCCGTGGACGATCGGGAAGGTCCCCAGGGCCACCAGCCGGCCGCTGGCGTCCTGGACCTCGCACTCGACCGAGCCGCTGGCGCTGCCGACGTGGAAGGTCATCGAGATCCACGGGCGCACCCCCGAGACGAGCACGACCGTCCCGGCGGTTCCCTGCCGGGACACCAGAGCCGACGTCACCGCCGCGGACGAGGGTGCCGACGTCGTCTCCCCCACGAGCCACCCCCCGGCGGCCAGCGCGACCGCTGCCGCCACGGCCGCCGCGACCGTCAGGGGCCGGGATCGCAGGCGCTGGCCGAACGCCGGCCGTGCCCTCCCGCCCCGTTCCCGGATGGCCGAGAGGACGCGCCCTTCGAAACCGGGCGGGGGCTCCATGGGCGGGACCAACGCGGCGAGGCCGTCGCCCACGTCGGTCATCGACCGCAGCAAGGCGGCGCACCCGGCACACCGCTCGACGTGGGCGAGGACGTCCGCCCGGTCCTCGGCGCTCGCCGCTCCCAGTGCCACCTCGGGGCACAGGTCACGACAGGTGGCGCACGGCAGGTCATGCATGGTCGGGTCCGTCCTGGTGGAGGCCCGACCGCAGCTTCAGCATCGCCGTGCGGATCCGGGTCTTGGCGGTGCCGAGCGGGATGCGCTCGTTGGCGGCGACCTGGTTGGCGGACAGCCCGGCGATCCCGGCCAGCACGATGGCCCGCGCCTGCTCGGTCGGGAGCTGGCGGAGGGCGGCGCGCAGCGTCGTGACCGACTCGGCCTCCAGGGCGGCCCGCTCGGGCCGCGAGGCGCCGCCGTCCTCCTCGGTCATGGCCCGGAGCAGCGCTGTCGCGTCCACCGGGACCACCGGCCGGACGCGGACGGCGTCGATCGCCAGGTTGCGGGCGATGATGCCGAGCCAGGCGCCAACTGATCCGCGGCGCGGGTCGTAGGTGCGGGCATGGCGCCACGCCCGCTCGAACGTCGACTGCGCCACGTCCTCCGCGGTGCCGGCGTCGGCGACGATGCGGCGAGCCACTCCGTAGACCTTCGACTGGAAGGTGCGCACGAACGCCGCTGCCAGCTCCGGGTCGCCGGCGGCGAAGCCGGCGAGGAGGGCCTCGTCGGGCAGGTCCTCGACCCGCGGGCCGATACGGCGCACGCCATAGGGTACGGCGCTGGTCGCCGAACGGATTGCCGGCGCCCCGAATCCGCCTACCAACTGGCTCCCGACCCGCCGCCCGAGCTGCCCGACCCGCCCGACGACGAGTGCTTCGAGGAGGACGTCACCGAGATCAGGGACTTCCCGGTGGCCCCGATGGTGGACCACTTCCCGCCGAAGGACACGAGTCCCTGGCCATGGTGCTGGCCCGGAGACGTGTCCTCGGCGAAGGTGTAGAGCGGCCAGTGGTCGTAGGTCACCTGGCGCTTGCCGTTCTTGGTCCGCACCGTCCCGAGCATGCCCTTCTTCACCCCCGGGCCGGCGATCGGCTTGGTGCGCACGACGAGCGGCCGCCAGACGGCGGCGCAGGAGGCCGTGCAGGTGGGTGCCTTGTGGTGGTCCTTGCCGAACACGTACAGCGTCATGCCCGACGACGTGACCAGGACCTTGTGGCCCGAGACCTTGGCCACGTGGACGGTGCCCTTGGCATGGCCCTTGGCATGGTGCGACGCCACGGCCCCCGCGCCCGGGGCCAGCGCGACCGAGCCGGCGCAGGTCAGGCACGCCGCTCCGGCGATCGCCGCGACTCGGACGGACAGTCGGCTCATGTGGACCTCCTCGGGATCTGCTGGCTCGTGGGCTCTGGTGCGGGCCACGCTGGTGCGGCCCGCCTCCCCTCTGTACGGCCCAGGGCCCCGGAGGGATTGGATGAGGCGCGCCTCCGAGCCCGGCCTCCGGCACCCGGTGCGCCCGGGCCCCGGCACACGGAGCCCGGAGCCCGGAGCCCGGAGCCCGCAGCCCGCGTCAGGGCTCGCGCCCGAGCGCCCGGCGGGCGGCGTCGAGCTGCGGGCGGTCCGCTGCGGCCGGGGTCGGCATCGCCAGGTGGAGGCGGTCGATCTCGTGGACGATGAGGCCCCCCACCAGCGCCCGCATGGTGGGCTTGTGGTCGGCGGGGACCACGGACCACGGTGCCCACGGGGTGGACGTGGCGGTGAGCGCCTCCTCGTAGGCCGCCTGGTACTCGGCGTAGCGCTCGTGCTCCCGCAGGTCGGACGGGGAGAACTTCCACTGCTTGGACGGGTCGTCCAGGCGCTGGAGCAGTCGCCGGCGCTGCTCCTCTCTCGAGACGTGGAGGAAGCACTTGACGATCCGGGTGCCGTTGCGGCTCAGGTGGCGCTCGAACCCGTTGATGTCCTCGAACCGCTCCTGCCACAGCCCGTCGCCCCGGGCGTCGGCCGCAGGTCGCGACGGCAGGTGCTCGGCGTCCAGGAGCTCGGGGTGCACCCGGACCACGATCACCTCCTCGTAGTGGGACCGGTTGAAGATGCCGATGCGGCCGCGCTCGGGGAGCGCCGCGCTGCACCGCCACAAGAAGGTGTGGCGCAGCTCGAGGGGTGACGGCTCCTTGAACGAGACGACCTGGCAGCCCTGCGGGTTGACGCCGGACATGACGTGCCTGATGGTGCCGTCCTTCCCGGCCGCGTCCACCCCCTGGAGCACGACGAGGAGCGCCCACCGGTCGGCCGCGTAGAGCAGCCGCTGGGCCGAGTCGAGCTCGGCCCGGAAGGCGTCGAGGTCCCGCTCGGCCACCGTGCGACGGGCCACGCCCGAGCCGGGAGCGCGGGACCCGCCGGGCGCGCCGGTCGCGCCGGGCAACGGCGACTCGATCGCCGACGTGCTCCGTTCCCCGAGCCGGGCGGGCGAGCCCGGCTCGACCCGCAGCTCCTCGATCAGTCGCCGGCCGAGCTTCACGCAGCCTCCAGGCGCTCCACGCAGCTTCCAGGCCGTCGGGCCACCTCCCCCGGGCGGCGGGAGGGGCCGGTGACGGTGCCCGCGATCCTAGAGAGGCGCCGCGCCGTTCGGCGCTACGAGAGGTCCGACTCCATCGTGCTCACGACCGAGGGCGTCACGGCCTCGGGTCCCCCCAGGACGACGAGGAAGGCGGCGGGCCGCCGCTGGGCGCCGATGCCCGTGGCGCCGGCGTGGCGGAGATAGGAGCCGAGCGCCGACCCGAGTGTCGACGGGTCCTTCGTCAGAAGGAGCGGGACCGGTCCCGAGGCGTGGCGCCCATGGGCGGCCACGACCGCCCCGGCCAGGCCGTCGGCGAAGTAGTCGCCGCGGGCGACCACGAAGCCCGGTGTTCGGGCGTCCCAGCCCAGTCCGCTCCCAAGGGACGCCGGGGCCGTCTCGAGCCCGGCCAAGGCGACCGAGGTGGCCGTGCCGTCGGCGCCCGCCACCCGCAGCACCGAGATCCCGAGCGCCCGCATCGCGCCGACCACCGATGTGGCAACCGCCAGGGGCCCGCCCATCACGACCACCTGGGTGATCCCCAGGGCCACGAGGGCCCCTCGGGTGGACGCGGGCAACGATCCGGGTGTGGTCAGCAGGACCGGCACGTGGGCGCCATAGGAGAGGGCGGCCGCCGACTCGGCGTCCTGGAAGCTCCGGTCGGTGGCCACGATGGCGGTCGCAAGGGCCCCGGGGCGCGACGGGGCGTCCGAGGCGCCCCCAGCCGTGGTGTTGAACCGGCCCACCCCCCCGCTCGGGTTGGTCCCCCCGTAGGCGCCCGAGAGGTCGAGGCGGCCGACGAAGTCCGCCGGCGGGGTGGCCGCGATCCTGGCCGCCGTTGTCGGCGCCGTGGCCCCGAAGATGCGGGTGACCTCGAGGTTCGTGCCGGTGGCCCCGGTGCCGCCGCAGCGGTACGCCGGGGTGGCCCCGAGCTCGTCCACCACCGCGGTCGAGATCGCCAGGGGCCCGCCCACCACGTAGACCCGGGTGATGCCTTCGCTCCTGAGGGCCTGGACCGTGACCGGAGCGAGCGAGGTGCTCGGCGTGAGCAGGGTCCCCGTGCCCAACGCTGCTGCCAGATAGGCGCTCGCCAGGGCGTCGGAGGGGCTCTGGTCGGTGGCGAGCACCACCGGCCGGTCCCCGGCCGTCCCCGGGCAGGCCCCGGGTGGGAAGGCGGAGGCAAGCTCGGCGGCGGCCGTCCCGTCCGCCGTCTGCCCGAAGATGCGCTCGGCGGTGACGGCCCGGCCCGAGACCCCCTGGTGCCCTTGGTACTCGTAGGCGCCGGCGTCGCAGTTGTGGCCGGGCACGCCGGGGCGGGGCTTGCCACGCTCGTCGACCAGCGGTGTGCACGAGGACGGGGGGACCGCTTCGAAGGCCGAGCTTGTCTTCCCGATGGCCCGGGTGGTGGGCCCGGCCGATGTGTTGGCGGCGAGCGGCCCCAGGTTGATCGAGGTGCTTGTGTTGATGCTCGTCGCGCCGAAGCCGCACGAGTCTCCGGTCTCGACGTTGGAGCCGAGGTCGGTCACCGCTCCTGCGCACGAGGCGTTGGCGAAGATCGAGTTGGCGGCCCGGACGACCGACGATGTGTTGAGGATCCCGCCGCCTGTTGGGGCCGCATCTGTCGAGAGGGTGTCGTTCCTCAAGGTGACGACGCTGGCGAAGGCCCCCACCAAGCGGCCGGCTGTCGCTGCCCCGTCGAGTGCGAGGGTGTCGTTGACGAGCGTGGCCGTGCCGTTGCCAACCTTCACGATCGATCCGACGTCCTTCACGAAGTCTGTGGCGAACGTGTCGCTCGAGAGGACGGCTGTGCTGTGTGTGACTGTGATGCCGCTGCCTGTGGAGGTGGCGTAGTCCGGCGAGAACTGGTCGTCGGTGAGGGTGGCGGTGGCACCGCGCAGCAAGACGCCGCCGCCGTACCCGCCACGACCTGTTGTGGACACCGCGAGGTCGTTGGTGAAGGTGTCGTTGGACAAGGCGGCTGTGGCGCCGTCGACGATGCCCACCCCGCCACCTGTTCGCGCATTGCCCCGCGCCACGGTGTCACTGGTCAAGCGGAGGGTGCCTCCGTCGGCCCACACGTCCCCGCCGTCTGTGGTGGCGCGGTCTGTCGTGAAGGTGTCGCCGGCGAGCGTCACCGAGCTTCCGACGAGGGCGGCCACTCCGCCGCCGTCGTGGGCGGCGTCCGTGGTGAAGGTGGTGCCCGTGACGACCGCCGAGCTCGTCGGTCCGACGCCCATGCCCCCACCCTGTGCGCCGTGGTCCCGCAGGAACGTGACATCGGTGACGGTGGCGTGGCCGGACGCCACGTCCACACCGCCGCTTGTGAGCGCCGAGTCTGTGGCGAACGTGTCGTCGGCGAGCGCGACGGTGCTGCCTCCGGTGACGAGCATGCCGCCGCCGGCGCTGGACGCCGCTGCGGCGCGGTCGACCGAGAGCCCCTCGACGGAGACGGTGCCGGCGGTGACGGAGAAGCCCTGCCCTCCCTCGGATGTGACCGTCGTGGACGTCGCTCCCGCTCCCACGACATCGAGCGATGCGAGCGTCGAGGCGTCGACCGAGATTGTGCGCTCGTGGTAGGTGCCCGGCCCCACTGTGACCGTGACGTCGGCTCCGGCGTGGGTCGCCGCCCCGGCGACGGCTGTCTGGATCGAGCCGCACGCCGTCGCGCCGGGCCCTGTGCACGAGGTGCCGGTCGCCCCGCTGCGCACGTAGAGGGTGAGGGTGGTCGCGGCGGCGGCCGGTGACGGAACCACCAGCGTGCCGGCGGCGCTCGCCGCCATGAGGACCGCGCCCAGAAGGGCTCCACGCCCGCCGGTCAACGCCCGCATGTGGCCCCCCGCTCTCCGACCGACAACCGACAACAATTTGCTCTTCCCAACGGTTCTCCGACCGCAGTCTCCCCGGTGCTCGGCGCCACGTCAACTGTCCCGGCCCGGTGCCACGGCCCTCGCGCCGAGGGGCGACCCCGGCCGAGACCACCGTCGGGCACCCTGGTAGAACGAGGGCGTGAGCGGACCGGTCACGACGGCCGACGTCTCGGACGTCCCGGTGGCCGGGGCGCCCGAGCCCGCGTCGGTCGACCTGCTGGCCGGCCGGCGCGCCAACGTGGGCGGCGTCGAGGTCCGCCGGCTCCTTCCGCAGCGGGGGCGCCGCCTCGTGGGTGCCTGGTGCTTCGCCGACCACATGGGACCTGGGCCGGGAACCGGGGTGCCCGGCGGAACGGGCCTGGACGTGGGCCCCCACCCCCACATGGGGCTCCAGACGGTCACGTGGCTGGTCGAGGGCGAGGTCCTCCACCGCGACAGCCTGGGCTCCGAGCAGGTCGTCCGGCCGGGGCAGCTCAACCTGATGACGGCCGGTCACGGGGTGTCCCACGCCGAGGAGGCCACCGGTCCCTCGCGCAGCCGGGTCCGCGGCGTCCAGCTCTGGGTGGCCCAGCCGTCGGCAACCCGTGACGGGCCGGCCGCCTTCGAGCACCATCCCGAGCTCCCGGTGGTGGAGCTCGGCGCGGCCAGGGCCACCGTGCTGGTGGGCGGACTGGCCGGCGCCACCTCCCCCGCCCGGCGGGACACCGACCACGTCGGCGCCGAGCTGGACCTGGGTCCCGGCCGGTCCGAGCTCCCGCTCGACCCGGCGTCGGAGCACGCCCTCGTCGTCCTGGAGGGCCGGGTCCGCCTGGGCGGGCCGGCGATCGGGCCGGCGATCGGGCCGGCGACCGGACAGGCGATCGGGCCGGCGACCGGACCGGTGGTCGAGCCCGGGACGCTCGCCTACCTCGGCACGGGGCGGGACGAGCTGGCGGTGGAGGCGGACGCCCGGGCCCGGGTGCTGCTCGTGGGCGGCGTGCCGTTCCCCGAGCCGGTCCTCATGTGGTGGAACTACGTCGGCCGGGACCGGGCCGAGCTCACGGCCGCCCACCGCTCGTGGACGGACGACGACGGTCGGTTCGGGCGCGTGCGCTCGCCCCTCCCCCGGCTGACCGCACCCCCGCCGCCCTGGGCGGGTCCGGCGGGCGGGCGGTCCGCGCCGGCAGGCTGACGGGCGCCGCCGGGGCTGGGTCCGGTCGCGGCGTCAGCGCGTGGGGGGGCGGCGCAGGATCCGGCGGCGTCAGCCGGCGGGGCGGCGCCGGGCCGGGCCGCGGCCCCGGCGGGCGGGACGGGCACCCACCACCACGTGGGCGTACCGCTTGCGCGAGCCCGACTTCTCGCCCGGGTGGCGCTGGGGCGGGCGGCGGGGTGCGACCGGCCCTGTGCGGAGGTGCCGGCGGGGGCCGGACCAGGGTGCCGGGGGTGCCGTGAGGGCGTCGGCCAGGCGGTAGGCGACGGCCTCGTAGTTCACCCGCCACCCACGGAAGTCGGGCCAGGACTCCTCGGCGCTGCGCTCGACCGGGAACCCCGCCTCCGCCAGCAGCGAGAGGGCCTCGGCGAACTGGGCGAACGTGAGGTCGATCGGCCCCTCGGGGTTCGGGTCGGGATCGACCGCCCAGCCCAGGGTGGCGGCGATGCGGTCCAGGGCGGTGAAGCCCATCCGCAGGCACAACCGGGCCTGGGAGCTGGCGCTGCTGGGGGCGACGGCCAGGTGGATGGCGGCGGCGTCGAGCACGGCGACGAGCCCGAGCACCCAGGAGTACCAGGGCTCGGGCGACCGGAAGAGGAGCATCACCGGGTAGGTGGTGTGGCTCTCGGCCACGTCCGCCGACCACTCCTCCCACGACGCGTACAGGTCGGGCAGGGTGTCGATGATGCCGACCAGCTGGTGGCGGATGAGCACCTCGGGGCCCCACGCCGGGAGCCCGGCCCGGCTCTCGAGCAGGGCCACCAGCGACTCGCGCCGGCTGAAGGCGCCGTAGAGGGTGGGCAGGTAGGCGATCTGGAGCGCGACCACGACCACCCAGATGGCGCCGGCGGCCACGTCGATCGCCGGCTCCGGGACACCGCCCGGGTGGGCCGCACCCACCGTGAAGACGGAGGCCAGCGACTGCAGGAGGCCGTCGCCCAGCGAGTGGTGGTCGCCGGTGACCATGAGCCCGAAGCCCACGGTGAGGCCCGCCGCCCACACCAGGAGCTGGACCACGAGGGCCACCGGGCCGGCCGGGGCGAGGATGGCGTCCTTGGCCTCGTAGGTCGGGGCGAAGCGCGAGAGCCAGCGGAAGGTCCGCAGCACGTTCCGGTTGAGGACCAGCGTGAGCCGGTCGATGCCGAAGGGCCGGCGCGGCAGCACCATGGTGAAGACGACGTTCGCCGCCGTCAGCACCACGACGAGGAGGCCGAGCGCCCACACCACCCAGGTCACCGGCGACCCCCTGGGGCGGCGGCCGGCGGCCCGGGGACGCCCGGCGCCGCCCGCATGCCCGTCCAGTCCGCCACTCCTGCCCTCCCATTGCTCGGTCGGGGGTCCGGGCTTGCAGCGTAGAGGCCCGTCGCCGGCCGCCCTGCGGGGAGCGCAGCTAACCCGACCCGGCTCCGGGGGCACTATGGGACATGGGACCCGCCGGTCGTGACGACCCCCGCCTCCGCCGCCGTGCCCGGCACGGCGAGCACTCGGGCGGCCGGGAGCGGGACGACGCGGCGCTCGTCGACGCCGCCTTGGCCGGCGACCGCGACGCCTTCGCCGCCCTGGTGCGGCGGCACCGGCCCATGGCCCTCGCCCTGGTGGCGCACATGCTCGGGGACGGTGCGGCCGCCGACGCCGTCCAGGAGGAGGCGGTCACCGCGCTGGTGGGCCTCGAGCGGCTGCGGTCGCCGGACCGCTTTGGCGCCTGGTTCGCCGGCATCGCCCTCAACGTCGCCCGCCGCTGGCAACGGGAGACCGTCGCCCTGCTCCCGCCACCGCTCGACCTCCCGGCCGACGAGAGCGGGCCGGCCGAACGGGCCGAGGCCGAGGCGGCCGCACGCGAGGTCCGGCGGGCGGTGGCATCGCTCCCCCCCGGCCAGCGGGCGGCCGTCCTCGCCTTCTACTGGGGTGACCGGAGCCACCTGGAGGCCGCCGACCAGCTCGGGATCACCGCCGGGGCGGTCAAGGCCCGGCTCCACCAGGCACGGGCCAACCTGCTGCGCCGGCTCGCACCCGGGGCGGCCACGTCACGTTCGGACCCGACCACGAAGGAGGCCACCGCCATGCCACGTTCCACCGAACCCCCGGCCGCGCCCAGTTGGGTGCCGGCCCGCGTGGCCGAGGTCCGCCGCTCCGAGCGCGAGGGCCCGGGCGGGCGGCTCCACGTGGTCGTGCTCGAGGAGGTGACGGGCGACCGCCGTCTCGCCATCTACGTCGGCGCGGCGGAGGCCACGGCCCTGGCCTGCACCCTCGAGTCCCTGGAGACGCCGCGGCCCATGACGTACGCCATGGCGGCCGGGCTGGTCGGGGCGGCAGGGGGGCGCGTGCTGGACGTGCGCGTCACCACGCTGGCCGAGGACACCTTCTACGCCGTGGTCCGGGTCGGCGGGCCCGGCGGGGCGGGCGAGGTCGACGCCCGCCCCAGCGACGCCCTCAACCTGGCGCTCGTCTGCGGGGCGCCGGTGCTGGTGGAGGAGGCGCTGCTCGCCGACGGCGGCGCCGCGCCCATCGGGTGGGCGACCGCTTGGCGCGGGTTCCCCAGCGCGGCATCGGCGATCGCCGCCGAGGTGCGGGACCGCGACTCCGAGCTGGCGGCGCTGCGGTGCGCGGAGGGCCCGCCCGCCGGCCGGTGACGGGCGGGGCCGTCACATGATGAGCTCGTCGCCCGCCCGTCCGAGTGTGATGGTCCCGTTCTCGGCCAGCTCCCGAGCCGCCTTCACCACCGCCGTTTGCGCCGCCTCGATGGCCGAGAGGCGCTGCGGCCCGAGCGACGTCAGCTCCTCCTCCAGGTCGGCGGCGCCGCGCTCGGACAGGTTGCGGACGAACTTGTCCCGCACGTCGGGGGTCGCCGTCTTGATGGCCAGGGCCATGTCCCGCAGGTTGACGTTGCGCAGCACCACTTGCAGCGTCCCGTCGTCGAGCTGGACCACGTCGTCGAACACGAACATCTCGTTGCGGATGTGCTCGGCCAGCTCGGGGTCGCTGGCTTCGATCCGGGCCAGCACCTCCTGCTCCGCCGCCCGGTCGACGTTGTTCAGCACCGCCGCCGCCGTCGCCACCCCGCCCACGACGCTGTCGCCGAACCCCGACCGCCGGAGGTTGGCGAGCCGGCTCTCGAGGCTCTCGGCCATCTGCTGGACCACGGCCGGAGGGATGGCGCCCATGGTGGCGATCCGCCGCACGACGTCGGTGGCCAGCTGCTCGGGGAAGCGGTCGATGACCCGGGCGGCGCGCTCCGAGTCGATGTTGGCCAGCACCACCGCGGACACCTGCGGGTGCTCGTCCTGGAGGAACCCGGCGATCTGGGCCGGGTCGATGAAGTTGAGGTAGTCGAGCGGCTGGGTGGTGCTGAAGGTCTCGAGCTCGGAGAGGATCTCCGCCGCCTTGTGCTGGCCCAGGCGCTCCTCGAGCCAGCGGCGGGCAACCTCGATGCCGCCCTGGCGCACCTGGCGGTAGGCGGCGGCCTGGGTGGTGAACTCGCTCATCACCTCGATGACGTCGTCGTGGCCGATGGCCGGCAGGGTGGCGACCTCGGCCAGGAGCCGCACCACGTCGTTCTCCGAAAGGACCCGGAGGAGCGTCTGGGCCCGCGTGTCGTCGAGCTGGGCGAACACGACGGCCGCCCGCTGCGGTCCGGTCAGGTTCATGCCCATGGCGCCCCCGGGGCGGCCACGGGCTCGGGGGCGCCGTGGCGCGCCGCGATGCGAGCGATGGCCGCCACGGCCTGGTCGAGGGTGGCGAGCTCGGCCGGCTCGGCGCTGAGGTCGCCGTGCCCGGCGGCCTCGACCAGCCGGGAGAGCGCCTCCGCCGTGGCCGCCAGGTGGTCGTGGCCGGCGGGCGGGTGCGGCCTCGGGCGCAGGGCCGCCGGTTGGCGGTCGGGCGAAGGGTCGGACAAGGGCTCCGGCCGGGGGTCGGGCAGGGGGAAGGGTGTGGACGTCGAAAGGGACTCCACCGGTCCGGGCGCACCGAGGAGCATGCCCTGGCCGTAGCGGATGCCGAGGGCCCGGACCGCCTCGAGCTCGCCGCGGGTCTCGATGCCCTCGGCCACGATGTCCGAGCCCACGTCGCTGGCGAAGTTGACCATGGCAGTGGCAACGCTACGACGGACCGGGTCGGCGTCGATGCCACTGACGAGCTCGCGGTCGAGCTTGATGATGTCGGGTGCCAGCTTCACGATGTGCCGGAAGCTGGCGAAGCCGGCGCCCATGTCGTCGACGGCGAGCTTCGCCCCCCGCCCGCGCAAGATCGCAACCGCCGAGCGCACGCGGTCGTAGTCGTGCACGGCGACGTGCTCGGTCAGCTCGATGACGACCCGGGCCGGGCCGGCGGCCGCCACGTAGCCCAGGAGGTCCGGATGGGCGATCACCGGGGGGCTGAGGTTGACCGCCACCCGGCAGCCCGCCGGGACGTGGTGGAGGTCGGCCAATGCGGCCTCGAAGGCCGCCAGCTCGAGCTCGGCCCCCATCCCCACCTGCCACGCGTCGGCGAACCAGACGTCCGGCGGGCCGTAGGGCTCGGCGGTGAACCGGGAGAGCGCCTCGACCGCCACCACGACGCCCTCGGCGAGGTCGACGATGGGTTGGTACACGATCCGGAAGGCGCGCGCCGCCAGGGCGTTGCGCACCCGGTCGGCAATGGCGTCGCCGCCCGTCGGCGCCGCGCTGGCTGCCGCGTCGGTCATGGGCCGGCCCGTCTCACGCCGGGGCGTCGTGATCCGGCACCGCCGGGGCGTCGGAATCGTGTAGTTTCCCCCCAGGTGCAACCGACAGCCCCAACCCCGGCGTCATCACCACTGGCCTCACCCCGTCCCTCTGCCCCGCCCAGACCGGAGCACGCTGCATGCAGAATGCCTGTGAGCGTTGGTGTAAACTTCTATAAGACTGCCTATACAGTACCACGAGATCCCTGCTTGCCGCAATGAACCACCCGGACTTCACTGAACAGGACCCCTCCTACCGCCGCCTGGCGGAGGCGCTGCTGCGGCTGATGGTCTCGGTCGTGCGCTCGGGGGCGCGGGACGTCGGCATGACGGCCAGCCTGACGCTCGTCACCCTCGACCTCTGCGGACCGCAGCGGATCACCGAGCTGGCGGCGATCGAGGGCGTCTCCCAGCCCTCCATGTCGGGCGTTGTCTCCGGGCTGGAGCGGGGGGGCCTGGTGACGCGGCGCCGCGACCACGGCGACCGGCGGGCCGTCCTGGTGGAGATCACGCCGGCCGGGAGGCGCTACCTGACGAGCCGGCGGGACTCCGGCATCGAGACGCTGACCGCGCTGATCGCGCTCCTCCCCCGGAGCGACGGCAAGGCGCTCCTCGCCACCCTGCCCGTGCTGGAGCAGCTCAGCGCCCACGCGGCGCGCCAGCATCTCGGCCTGCCGTAGCGCCGCGGCGTCGCCGTCGCCCGCTGGCGGCGCTGCAGGCGGGGTTACATCTGGGCGGCACGGGTACCGCGCCACCATGCTCACCAGCGGACCCGGGGGGACACGATGAACGCCGTCCAGCGGACCGTCCGGCGCGTGGACGCCTTCCAGCAGCGGCACGGGCCGCTCGCCTTCCTCTACGGGGTGGTGAAGAAGTACGGCAACGACAACGGCGGCAACCTCACCGTGCAGCTCACCTACTCGCTGTTCACCACGGTCTTCCCGCTGTTGCTCCTCCTCGTCACCATCCTGGCCCTGGTGCTGGCCAACGACCCGTCGCTCCGACGGCACGTCGCCCACTCCGCCTTCGCGCAGTTCCCGATCATCGGGAGCGACCTGTCGCGCAACATCCACGTGATGAAGCGCAACTCCGCCTTCGGACTGGCCATCGGCATCGTCGGCCTCGTCTACGGCACGACCGGCCTGGCGGGCACCGGCCTGTACACGATGGAGCAGGTGTGGAACGTCCCGGGGCCCGAGCGACCCGGGTTCGTCCCCCGGATGCTCCGGAGCCTGCTCTTCCTGGCCACGCTGGGGATCGGCCTGATCGTCACCACCACGCTCTCGAGCTTCGGCACCTTCGGCGGCCACAGCCTGTGGGCGGAGGCGGTGGCGGAGGTGCTGGCGGCTGCGGGCAACGTCGGCCTCTACGTCGCCGCCTTCCGGGTGCTGACCCCGTCGCCGGTGCGGACGCGCCAGCTCGTGGCCGGGTCCGTCTTCGCCGGGATCGCCTGGACCCTCCTCCAGGCGGCCGGGGGGTTCGTGGTCAACCACTACCTGAAGGGCGACAACGCCGTGTACGGCACCTTCGGCACCGTCCTGGGCCTCATCGCCTGGATCTACCTCGGCGCCCAGGTGACCGTCTACGCGGCCGAGATCAACGCCGTGCTGGCCGGCAAGCTGTGGCCGCGGGCGCTCATGCACCCGCCGCTGACCGCCGCCGACCAACGCACACTGGCCAACCAGGTCGTCCAGAGCCAGCGACGGCCGGAGCAGGAGGTCGTCACCCGCATCTGGGGCGCCCCCATGTCGGCCGAGGAGTACCTGGCCGGCGGCGGCGCCGTCGACCTGTCGGCGGTCGGCTACGAGCGGCGGCTCCCAGCCGGCTCGCCCAACGGATCGCCCAACGGCTCGGCCCTCGGAGCGGAGCAGGCGCAGCGCCCGGCCGAGCCCGCGCCTTCCTGACTTCCCTAGGCTGGCCCGATGGCCGCTCCCTCTCCCTGGACCGACCGCATCGGCACCCTGGACGTGCGCTCCGCCCTGGCCCACCCCGAGCTGCTCGCCCCGCCGGTGCGCGAGGCGCTCGCCGGGTGGCCGGAGGCCGGGCGGGTGGGCGTGGCGGCCATCGACCCGGACCTGGCCGACACGGCTGCCTTCTGCGACCGCTACGGAGTGTCGGCAGAGGAGTCGGCCAACTGCGTGGTGGTGGCGGCACGCCGCGAGGGCCGCGCCTGGCTGGCCGCCTGCGTGGTCCTGGCGTCCACCCGGGCCGACGTGAACGGTGCCGTCCGCAGGCACCTGGGGGCTCGAAAGGTGTCGTTCGCCGCCATGGAGACGGCGGTGGACGAGAGCGGCATGGAGCACGGCGGCATCACCCCGGTGGGGCTGCCGGGCAGCTGGCCGCTCCTCGTGGACGCGGCCGTCGCCGCCGCGCCCCGGGTGGTGGTGGGGAGCGGCGTCCGCCGGTCGAAGCTCGTGCTGCCCGGCGCCGCCCTTGGCGCCCTCCCCGGCGCCGAGGTCCTGTCCGACCTGGCCCGGCCGCTCGCCTGACGTGGGCGGCGGGACGGAGCACCCGCCGGGGAGGGCGCCGGCGGTCAGGTGACGTGCGGGCCGCGGGGGCGGCGGGGGCGGCGGGGGCGGCGAGGGCGGGCATGGCGGGCATGGCGGGCATGGCGGGGGCCGCTACAGGTCGTTGCGCATCGACTGGACGGTTGTCTTGGACACCGCGTCGGGGCCGCCGAGCACCGTGAGCGTGGTGACGGTGTCCGACCGGTTGCCGTCGATGCCACCCGTCCCCGCCCGCTCGAGGAAGGCAGTCAGATAGGGACCGACTGTGGTCGGGTCGACGGTCAACAGGAGCGGCTCGGGCCGCCCCGACGAGGTGTGGGACTGGCCGGCGGCCACGACGGCGCCCGCCAGCCCGTCGCTGTAGTAGTTGCCTCGGGCCACGGCAACGCCGCCGGTCCCGCTCCAGGCGAGCCCCACGTGCCCGGTCGACGACCCCATCTCGAAGTCGGCGAGCTGCACCGCGGTGTCGGTGGCAGTCTGCCCGGCGATCCGCAGCACGGAGACGCCCAGCGACTCGAGGGCTGTCACCACGGCATCGGAGACGGCGAGCGGACCGCCCATCACGACGACCTGTTCGATCTGCAGGGCGCTGATCGCCGACGCCACCTCAGGCGACAGGGTGGTGGTTGTCGTGAGGAGGATGGGGAGGTGGTCGGCGTAGGAGAGCACCCCCGCCGACTCGGCGTCCTGGAAGGACCGGCCGGTCGCCACGATCGCCGTCGGAAGAGGGGTCGCCGTCGGCGGCGCGCTCGACGCCGATCCTGCCGTGTCGTTGTAGAGGCCCGTCCCGCCGGCACGGTTGGCCGAGCCGTAGGCGCCGGCCACGTCCACGGTCCCCACCTGTGTGGCGCTCGGGTACTCGGCGACCCACTGGGCGGTGTCGTACAACGTCTGCCCGTAGATGCGGGTCACCTGGACGTAGACGGGGTGCGCCGCTGTGATCGGGCTGGTGCCCCCGCAGTTGTAGGCGAGCGTGCTCTCCAGCTGCTTCACGACCGCTGTGCTGACGGCCAACGGACCGCCCACCACGTACACGTTGGTGATGCCCTCCTCCCGGATGGCGTCGGCGGTGACCGCCGACAGGCTGGCGGTGGGGGTGAGCAGCTCACCGGTCTGCAGGTGGCCCGCCAGGTAGGCGCTGGCGAGGGCGTCGGGGTAGTTGGCGTCCGTTGCCAGCACGACGGGCCGGGCCCCGGATCGCCCCGGGCACGCTGTGCCCTTGGCATCGAACTGGTGCTCCAGCTCGGCCGCCGCCGTGGCGTCCGCTGTCGGGCCGTAGATCTGGGTCACGACTGTGGCCCGCGCCACGATGTACGCCGTCGCCGAGCCCACCACTGTCGTGTCGTGGGCGCACGAGGCGCTCGTGCCCGACGTGGCGGTGACCATCACCTGGCCAGGTGTCGAGGGCGCGTCCACCATGAGACCGGAGACCGAGATGGCCCCGCCTCCGCTCGATGCCGCCGTCACGTCCACGACGGCGTCGGCGGCGCCTGTCGTGCTGGTGCCCTGGAACGTGACCGTGGGGCTCACCGTCTCGCTCCCCGACGTCACCTTCGCCGTCGGCGCCGCCCCGCTGTCGAACGCTCCCCCACTGAGGGAGAGGCAGATGGAGCCGGCAGGAACCGGCACCGGTGCGGTCGCCTCCACGGTCACAGGGCTGATCGCGGCGTCGTACGCCGACGGAGAGACGGTGACCGACGGTGTGTCGGCGACCACGGAGAGGCCGCCGATCATGGCGTTGGCCGCGTTGGCGTCGGCGATTGTGGTGCTGCCGGTCGTGGACGCGACCTGCACGGCGACGGCACCCGAACCCACGCCCGCAGCTGTGCTCCCGACCGTGTAGCTCACGCCCGTGACCGCGATCGTGACCGCTCCCGCCGACGACGTGTCGAAGGTGCCGCCGTCGGTCAGCGTGATCCGGAGCTCGTTCGGCCTGCTTGTCGAGCAGGTCCCCGAAGCAGCGAGGGACGCCGAGAGCGTCGGTGCGACCGACACGCCCGTCGACGAGCTGACCGACACCGTGGGGAGTCCGGCGAAGTACAGGTCCGCTGTCCCCTTGCAGTTGGTGCCGGACGGCGGGGCGACGGTGACGGTGATCGATGTGCCCGACGCCCAGCCGTTGTCGTGTGTGCTGTTGCCGCCGAGCTCGAGTGTCCATGTCCCCGCCTGGCCCCCCGTCTCCCCCGCGTGCAGGTGCGGGGCGCCGGAGGCCGTCAGCGAGATCGACGGGGGCTGGACCGGCGGGGCGGCCACGGTGGCGTCCGTGACGGAAGCCGGTTTGAAGGTGACGCCCTCCAGTGTCGGCGTCACGAGCACGGCGCCCGTTGCCGCTGTCGTCGAGTACGAGATGTCCGTCACTCGAATGGTGGCGGGCACTCCAGCGGTCTTCGCTCCCAAGATCACGTTCAGTCGAGAACCGAACACGTGATCTGTCTTGACCAGGATGCCAGTCGCTGTCAGGTGAAAGCTGCTCCATGTCACGCTTCCGGCATTAGTCGAGGTGGTAAGGCCGAGCTGAAGCGTTAGACCTGTTGCGAGCGCCCCGGAAGTCCCCAGACCGATCGTGATGGACGCGGCTGTCTGGTTCGACCCCGTGCTCGCGATCGACGGGATCGCGCCTGTCGTGGCGAGGGTGCCCGACGGCGGTGTGCTTGTCGTCGCCCCGGCCGTCAGCGGTCCGGCGACTGCTCCGAACGCCGTCGCCGCCACCAGGAGCGCCGTCCCCACGACACTCAGCGCGCGCCAGCTTCTCTCCATCCCCCTCAACGGTCCCCCTTTCGCGCTGCCCCGCGCCGCGAACCCGGTGAGCTTGCGACAGCGCGGCGGCATCCCGGTCGCACTCTGGCGCCGAAGCCATGATTGTTGCGAGGACCATTCATAGATCCCTCGCACCAATCCGTCAAGGGATCTCCTGCATTTTCCAAGCGAGATGTTCAGGGCGTCCCCGCTCCTGTCGGCACGCGCCTGCGGGAGCGATCCCCGCCCTGCCGGCACGCCCTGTGCGCAATCCGGCGCCGCCAGGTGCTAAGCCCAGGTGATGCTCGTCGTCCGCTCAGCGCCCAGCCCGCTGCCAGCGCCCAGCCGAGGGCCGGGGGCCGGCTGGCGGCGCCGTGTCCCACGTTCCCGCCACCTCGTTGCCGGCGTCCTCGCCCTCGGCCTGGGGATCTCCGTCCTGGCGGCCGCGGCGTCCAGCGCCGCCGCCGCGCCCGGCGCCGCCGCCACGCACTCCCACACCCGCTACTACGTGTCCCTCGGTGACTCGTACGCCGTGGGGTTCCAGCCCTCGCCCGTGCCGGGACCGACGGCCGGCTACACGGCGACGGTGGCCCGTGCCACCCACCTCCGCCTGGCCAACTTCGGCTGCGGAGGCGCCACCACCACCTCGATCCTGCAGCACGTCGGCTGCACCAAGCCGTACGGACCGACGGCGGCGACGGGCGCCGTGGCCTACCCCCGCCAGACCCAGGAGGCGGCGGCCGTCGCCTTCCTGCGCCACCACCGCGGCGAGATCGGCCTGATCACCGTCAGCATCGGCGGCAACGACATCACGCATTGCGCGGCCGAGAGCAACCCCACCACGTGCCTGCTGGGGGTGTTGCCCGTGGTCCAGAAGAACGTGAAGGCGCTGGCGTCCCGCCTTCGGGCGGCCGCCGGGCCCCACGTCCCCCTCATCGGGCTCACCTACCCCGACGTCCTCCTCGGCCTCTGGGTGTACCCGTCGGGCCATCCGGACCAGGCGCTGGCCAAGCTGTCGGTCACGGCGTTCAAGGACATCGTCAACCCCACGCTGGCCCGGGCGTACGCCTCGGCCCACGCCAGCTTCCTGGACGTCACGAAGGACGCGGGCAGCTTCATCCCCCTCAGCCAGCTGACCACCCTCGCCCCCTACGGATCGGTACCCGTGGCCGTGGCGAGGACCTGCACCCTCACCTGGTACTGCCGGGTGGGCAACATCCACGCCACGACCGCGGGGTACATGCTGATCGGCCGGGCCATCGTGGCCCGCTACCGGTCGCTCGCGCACTGAACTGAACGCCGCGGCGCGATCGGGCCGCGGCGCACCGGGCGACTAGCTCAGCTCCTCGATGGCCCAGTCGATCATCACCGCCAACAGGCAGGCGGTGGCGCCGAAGAGCAGGCCGATACGTGCTTCGCGTCCCATGCGGATACCTCCAGAAGGGTGGGGATGGGTCATGGCGTCCATACCACGGCCGCCCTGGCCTAAACGCCCGCTCCGGCCGGTGCAGGTCAGCGGAGCGAACCGGCGGGCTGCACCGGCGTGGGGCCGGTGCCGGCGTCCGTCGCCGACGGCTCGCCGAGCCACACCGGAGCGCTCCCCGGCACCGCGTCGTCCCGGCTCCCGGTCACGGCCAGGCCCCAGCTCCCGGCGGCGGCGTGGCCCCGGCCCCCGGCCGCGGCGGCGGGGTCGCCCCGGCCCCCGGCCGCGGCGCCGGCACGGGAAGGGTCGGGGAGCGCGACGGCACCGGTGCTCCCGGCTCCGAGCACGAACATGGCGGCGATCACCAGCGCCCCCCCGACGAGGACGGCCCACCCCATCTGCTCGCCCGCCATCCATGCGAAGAAGGCGGCGAACAGCGGCTCGGTCGTGTACACGACCGCCGTGGACGTGGCGGACACGTGCGACTGCGCCCACGACTGCACGACGAAGGCGAAGGCGGTGGCGCCCACGGCGGTGAGGGCGACCGCCGCCCACACCCCGAGCGACGACGGCAGCACCAGCCCCCCCGGTGCGGCACCCACCAGCGACGCCGCCCCCACCGTGAGGAGCTGGACGGTCGCCAGGCCGTAGGCGTCCTCGACCGACGCCCACCGGCCGAGCAGCACGATCTGGACGGCGAACACCGCCGCCGAGACGACGGTGAGGGTCTCGCCGGCGCCGAAGGACGCCCCCCGCACGGACAGGAGGGCGAGCCCGCTCACGGCCACCGCGGCCGAGCCCCAGGTCCGGGCGCTCGGCCGGTGGCGCAGCATCAGCCAGCCCACGAGCGGCACGAACACGACCTGGAGGCCGGTGAGGAAGCCCGAGACCGCCGCCGGCGTGGACCGCAGCCCGTACGTCTGGAGCATGTACCCGGCGGCGAGCACCGCGCCGAGGACGAGGCCCTGGCGCACCCCCCGCCAGCCGAGCCGGACCAGGGCGCGGGGGCGCAGGCCCGCGAGCAGCACCCCGGCCAGGAGGAACCGCCAGGCCAGGAAGTCCAGCACCGGCATGTGGGCGACGGCCGACTTCACCACGACGAAGGTCGTGCCCCACACCATGGCGGTGACCACGAGGAGCGCGACGGCGACCGCCCGCGGTCGTCTACGCAGCTCGTTCACCATGGCCCTGCCACCTTTCGTCCTCCCACCGGGCGCGCGCCCGGCGGGCCGCCGTTCTCCGGTGCAGTATAGTGTCCGGTGCACTATATTGCCCCATCGTGACCGACCGACCGGACGAGGCGGCGCCCGCCTCCGAGCTCCTCCGGGCCGTGGGGAGCCGGATCCGGACGCTGCGCCAGGACCGCCACCTCACGCTCGATGAGCTGAGCCAGCGCTCGGGCGTGAGCAGGCGGATGATCACGATGCTGGAGGGCGGCGAGACCAACGCCAGCCTCGGCACGCTGGACAAGCTCGCCCGGGCGCTCGACTGCGCCTTCGCCGACCTGGTGGTGGAGCGACCGGTCGCGCCGCTCGTCCCCGAGCGGGCCGAGGCGCGCCAGCCGGTGTGGGAGGACGGGCGGGGAAGCTCCGCCCGCCTCCTGGCCGCCCGCTCGAGGGTGGCGACCACCGAGCTCTGGCTGTGGCAGCTCGTCGGCGGGGCCCGGTACGAGGCCGAGGCCGACCCGCCGGGGAGCGAGGAGCTCCTCTTCGTGCGCACCGGCCGGCTCGTGGTGGAGACCGGCGCCACCGAGCTCCCGCTCCGCCAGGGTGAGCTCCTCCGCCTGCCCTCCGACGTGCCCTACGCCTACCGCAACCCCGGGACCCGGCCGGTCCAGTTCCTCCGGGTGATCCTCGCCCCCTGATGCCCGGCGCCGACCCGACCCGGCCCGCGGCGTGGCTGGGACCCGGGGCCGGCCGGTGCGGCGCGTGTCACCGGTCCGGCCCGTGGGTAGCGTGGAGAGCGTGAAACACCGCTCACGTCTGGCCAACCTGCCCGTCCGCGTGGCGGCGGGCGCATTCATCCTCAACTCGGGCCTCAACAAGCTGAAGGCCGAGAAGGAGACGGCACAGCACCTCCACGGCTTCGCCTCCGGCGTCTACCCGTTCCTGGAGAACCTGCCGCCGGAGCAGTTCACGAAGCTGCTGGGCGCGACCGAGGTCGGCCTGGGCGGCGCGCTGCTCATGCCGTTGGTCGTGGGGGACGGCCTCGCCGGGCTGGGGCTCACCGCCTTCTCCGGCGGGCTCCTCGGTCTCTACGCCAAGACGCCCGGCCTGCGGCAGGAGGGCAGCGTGCGGCCGACGCAGGAGGGCACGGCCATCGCCAAGGACTCCTGGCTGGCCGGCATCGGCCTGGCCCTCATGGCCAACTCGCTCACGTCGCGCCGGCGCCGCAAGCTGGAGCGCAAGGTGAAGGAGCGGGCGGCAAAGGGGAAGTCGGCGCCAAAGGGGAAGGGCGCCGGCTCCGACTGAGCCTGGCCGGACCCCGTCCGGCCGCGGTCACGCCAGCTTCCGGTGGTCCCAGCTGACGGTGCGCTCCACGTGCAGCACGATCGCCACCCGCTTGTGCAGCATGGCCGCCACCGCCGGGCGCGCCGCCTCGGTGTACGGCGCGATGTAGCGGTCGTACACGCTGACGCCCACCTCCCAGAGGCGGTCCGGGTCCTCCACCAGCTCGGCCCGCCCCACGAGCTCCACCCCGCGGAGCTCGTCGTAGCGCTCCCCCGCCTCCACCAGGCAGGTCATCCGCTGGTCGCGCGCCACGTTGCGCGCCTTCTGGGACTTGGCCTTGGTCTGGACGGCCAGGCGGCCGTCGCTGAAGCCGTACCACATGGCCACGGCGTGAATGGAGCCGTCCACGTTGACGGTGCACATGGTGGCGGTGTGGCGCTCGGCCAGGAAGGCGGCCACCTCGTCGGGCGACATGACGATGGCCCGGCGCTGGTTCACGCCGCGCGTGGGGGGCCGGGGGTCGTCCGTCACCGCCTGCCGAGCGTACCGGCAGAGTTCACCGCGGGATCATCTTCGTGTTGCGGGTGCTTCGCGGCCCGTTCACCTCCCTTTCGTACCGTTTCGGGCAATGGGGCGGTACGCCTGCGGTGACGGCAGCCGGGGACAGGGGCCGGCGACACGGACGGGCGGCGGCGCGGCCCCGGGCCGCTCCGGCGTGGCGGACGTGGTCCCCTTCCCGTTGGGCCGGCGGCGGAGGGTGACCATCTCGATCGCACGGGCGTGGGCCCGCCTGTGCCAGGAGGCGGCGCCCGGGGAGCATCCCCCCCGCTCCCCGGCGCCGCCGCCCTCCTCTTCGGGCTGTTCGGGGCGAGCGGCGCACCCGTCCTCGGGCCCACGCCCTGCCCGCCCGCTGCCGCACCCCGGGCCGGCGGCCGGGTGGCGGCCCGGCCTCCATGTGGTCGGGCACCCGGAGGACGCGGCATGACGGGGCTCGGCGGCCCCCCGGCTCCGCCCCGGCCGGTCCCCGCCCCCGACGGCACATCGGTCTCGCCCGGCCCGCGTCCGGGCACGGCCGGCGCGCCCGCCATGCCCACGGCGGGCGCCCCGCACGCCACGCCCCCGGCGGGCGGCGTGCGGGACCGGCGACCGGTGGTGCTGGTCGTCGACGACGAGGAGTCCTACCGCCAGGCGCTCAGCGCCGGGCTGGGCCACGAGGGCTTTGCCGTCGAGGTGGCGGCCGACGGTCACGAGGCGCTGCGGCGCTTCCACCGCTCGCGCCCCGACCTCGTGCTGCTCGACGTGATGCTCCCCGACCAGTCGGGGGTAGAGCTGTGCCAGCAGATGCGTGCCCTGGCGCCAGTCCCGATCATCATGGTGACCGCACGCGACTCCGAGGTCGACGTGGTCGTCGGCCTCGAAGTCGGGGCGTCGGACTACGTGGCCAAGCCGTTCCGCCTGCGCGAGCTCGTGGCCCGCATGCGTGCGGTCCTCCGGCGGGGGCCGACGGCCCAGGTGGCCCGGGCGGAGGTGCTGAGCGGGGGCCCGGTCCGCCTCGACCAGGCCCGGCGGGAGGTCACGGTCGAGGACAGGCCGGTCGAGCTGTCCCGCAAGGAGTTCGACCTGCTCGCACTGCTCATGGCCCATCCGGGCCAGGTCGTGACCAGGGACTGGTGCATCGACCGCCTGTGGTGGGACCAGGACCTCGCCGACAGCCGCACGCTCGATACCCACGTGAAGCGGCTGCGCCGCAAGCTCGAGCCCGACCCGGCCAACCCGCGCCACATCGTGACGGTGCGGGGCGTCGGGTTCCGCTTCGAGCCGTAGCCCGCGACCGGGCCGCCTCCGGCCGGGTGTCAGACGGGCTGGAGGTTGTCGAACCGGGCGTACTGGCCCAGGAACACGAGGTGGGCCGAGCCGGTCGGGCCGTTTCGGTGCTTGGCCACGATCACCTCGGCCAGCCCCCGGCGGTCGATGGGGGTCTCGGGGTCGTAGACCTCCTCGCGGTAGATGAAGAGCACCACGTCGGCGTCCTGCTCGAGGGAGCCGGACTCGCGCAGGTCCGACAGCATCGGGCGCTTGTCCTGCCGGGCCTCGAGCCCGCGGGAGAGCTGCGAGAGGGCCACCACCGGGCAGTCGAGCTCCCGAGCCAGGATCTTGAGGCCCCGGCTGATCTCCGCCACCTCCACCTGGCGGTTCTCGGCCCGCCCCCGGCCGGTCATGAGCTGGAGGTAGTCGACCACCACCAGCCCGAGGTCGCCCTCGCTCTTCTTCAACCGCCGCGCCCGGGCCCGGATGTCCATCACGGTCAGGTTCGGGTTCTCGTCGATGAAGATCGTCGACTCGCTCAACCGGCTGACCGCCGTCCCGACCTTGGCCCAGTCGTTGTCGTGCAGGTGCCCGGTCCGCATGCGCTGGGCGTCGACCCGCGCCTCCGACGCGAGGAGCCGCTGGGTCAGCTCCAGGTGGCCCATCTCGAGCGAGAAGAGCAGCGCCGGCCGGCGCAGGACGGTCCCGACGTGGGCCAGCATCCCGAGGGCGAGGCTGGTCTTGCCCATGGCCGGCCGGGCACCGACGATGGTGAGGCTCGCCGGCTGCAGGCCGGCCAGGATCTCGTCCAGCTCGGTGTAGCCCGTGGCCACCCCGGTGATCCGGCTGCTGCGGTGCGAGAGCTCCTCGATGCGGTCGAGGCTGGGCCCGATGAGGTTCCGCAGGGACTCGACCGAGTCGGCCGTGCGCCGCTGCGCCAGGTCGAACACCATCCGCTCGGCCTCGTCCACCGCCGCTGTGACGTCGTCGGGGATCGAGTAGCCCAGCTCGGCCAGGTCCCCGGCCACGCCGATCAGCCGGCGCAGGAGGGCGTGCTCCTCCACGATGCGGGCGTAGTGGGCGGCGTTCGCCAGCGACGGCGTGTTCGCCTGGAGCGAGACCAGCTGCGTCGGGTCCCCGATCTGGTCGAGCACGCCGGACCGTCGCAGCTCGTCGGCCACCGTCACCGCGTCGACCGGCTCACCCGCCTCGAACAACGACACGACGGCGCTGAAGATGTGGCCGTGAGCGGGCTTGTAGAAGTCGGCGGCATGGCAGGTCTCGATCGCCGCCACCACCGCGTCGCTCGACAGCAGCATGGCGCCGAGGAGCGACTCCTCGGCGTCCAGGTCGTGCGGCGGCACCCGGGGACCCGCCCCGCCGACGGGGGCCAGGCCGCCGGGAAAGGACCCTGGCGCGCCGGCACCGCCCGCAGCCGTGCCGGGTCGGATCCGGCGGGGTCGGTCGTCGTCGAGCACCTGTACCACGGCCTCCTACCTTGGGCGACGGAGGCTGGGGACGGATAGACGTGAAACCTGGGGATTCACGATGCCTTTTCCCTGCACAGGGCTGTGAACGTTGCTGTGGAGAACTGGCGGGACCTGTGGACGCCGACGGGGCGGGCCACCCGGTGGGCGTCGAGGCAGGCGAACGGCATGTCGCGATGGTCGCGAACGGGTGTGACGCCGGCGTGGAGGCAGTGACGGCACGGCCCCGGCGTGGACCGCCGGCGGGCGCCGGCGGACCGTTCCGTCAGCCGGCCACGACCTCCACCATCACCACGGTGGCGACGTCGAGGCCCAGGTGCACGGGCACCTCGTGGGTCCCGACGGCCTTGATGGGCTCGTCCAGCCGCACCTGGCCGCGCTCGAGCTCCACGCCCTTCTGGGAACGGACGGCCTCGGCGATCTCCGCCGCGCCGACGGACCCGAACAGCCGCCCGGTGGCGCCGGCCCGGGCGGTGACCTGCACGGTCGTGCCGGCGAGCCGGGTCGCCTTGGCCTGCGCCGCCTGACGGTCGTGGGCCTCCCGAAGGTCGCGCCCCCGTCGCATGGCGGCCGCCTGCGCCTCCACGCCCTTGGTGGCGACGAGGCCCTGGCCCCCGGGAAGGAGGAAGTTCCGGGCGAACCCGTCGGCCACGTCCACGATGTCGCCGCGGCGGCCGATGCCGTCCACGTCCTGGCGGAGGACCACCTTCATCGGGCCGCCTCCGTCTCCGCTGCCGCCGCCGCCGGAGCGCCGTTGCCGTCGGCCGGCGCCGGAGCGGCCGCACCGGCACCGCCACCGGCGCCGGCACCGGCCTGGCTCTCGGCCGGCGCCCGGCCCTCGCGGCCGCCCCGCTCCCCGCGCTCGCCCCGTTCCCCGCGCTCGCCCCGGTCGCCGCGGTCGCCCCGGTCGCCGCGCTCGCCGCGCCCGCCCCGGCCACCCGGCCGTTCGGTCACCGTGCGCTGCGTGTAGGGAAGGAGCACGAGCTCACGGGCCGTCTTGATGGCCTCGGCGATGTCGCGCTGGTGCTGGGCGCAGTTCCCGGTGACGCGCCGGGACCGGATCTTGCCCCGGTCGCTCATGAACTTGCGCAGGAGCGGGACGTCCTTGTAGTCGACCCACTCGACGCCGTCGCGGCAGAGCGCGCACGGCTTCTTCTTCACCCGCCGGCCGGTGTCCTTCGGCGCACGTCGTGACGTGCCGCCCCGGTAGTTGCTGCGTGCCATCAGAAAGGCTCCTCGTCGTAGCCGTACCCGCTGCCGGAGGCCTCAGCCTGACGGGGCGGGGCCTGCCGTCCACCGCCGCGCGGGCCGTCGGACGGCCCCCGGCGCTCGTTCTTCGTCACCTGGGCGGTCGCCCAGCGCAGCGACGGGCCGATCTCGTCCGCCACCACCTCGACCTTGGACCGCCGGTCGCCCTCGGGCGTCTCCCAGCTCCGCTGCTCCAGCCGCCCGCACACGACCACCCGGGCGCCGCGGGTGAGGCTCTCGCTCACGTTCTCGGCCATCTCCCGCCAGCAGACGATGTCGAAGAAGCTGGTGGCCTCCTCCCACTCCTGGGTCTGGCGGTTCTGCCACCGGCGGTTGACGGCCAGCCCGAAGGTGGCGGTCGGCTGGCCGGTGTTGGTGAACCGGAGCTCGGGGTCCCTCGTCACGTTGCCCACCAGCGTCACGCTGTTGTCCGGCATGGTGCGCTCCTCCCTCTCGTCCCTCTCGTCGCCTCGCGCCCGGCCTCAGCCGGCCGCGCCGCCGGCGGCGGCAGCTTCGCGCTCGGGTGCGTCGGGAACGGTCTCGGACCCGGCCTCCGCCGGGGCCGGGGTCTCGGCCGGCGGAGCCGCCTCGGCCCGGCCCGGCCGGGCCCCGCGGCCCGTCGTGCGGCCGGGGCCCGACGACGCGGCGCGGCGGACGGCCTTGTCGGACAGCCGGATCACCTTGTGGCGCAGCACCTCGTCGGCCAGGGAGAGGAGGCGGTTCAGCTCGGCGACCGTCTGGCTGACGCCGGAGAACTCGATCAGGACGTAGTAGCCCTCGCGCCGGTGCTTCACCTCGTAGGCGAACGGGCGGCGCCCCCAGCGGTCCACGTGGCCGGGCGCTCCCTCGTTGGCGCGGATGGTCTCGAGCACCCGGTCCACCACGGCCTGGATGGCCGGCGGCTCGGCACCGGTGTCGAAGATGACCATGACTTCGTACGGCCGCATCGGCGGCTCACCTCCCTTCGGACCGGGTGCGTCGCACCCGGGCCCCGGTCGGTCCGGGGCAGGGTCGTCCTCGTGCCGCCCGCCGGCTGGCGTGCGAGCAGCCCACGAGGTTAGCCGACCGCTCCGGGGCCCGGCGCACGGCACGGCCTCGGGCTCAGCCCGGAGCGGGCCCGAGGGCCGCCCGCAGCTCGGGCGAGCCGTGGTAGGTCTCGGCGTCCCCGGGGAAGGCGCCGGCTCGGACGTCGGCGGCGTAGGCGGCGACGGCCGCCGTGGCCACCTCGGCCAGGTTGGCGTAGGGCCGCACGAACTTGGGCACGGGCCCGGCCCCCAGCCCCAGCAGGTCGTGGAAGACGAGGACCTGCCCGTCGCAGTGCGGCCCGGCGCCGATGCCGATGGTCGGGATGGAGAGGCGCGCCGTGATCTCGGCCGCCACCACGTCGGGGACGCCCTCCAGCACCACGGCGAAGCACCCGGCCTCCTCCAGGCGGCGGGCGGCGTCGACGAGGGCACGGGCGGCGTCGACGTCCCGGCCCTGCACGCGGTAGCCGCCCATGGCCAGGACGGACTGGGGCGTGAGGCCGAGGTGCCCCATCACCGGGATCTCGGCGTCGACGATGGCGCCGATCACCCGGGCCCTCGCCGGGCCGCCTTCGAGCTTGACCGCCCCGGCGCCGGCACGCACCAGCGCGGCGGCACTGGCCACCGCCTCCTCCACCGTGAGGTGGTAGCTCATCCAGGGGAGGTCGCCGAGCACGAGGGCGCGGGGGCGGGCACGCCCCACCGCCGCCGTGTGGCGTGCCATGTCGTCGATCGTGACGTGCAACGTGTCGTCGTACCCGAGCACGTTGTTGGCCACCGAGTCGCCCACCAGGATGACGTCGACGCCGGCGCCGTCGGCGATGCGGGCGCCCGGCTCGTCGTAGGCGGTCACCATCACGATCGGGTCGGCGCCGTCGCGCCGCTTCCGGGCCCGGACGGCGGGAACGGTCACCCGCTCACGCCCCGACCCCGGGACCGGGGCGCCGGGGGCGCCGGGCGCGTGGGTCGTGGGCGGAGGAGCGGGGGTTGAAGCGGTAGGGCTGTCCATTGCATGCCCTCCTCTCGGGTTCGTTCGGCCGGGCCCCGGTGCGTGGCCCGGCGGCCCGATCCTGTGTCGGAGCTGCTCGGCGGTGCCGCCGCGTGGGCGTGCGGCCTGCCGCGGGCCATCCTGTCGCGCGCCGTCCGCCCGGCGCCAGCGTCCCGGGGCGGCCGGGGTGCGGCTCAGCCGCGGCTGCGTCCCGTCGACCGCTGCTCCGAGCGGCCGCCGGCCGGGTACTTGCGCAGGAGGTGGTGCCACGCACACGCCGGGCAGACCTCGACGTCGTAGCAGAGCACCGGCTGGGCCCGACGGCGCAGCCGGTTGAGCTCGGTCGCCGTGCCCGGGCACCGGCCGCCCGGGGGCAGGCCCGCCCCGAAGACGTACGTCACCTGCACCGTCCGCTCCTCGCCGCAGATGGGGCAGTCGTCCCCCAATGGGCGGCCCACGTTGCGCGCGGCGCGCAGGAGCTCGGGGTGGGCGTCGCACACGTCCACGGCGTCGACGCGGCCGCGCCGCACCTCCCGCACGACGGCGTCCCGCACCAGGCGGTACTCCACCCGGGCTTCACCTGCGGGCTCGGCTGCTCGACCGGACGCACCCGGACCTGAGCGGAAGGTCACGCCGAGAGGCTACCGCCGCCCCTCTCGGGGCCACGCCGATGGTCGTGGCGCGCCCGTGGCGCGCAGGGGGCGTGCCCCGCACGCGCGCCGCTATATCGGATCGATATACTCCATCCGATGTTGGACCTGGCCATCCTGGGCCTGCTGGAAGAGCGGGGCGACCTCCACGGCTACGAGATCCGCAAGCAGCTCCGGGAAGGCCTGGGGCTGCTGGCCAACGTGTCGTTCGGGTCGCTGTACCCGGCCCTGGCCCGCCTGGAGGCGGCGGGGGCGGTGGAGGCGACCGAGGCGCTGGAGCCGGTCGAGCCGCCGGCCGCACCGGTCCCGCCCACCGGCTCCCTCAGCGGCGAGTGGGCCGTGCTGCGCTCCCGCCGGCGCGCCACGCGGCGCGGGCGCGGACGGCGCTCCCGCAAGGTCTACCGGATCACCGACCGGGGCCGGAGCCTCTTTGCCGACCTGCTCACGGGGCAGGGCGCGGCCGACGACCCGCGGTCGTTCGGCCTGCGCCTGGCCTTCGCCCGCCACCTGCCGGCGCCGGCCCGCCTCGCCCTCCTCGAGCGTCGTCGCCTCCAGCTGACAGAGCGCCTGGCCGAGGTGCGGACCGCCGGGGGCCAGGACGCACTGGACGTGTACGCGCGGGCGGTGGTGGACCACATGGCCGACGCGCTGCAGCACGACATCGGCTGGCTGGACCGGCTGATCGAGACCGAGCGGAGCGCCGCCACCCCGGGGGCCGCCCTGGCCCCGGGCGCCACAGCGGCGGTGGGGGGCGGCGCCCGATGACACGGCGCCCGCCCGGGCCGCACGGACCGGGGCATCACGATCCCGCCCCCGGGGGCGGACGAGGACAGCCCGCCCCCGGGGGCGGACGAGAGCAAGGAGACCGTAGATGAGCAGCATCCGGGTGGCCATCGCCGGCGTGGGCAACTGCGCCAGCTCGCTCGTGCAGGGGATCGCCTACTACCGCGACGCGGTGGAGGGCGACGTCGTGCCGGGCCTGATGCACGTCGTGCTGGGCGGGTACCACGTCCGGGACCTCGTCCCGGTGGCGGCCTTCGACGTGGACGCGGCCAAGGTGGGCATCGACCTCTCCAAGGCCATCGCCGCCGGCAACAACAACACCATCCGCTTCGCCGACGTGGGCGACCTCGGCGTCACCGTGCAGCGCGGCCCCACGCTCGACGGCCTCGGCCGCTACTACCGCGACGCCGTGGAGGAGTCGCCCGAGCCGCCCGTGGACGTGGCCGCCGCCCTGCGCGACGCCAAGGCCGACGTGCTCGTCGCCTACCTGCCCGTCGGGTCCGAGGAGGCCCAGCGCCACTACGCCCAGGCGTGCCTGGACGCCAAGGTTGCGTTCGTCAACGCCATCCCGGTGTTCATCGCGTCGGACCCCGAGTGGGCGGCGCGGTTCGCCCGGGCCGGCGTGCCCATCGTGGGCGACGACATCAAGAGCCAGGTGGGCTCGACGATCGTCCACCGGGTCCTGACCCGGCTGTTCGAGGACCGCGGCCTCGTCCTCGACCGGACGTACCAGCTCAACGTGGGCGGGAACATGGACTTCCGCAACATGCTGGAGCGGGAACGGCTGGAGTCGAAGAAGGTCTCCAAGACCCAGGCGGTGACCAGCCAGATCGAGCACACCGTCCTCCCGGCGGACGACGTCCACATCGGCCCCTCCGACCACGTGCCGTGGCTGGCCGACCGCAAGTGGGCCTACATCCGCATGGAGGGGCGCAACTTCGGGGACGTGCCGCTCAACTTGGAGCTCAAGCTCGAGGTGTGGGACTCCCCCAACTCCGCCGGCGTGATCATCGACGCCGTCCGCTGCGCCAAGCTGGCCCTCGATCGCGGCATCGGCGGGCCGCTCGTCGGGCCGTCGGCGTACTTCATGAAGTCGCCGCCGGTGCAGTACCACGACGACGTGGCGCTCCAGATGGTGGAGGACTTCGCCGCCGGCGACCCCGGACCGCGCTGGCCCGAGGCCTGAGCGGGGCGCCGCCTGGCGGCGCGCCACCGGGAGCCGCCGCGCCGGGCGAGCCGCGCCCGCCCGGCATCCCTCAGCGCCGGGGTTCCCGGCGGCCGCGTCCCTCCCACCAGGCGTCGAGGCGGCGGCCCGCCTCCTCCTCCCCCAGCGGGCCCTCGTCCAGGCGCAGCTCCAACAAGAAGCGCAGGGCGTCGCCGACGTCCCGCCCGGGGGCCAGCCCCAGGCGGGTCATCACCTGTGTCCCGTTCAGGTCGGGACGGATGGCGTCGAGCTCCTCCTGGGCCCGCAGGACGGTGATGCGCTCCTCCAGCTGGTCCATCCGCCGGCCCAGCGCCGCCGCCTTGGCCGCGTTGCGGGTGGTGCAGTCCGAGCGGGTGAGCTCGTTCAGCTGCTCGAGCAGCGGGCCGGCGTCGCGCACGTAGCGTCGCACCGCCTTGTCGGTCCACCCCAGGGCGTAGGTGTGGAAGCGCAGGTGCAGCTCCACCAGCCGGGACACGACGTCGATCTCCTCCTTGGGGTAGCGGAGGGCCTCCATGCGCCGCCGGGTCATGCGGGCCCCGACGAGGTCGTGGTTGTGGAACGTGACGCCGCCGTCCTCGAACTTGCGGGTCTTGGGCTTCCCAACGTCGTGGAAGAGCGCCGCCAGCCGCAGCAGCCGGTCCGGGCCGGCCTTGCCGGCCGAGGTCTTGTCCACCACGGCCAGGGTGTGCGCCAAGACGTCCTTGTGACGATGGACGGGGTCCTGCTCGAGCCGCAAGGCCGGGAGCTCGGGGAGGAACTCGTCCGCCAGGCCGGTGTCGACCACGAACCACAGCGCGCCCGACGGCACGGGCAGGACCATGATCTTGTCGAGCTCGTCGCGGATGCGCTCGGCGGAGACGATCGCCATGCGGTGGTGGCCGGCGCGCACCGCCTCCACCAGCGCCGGGTCCGGGCTGAGGCCGTAGGCGGCGGCGAACCGCGCCGCCCGCAGCATGCGGAGCGGGTCGTCGGCGAAGGACGCATCGGGGTCGAGCGGGGTCCGCAACCGCCGGGCCGCCAGGTCGGCGATCCCGTGGAACGGGTCCACGAGCACCAGGCTCGGGAGCTCGAGCGCCATGGCGTTCACGGTGAAGTCGCGCCGCGACAGGTCGGTCTCGACGTCGTCGCCGAAGGTGACCTCGGGCTTGCGGGAGTCGGGCCGGTAGGCCTCGGCCCGGTGGGTGGTGATCTCGTATACGCGGCCGCCGGCCTTGCACCCGATGGTGCCGAACCGCTTGCCCTGGGTCCACACGGCGTCGGCCCAGCCGCCCACGATGGCCTCGATCGCTGTGGGCCGGGCGTCGGTGGTGAGGTCCAGGTCTCCGTCCCTGGTGCCCGCCTCCCCGGCCGAGGGCCGCTCGACGAAGGCGTCGCGCACGGACCCGCCCACGAGGTACAGCCGGTGGCCGGCGCGGGCGAACCGCTCGGCCAGCTCGGCGGTGGCCTCGACGAGCGGCCGGAACCGCTCGGGGACGGTGGGGCTCTGCATCCGGACCACGGTACCGCCGGCCCGCGGCGCGCCTCGCCCGGTCGGCCGGGCCCGTGCGCAACGGCGCCCGACGGGGGGGCAGTAGCGTCGCGGGGTGTCGATGTGGAGCCGCCGGCGCGCCCGGCCCGTGGCGCTGGTGTTCGCCGCTGCGGCGCTGGCCTGGAGCGCCGGGCTCTGGCTCCACGCTCCGCCGGCGGGCGCGGCCGCCGGCTCCCGCCCCGCCCTCCTGCTCGACGGCCAGACCCAGTGGGTGACGCCGGCGTCCGCCGGCGCCCCCACCACCTTCCAGTTGGTCCTCTCGGCCCCGAACGCACCGG
Organism: Actinomycetes bacterium; assembly: GCA_021791845.1. Lineage (GTDB taxonomy): Bacteria > Actinomycetota > Acidimicrobiia > Acidimicrobiales > RAAP-2 > JAJYVT01. The sequence continues at coordinate 24,354 of JAJYVT010000001.1, read as the reverse complement.
CGGGCGCCCAGGTGGCGGTGACGCTCTACTCGCGGCTGGACTCGCGCGACCACTTCGAGCAGGTGGTGCAGCGCGGGCCCCGCTCCACCCCGCTCAGTGACGCGTCGCCCGTCCCGCTGGCCCAGCTCCCGGCCGACCCCCACACCCCCGGCGGCGTCGACCTGAACCTCCAGGTGACCACCGCCCCGTCCACAGGCGGGCAGGCCCTCGGCCTGGCCTGCTCGGGGACGGCCGTGACAGGCACATGCACAGGGGTGTACCCGGTGCGGGTCGCGCTGCTCGACGCCGCCGGCAACGTCCTCCAGCGCCTGACCACCTTCCTCACCTACAGCGCCCGGGTCAGCGCCACCCCCCTCAACTTCGCCTGGGTGGTGCCGGTCAGCGCGCCCGTCTCGGTGGTGGCGGGCGCCACCAACCCGAGGACGGCGCTCGAGCCGCTCTCGCGCTCCGAGGTGGGCGCGCTGGCGCAGCTGGTGCGGTTGCTGCACGCCGCGCCGTCCGTGCCGGTCACGATCGACGCGTCGCCCGAGACGCTCCAGGCGCTCGCTGCCAGCGGGCCCACCGGGCGGGCGGCGGTGACGACGGTGGCGGCGATGTCGGCCGACCAGTCCGTGGACGAGGTGCCGTCCGCGCCCTACGTCCCCGTCGACCTGGCGTCGTTGTCGGGGGCGGGCGAGGCGACCGAGATCACCGCCCAGATGGCCGCCGGCGCCACAGTCCTGCACAAGCTGGGCGTGCAGACGAGCTCGACCCTCCCCTGGCTCGCCTTGCCCCCCGTGGGCAACGACATCGGTCCCGGCCTGTCCCGGGTGGGCGCCTCGCAGGTGGTGGTGCAGGACAGCTCGCTCGCCCCCACACCGACAGCGCCCCCCGTCACGTGGGCGTCGACCTTCCGGCTGGCCCTCGGCGCGCGGTCGGTCGAGGCCGCCCAGACGGACTCGTTCCTCGACGGGCAGTTCCGCCACGCCGGGTCCGATCCGGCCCTGGCCGCGACCCAGATGCTGGCCGACCTGGCCATGGTGCACTTCGAGCGGCCGTACACACGGCACGCCCGCGGCATGATCGCCGTGCCGCCCCCCGGCTGGACGCCCGATGCCACCTTCGTCCGGACCCTCCTGGCCGGCCTGGACGGGAACCCCGTCGTGACGCCGGTGACGCTCGACAAGTTCTTCTCGACGGTCGCCCCGGCGGGCACCCGCACCCTGCAGGCGAACGGCGCCGGGCCCTCCCTCTCCCGCTCGCTCGCCCGCTCGCTGTCGAAGGCCCGGATCCGGCTCACCCAGTTCGAGCAGGCGGTGCAGGGGAAGGACGGGAAGCCCGCGGTCCTCGGGCAGCTGGACCACCTGCTGCTGGCGGCCGAGTTCGACCGGCTCAGCACCCGCGGGCACGCCGGCGCCGTGGCCGTCTTCGAGCACGCCCTCTCCCACCAGCTGGGCCAGGTGAGCTTCATCGCCACAGAGAAGGCCTTCACCCTCACGGCCCGCACAGGCGTGATCCCCATCACCGTGGTCTCGCACGCGCCGTACACCGTCACCGGGACGCTCACCGTGAGCGGTGCCCGGTTCACGTTCCCCCCGGGCAACCGCACCGAGACGAGCCACCCCATGGTGCTCGACCACCCGGCCAACACCCTGCGGGTGAGCGTGCTGGCGCGGTCCTCGGGCGACCTGCCCCTGGACGTCGCCTTCACCTCCCCCACCGGCCTGGTGATCGCGCAGGAGCAGCTGACCGTGCGGTCGACCGCCACGTCGGTGGTGGGCGTGCTGCTCACCGGCCTGGCGCTGGCCGTGCTCCTCACCTGGTGGGCCCGCACCTGGCGGGCCAGGCGGCGCAGGCGCCGGCGCCCGCCCACCCATCCGGCGGACCAGTCCGAGCGCACGGCGGCGGGCGTGCCGTGATCGGCGACCGCCGTCCCGTCGGCGGGACACGGCGGCTCGCCGCACGGGGTCCGAACGGGAGCGGGGGGCCGCCGGACCAGACGGCGCCGGGGCGCACCGGGCAGACGGCGCGGCTGCAGCGGGCCGCCCTCGGCATGGCGGCGGGCACGGCCGTCTCCCGTCTCACCGGGCTGCTCCGCATCGTCGCCCTCGCCTACGCCGTCAGCGGGTACCTGGCCGACGCCTACAACCTGGCCAACACCACCCCCAACATGCTCTACGACATCGTCCTCGGGGGCGTGCTGGCGGCAACGTTCATCCCCGTGTTCGTGGACCGGCTGGCCACCCGGGACGAGGGGGACGCCTGGCGCGCCATCTCCTCCGTCGTGACCATCGCCGCCGTCGTCCTGGTGACCATGACGGTGGTCTTCTGGGTCCTGGCGCCCCAGGTGATCGACGCCTACACCGCCTTCGCCCACGCCACCCGGGCGACAGTGAGCCGGTTGGCGGCCGAGAAGTCGGTGGCCACCACGCTGCTGCGGTGGTTCGTCCCCCAGGTGGCCCTCTACGGCTTCATCGCCCTGGTGGAGGCGCTCCTCAACACCCGCCGGCGGTTCGCCGCCCCCATGTGGGTGCCCATCGCCAACAACGTGGTCGTGATCGGCGTGCTGCTGTGGTTCCACGCCATCGCCGGGCGGGTCCGCTCCCTCGCCGAGGCCCAGGCCCACCCGGGCCAGCTGCTCCTCCTCGGGCTCGGCACCACGCTGGGGGTGGTCCTGCAGGCCCTGCTGCTCGTCCCCAGCCTGCGCGGCATCGGCCTCGGCCGGCTGCGCTGGCGGTGGGACCCCCGCCACGAGGCGGTCCGCACGGTGGTGCGGCTCGGCGGGTGGACGTTCGGGTTCGTGGTGGCCAACCAGGCGGCGCTCTACGTGGTCCTGGCCCTGGCCGTCGGCGTCCCGCACCACCTGTCCACAGACCCCGTCTCCTCGTACACGTACGCCTACACGTTCATGCAGGTCCCCTATTCGGTGGTGGCCGTCTCCATCATGAGCGCCGTCACCCCCGACCTGTCCGAGCGATGGGCCACCGGGGACGTCGCCGCCTTCCGCAAACGGCTCTCCGCCGGGCTCCGGGCCACCCTGGCGGTGATCCTGCCGGCGGCGGTGGGGCTCCTGATCCTGGCCAAGCCGGCCGTGGCGCTGGTGCTGGGCCACGGCAGCACGTCGGTCACGAGCGCCGAGGACACGGGCGCGGCACTGGCCATGTTCTCCCTGGGGCTGCCCGGGTTCTGCGCCTACCTCTACATCGTGCGCGTGCTGCAGTCGATGCAGCGGACCAGGGTTGCGTTCTGGCTGTACGTGGTGGAGAACGGGATCAACGTCGTCCTGGCGGTGGCGCTGGTGCACCCCCTGGGCGTCCGGGGCCTCGCCCTCTCCCTCTCCGTCGCCTACACCGTTGCCGCCGTCTGCGGTGTCGTCGTGCTCCGCCGGTGGCTCGGCGCCCTGGGGCCGCGGGGAACCTGGTCGCCGCTGCGGCGGGTGATCGGCGCCAGCGTCGCCATGGGCGTGGTCGTCCTCCTCGTGTCCAACGTGTCGGGCGCCACCCAAGGGGTGGGCCTCCTCGTGCGGGTGGGTGCGGCCCTGGTGGCCGGTGCCGTCGTGTACGTCGGGCTCGCCGCCCTCCTGAGCGGCTGGTCCAGCCCCGTGGCCCTGCTCACCGGCGGCCCGATCGACGCCACAACGGTCGACGCGGCCAGGGGGGGCGTCGGAGGCGGGCTCGGCGCGGCGTGGGGCGACACCCGCGTCCCGGTCAACCCCGGGCCGCGGGTCCGCATCGTCCCGCCGCCCGGCACCGCCGCGTCCACCGGGGGCGCCGGGAGCGCCGGTGGTCTCGGGGAGTCCGTGCCGCCGGTGCCGCCGGTGCCGCCGAGGGCGCCGGGGGGGCGGGGGGCGAAGGCGCCGCCGGTGCCGGGGGCGTCCCTCATGGCCCGGTCCGGCTCCCGCCCCGAGGGGGACGCCCGCCGGCACCCGCGTCCCCGGCCCGACCCGGGCGTGCGGCCCAGGCAGGGCGCCGGACCGGCCCGGGACGAGCTGCGCGATCGACCGGTCGACGAGGACAACGGCGACGACCCGGGCGACCGCCGCTGGATCGGCGGCTCGGGGCCCCGCCGCTCGCGGCCACCGCGGTAGGTTGCTGCGACCGCCAACCTCCACGGCGCGGGATCGAGGGGAGAGCTCCATTGGCCGACGTCCGCGTCGTCACCGACAGCGCATGCGACCTGAGCGAGGACCTCGCCCAGCAGCACGGCATCGAGGTCGTGCCCCTCACCATCCGCTTCGGGCACGAGGAGCTCCAGGACCGTCGCGAGCTCTCCCCCGCCGAGTTCTGGCGACGCTGCAAGGCGGCTCCCGCGCTCCCCGAGACGGCGGCGCCCTCGCCGGGCTCCTTCCAGGCGGCGTTCGAGCGCGCCGCCGACGCCGGCGCGACCGGCGTCGTCTGCTGCACCCTGTCCGCCGGCGTCTCGGCCACCTACCAAGCGGCGAGGGCCGGGGCGGAGGCGACGGACGGGCGCATCCCGGTCGAGGTGATCGACACCCGCTCGCTGACCATGGGCCAGGGCCTCATCTGCCTCGCCGCCGCCGAGCTGGCGGCGACGGGCGCTCCGCTCGAAGCCGTCACCGCCCTCGTCCACGACCTCATCGGGAGGACCCGGGTGCTCGGGATCGTCGACACGCTCGACCACCTCCAGCGCGGCGGCCGCATCGGCGGCGCGGCGGCCCTGGTCGGGTCGCTCCTCTCGGTCAAGCCCGTCATCGAGGTGCGCGACGGCGTGGTCGAGCAGGAGTCCAAGCAGCGGACCCGGACGCGGGCGCTCGACTACCTGGTGGCCAAGGTCGCCCGGGAGGCGCCGCTCGAGCGCCTGGCGGTCTGCGACGGGGCGGCGGCGGACATCGACGCCGTCGTCGAGCGCCTGCGTCCGATCGAGGTCACCCACGAGCTGGTGCGCTGCGACCTCGGGCCGGTCGTGGGCACCCACGCCGGACCAGGGGCGATCGGGGTCTGCTACCAGCTCCCCGCCCCGTCCGGGGCAGGTGGCCGGTAGTGTCGTGCCCATGAGCGACGCGCGCAGCGAACGGTCGGGTGGCGGTTCGGCGTCGGGCGGAGGCGGGGTCCCGCCGGCCGTGGGGGCGGCGGCGGCCGAAGCGGCAGCCGAGCTGCCCCGCAAGGCGGCCGACGCCGTCCAGCTGGTGGTCGACACGATCCACGACAAGGCCATCCGTCCGGCCATCCTGGCGACCCGGGTCGTCGTCTTCGGACTGCTGGTGGCGGCGCTGGCGACCCTGCTCCTCGTCCTCGGCTCGATCGCCGTGCTGCGGCTGTTCGACGTGTACGTCTTCGGCCACCGCGTCTGGCTGAGCTACGTCGTCCTCGGCGGGGCGCTGACGCTGGCGGGCCTCGGCGCCTGGACGCGCCGCACGGCGCGCCCCTCCCCCGTCCGGCCCGAGTGAGGGTGCCGTGCCCACGAAGCACAAGGTCCTGATCGCAGGCTCCGGGCCGGCCGGCCTGACCGCCGCCGTCTACAGCGCCCGGGCCCAGCTGCGCCCGGTGGTCGTCGAGGGCGAGCCGTCCTCGACCAGCGACCAGCCCGGGGGCCAGCTCATGCTGACGACCGAGGTCGAGAACTTCCCGGGGTTCCCCGACGGGATCATGGGGCCCGAGCTCATGGAGGCCATGCGGGCCCAGGCCACCCGGTTCGGCGCCGAGATGGTCACGGCCAAGGTCAGCCGGGTCGACCTGCGCCGCCGGCCGTTCGCCGTGTGGGTGGGCGACCCCGAGGCCGACGAGCCGACCTACGAGACCGACGCCCTGATCGTCGCCACCGGCGCCCGGGCGCTCATGCTCGGCGTCCCGGGCGAGGACCGCCTCCTCGGCTACGGGGTGTCGACCTGCGCCACCTGCGACGGCTTCTTCTTCCGGGGCCAGCACATCGCCGTCGTGGGCGGGGGGGACTCGGCGCTGGAGGAGGCGCTGTTCCTCACCCGCTTCGCGTCCAAGGTCACCATCGTCCACCGCCGGGACCGGCTCCGGGCGTCGCGGATCATGCAGGAGCGGGCCCTCGCCTCGGGCGACATCGAGTTCCTCTGGACACACCAGGTGACCGAGGTGCTGGGCAACGGGAAGGTGGCCGGGCTCCGGGTCCGTCACACCCAGACCGGCGAGGACGGCGAGCTCCCGGTGACCGGTCTGTTCGTCGCCATCGGCCACGAGCCCAACACGGCCGTGTTCCGCGGCCAGTTGGAGCTCGAGGAGAACGGGTACATCCGCACGCACGACGGATCCCTGACCAACGTGGAGGGGGTGTTCGCCTGCGGCGACGTCCAGGACCACGTCTACCGCCAGGCGATCACCGCCGCCGGCTCCGGCTGCATGGCGGCGATCGACGCCGAGCGCTGGCTGGAGTCGCGCGGGGAGTAGCAATGGGAGGGCCCCGCCGCCGCCTCCGGCCGATGCCGGCTGCGGACGGCGGGAACACGCCGGGCGCGTCCGGTGTTGGGTTGGAGCTGACGGGGAACGGTTGAGCCGGGCCCGTTCGAGTCGAAGAGAGGCGCGATGAGCGAGAAGATGGTCACGTTGGACGACGGTACGTTTGACGAGCATGTCAAGACGGCCGACGTGCCGGTGCTGGTCGATTTCTGGGCGGAATGGTGCGGACCGTGCAAGATGATCGCCCCCGTCCTGGAGGAGATCGCCGAGGAGCAGGCGGGGAAGCTCCAGGTGGCGAAGCTGAACATCGACGACAACCTGGACGTGACCCGGCGCTACGACGTGATGAGCATCCCCACGCTGATCCTCTTCAAGGACGGGGAGGCCAAGGTGCGCCTGATCGGCGCCAAGCCCAAGGGCCAGCTGGTCCAGGAGCTGTCGAACTACCTGTAGCCCCGGACGCGGTTCCCCCGCGGGTGGCCGCGCCCGACGACGTCCTGCCCCTGCTCGAAGGTGGAGCCGGGGAGGCCGTGTCCGACGTCCAGCAGCGGCTGATCGCCCTGGGCTTCGGTCCCCTGACCGACCCGCCCGGATGGTTCGGTCGCGCCACCCGGGCGGCCGTGGAGGCATTCCAGCGGCGCCGGGGGCTGCGGGTGGACGGGATCTGCGGGCAGCACACCTGGCAGACGCTGGTCGAGGCCGGCGTGGCGCTCGGCGACCGCCCCCTCTACCGCCGCACGCCGATGCTGCGCGGGGACGACGTCGCGGAGCTGCAGCAACGCCTCTCGGCCTTGGGCTTCTACCCGGGGCGGGTGGACGGGATCTTCGGGGACGTCACCGCCGCCTCGCTCCGGGAGTTCCAGGAGAACGCCGCGCTGCCGGTGGACGGCATCCTCGGCCACGACACGCTGGCCGAGCTGCGCCGGGTGGCGGCGCGCGGCTCGGGCCCCCCGCAGCTCGTGTCGACGGTCGTCGCCCGGGAGCGGCTGCGCCAGGCCCCCCCGACGCTGGCGGGACGCCACGTCGCCATCGGCGAGCCCGGCGGCCTGGCCGTCCCGGCCGCCGCCCTGCGCCGCCGCCTGGTCGCCCACGGCGCCCGGGTCACGACCCTCCACCACCCCGACGACCGGGCGCAGGCGCAGGCGGCCAACGGCGCCGGCGTCGCCGCCTTCCTCGCCCTCCGGCTGGAGCCGGACCGGCCGGGGTGCATGACCGCCTTCTACTCCGGCTACCGGGACGAGTCCGTCGGGGGGCGCCTGCTGGCAGAGGCCGTCCAGCGCAAGGTACCCCCGGCGCTGGGCATCCCCGACCTGGGCGAGCGCGGCATGTCCCTCCCCATCCTGCGGGAGACCCGGATGCCCGCCGTGATCGTGGAGATCGGCCCGGCCTCGCTCGTCGTGGAACGCGGGGCCGTGCTCGGCGAGGCGCTGGCCGGGGCCCTGGCGGCCTGGGCGACCGGCCCCTGGGACTGACCGGGCCGCGCCTGCGCCATGCGTCGCCGGCCTCCGGCGTTCAGTCCCAACCAGTCCCGACGTAGACGGCGAGCCCTGCAGGGTCGTTCGAGAAGAAGGCCCTGCTGCCGAAGCTCGTTGTGACGGGCTCGGTGTCGAGGGCGGCACCGCGGCGGTTCGCCGCGGCAAGGGCCTCGTCGGGATCGGCCGTCTTGAAGCACAGCCACACCGGCCCCTGGCGGATCGCGGCTTCGGGGGTGGGCTCGTCTTCACGGGTCACGATCAGCTGGATGTCGCCCAGGGCGAAGAATGCCGCCTGGTGCATGGAGCGGTCGTCACCGAACTGGCGAAAGGGCGCACAGCCGAGGAGCGATTCGTAGAACCGAACGGTCCGGACGTGCTCGTTGGCGTCTCTGGTCACCACACGCACGGCGTAGAGGTCGTCGATCTCGCTCACGGAGCGTCTCCTTCCGCACTGGCCAGCCGCAGACCGAGTCTCCGGAGGACCTTCACCGTCGTGTCGAGCTCGGACGCAGAGCATCCCTGCGCGAGCCATCTCGCCCAGCGGATCTGGCGAGGAGCGACCTGGTGCAGGAGCTCATGGCCCCGCTCGGAGATCTCGAGCCGCGGCGCCCTTCGGTCCGACTCGTCGGGAACGAGCGACACGAGGCCCTCTGCGGCCAATTTCTCGGCCACTTCCCGCACACTCTGGCGTGCCCGGCCCATGCGTCGTCCGATCGCCGCCATCGACGCCGGCTGTGTTGCGACCGTCCCGAGAACCTGCCAGCGGGCGCTCGAGAGCCCGACGTCGCGCACGAGGTTGTCACCCGCACGAAGGAGTCGCCCGTTCAGCTCGAACACCTCGAGCACGAGGTCGGTGATCGCGGCGACCTTCCCCGTTCGAGCGGGCACCCTCGAAGGTTAGCAACTTTGACAGGGGCCTGTCAATCGGACGGCGGCGGCCACGCAGGCCAGCCGGTCACTTCACTGGACCGGGTCGCACCGATGGTCCGGCCGGAGCGGCCAATCGCCCAAGGAGCCGCGGCGCTCGCCAGGTGTCGATCTCATGACACCCCTGGGCCATCGCGTGACGGCTGCGTGACCGATTCCTCCACTTCAACGAGAAATCAACAATCCACAACGTAATGCACAGGTTGTGGATAGTGCTGAAGTGAGGCTTCACGGTTGAGGGTTGTGCGCGCCCTCCGACCTGTCGAGGACCGGCCCGCGGCGTGGTTGGCGCGGCTACTGACCTGCTTGGACGACCTCTGCCGGTGCCCCCTCCACCATGGCGCGATAGATCCGCTCGAGGTCCTCGAGCGTGGCGAACTCGACGACAACTCGTCCACGCCTGTTGCGGAGCTCAACCTTCACCCGCGTGTTGAGGTGGGTCGAGAGCAGCTCCTCGAGCTCCAGGACGCCGGGCTCCGGGAGCCGCCTCGGCACGGGCCTCATGGTACTACCAGCGGTACTACTTCCCTGTTCAGCAGCAACTTCTGGTTCAGCAGCCGACAGCTGGTCGACTTCCTCGAGCGACGCTCGCACGACGTCCTCAACCTGGCGGACGGTCAGCCCCTCGGACACGATCCGGCCCACCAGTCCTTCCTGGAACACCCGATCGGGGGTTCCCAAGAGAGCACGGGCGTGACCGGCCGAGATCGACCCCTCGACCAGAGCCCGCTGGGCGCCGGCCGGCAATTGGAGAAGCCGGAGCGTGTTGGTGACCGTCGCTCGCCCCTTGCCGACGCGCGTCGCCACCTGCTCGTGGGTCAGCCCGAAGTCGTCGATCAGCTGCTGGTAGGCGGCGGCCTCCTCGAGCGGCCCGAGGTCCTCGCGGTGCAGGTTCTCCACCAGCGCCTGCTCGAGACTGTGGGCGTCGCCGTTCACGTCCCGAACGAGGACGGGGATCGTCTGGAGACCCGCCCGGCGCGCCGCGCGCCAGCGGCGCTCCCCCGCGATCAGCTCGTAGCTCTCCCCGTCGCCCTCGACCGTCCGCACGAGGACCGGCTGGAGCACCCCGAGCTCGCGGATCGACGCCGCCAGTGACGACATCGCTTCCTCGTCGAAGTGGGCCCGCGGCTGTAGCGAGTTGGGTCGGATGCTCGAGATCGGAACCTCCCGCAGTGCGCTGCCCTGGCTCCCCACCTCCGGCGGGATGAGCGCACTGAGCCCTTTACCCAGCCCGCTTCGGCGCGCCATTGCTCACCTCCTTTGCCAGCTCCCGGTAGGCGATGGCCCCTCGGGACGTCGGGTCGAAGACCGTGATGGGCTGCCCGAACGACGGTGCTTCGGACAGGCGGATGGTGCGCGGGATCACGTTCCTGCACACCTTGTCCTTGAAGTGCTGCCGGACCTCCGCCGCCACGTCGACGGCCAGTCGGGTGCGCCCGTCGTACATCGTGAGCACGATGGCACTGACCTCGAGCTGCTCGTTCAAGTTCGACGCCACGAGGTGGACGTTGCGCAAGAGCTGGCTGAGCCCCTCCAGGGCGTAGTACTCGCACTGGATCGGCACCAGGACCTCGCTCGCCGCCGCCAGTCCGTTGACGGTGATCAGCCCCAGCGACGGTGGACAGTCGATCATGACGAAGTCGAAGTCGTCGACGATCCGCTCGATCGCCTTGCGCAACCGAAGCTCGCGGCTGAACGCCGGCACGAGCTCGATCTCGACCCCGGCAAGGTCGATGGTGGCCGGCGCCACGAAGAGGTTGCGGACGGTCGTGGGCTCGATGCAGTCCTCCATCGGCGTCTCGTGCATGATCACGTCGTACATCGAGTTCTCGAAGTTCCTGGCGTCGATGCCGAGGCCCGTCGTGGCGTTCCCCTGCGGGTCCAGGTCCACCACCAGGACGCGATAGCCGAGCTCGGCCAGGGCGGCCCCCAGGTTGACCGTGGTGGTGGTCTTCCCGACACCGCCCTTCTGGTTGGCAATGGCCATGACCCGCGGCAGGGTCCGTTGGCCCTGCGGACCGGGACCCTGCAACACACTCGAGACGGGATCCTCCTCCGCGGCCGCATGTCGTGGACGTCCCTCGCCCGAGGGGGGCACGGGTGCAGGTTCTGGCGCAACCGCTGGCGGTGGCGGCTCGGTGACCACCTCGTCGTCCGGTCCGAGGTCCGGTGGCTGGACTTCGACGTACGCTGCAGAGTCTTCCGCCGTCTCTGCGACGGGATCGGCTGCCGTCTCCGCGACGGGATCGGCCTCGATCTCGACGGCCGGTTCAGGTTCCCCCGCGTTCGGCTCTTCGGCGGCCGGCTCCCCCACCGCAAGCTCCCCCACGGCCGGCTCCCCCGCGGCCAGGGGCTCGCCCTCCGGTTGCGCCTCGGCGGACGCATCGAGAGAAGTGCCTCCCGCCGTCGAGGTGGGCTGGTCGGCAGAGCTCGCCTCCTCGGGCTCCTCGCTGACCGAAGTCGGCGGCTCCGACTCCTCGTCCGGGGCTTCTTCCTCGGCCGCCTGATCGAACGGAGCGGTCTCCGCCCGATGAGCCTCCTCGACTTCTTCGGCGGCTCGTTCGCCTCCACCATCCTCGAGAGGTCCGATCACCCGCCACTCGGGCGCTTCGGCTTCCGATGCCTCCGACGCCTCCGACGCCTCGGGCTGCGGTGGTTGCTCCTGTGCCGGTGGGTTGTTCCGCGCCTTCCTTCGGCCGATTACCCGCACGTGCGACCACTCCGGATCGCGTGCGTCTCGGTGCCGACGAGAGAACCGTGGGAGCGGTGATCGACCTTCAGACCTGTGCTCCGCACGTGCACCTGTCAATCCTCTCGCGCCGTAATCCTCGGGTCAAGCCTTCGAGTGGGCCTGGCCGAAAGAAGTTCCACGTGAATCATGACGGTGAAACAACCTAGGGGAGTCACCAAAGAGGGGGGAGTCACCAAAGAGGGGGGAGTCACGACGCTCCGCCGCGACCCAGGACCAGGTCGGTGCTTTCGGCTTCCACACTTCCCTGGCCCAAGGCTGCGGCGGACGGCTCGGTGCCGCTACCGGACACACGCCGTGAAGTCATCACGCTTGGTGGGCCCACCCCGGGACCGTCGCGCCCCGACAGGCCGAACCCGTTCGACCATGCCTGCCACTTCGCCGGGGAGCGTCTCTCTGCCGGTCGGCCCAGCCCCGGTCTTCCCCGGGGGTCCCTCGAGACAACCCGGTCGTCACGTTGAACGAGAACGGCGGCGGCGCTCCTGTGGCGCGCTCCGACGACGAAGCCACTCCCCCTTCATGACGGCGGCGCCGATGGCGCACGGGACGAGCGGCGCATCCGGGTGCCGGCGGGTACCGCGACTTCTGCTCGTCGCCGACGGGCCACCCATCCGGCACGCTCGTGGCCGTCGACGACCACACTCTGTTGCGGTACGCGTGGCGGATCGCGTGGCGGATCGCCCCGCCGACACCCCCACCAAGCAGCACCCGTCGGGTCGGGGTCCCGACGGTACGTCCCAGCCGGATCCGTGCAGAGCGGCCGCGGCGCAAGCGGCCCGTCGATCTTGACCGCTGCTCGAGACCCCCAGACTTCTCACCATCCTCGTCCTTCAGGCGCCGAGCGAAGAAGCCCGGCCTGTGCAGGGGCGTCGGAAAGGACCCGGGACTCGAGCGGAGGAGGAGGCCGAGCACTCTCACCGATGAGTGGGCGCCATCGGTCGTCGGTGCACGGGAGCCTGGTACCAGCGGCAGTCCGAGGACAGAGAGGTCGAAGCTCGGCGCGCCGACGGCCGGTGGTCCTCGCCGGTAACGAGGGACTCGCTCGAGCATCGGTGAAGGGTGGGGCACCCGTTCGGCTCGGACGGCACGGACGGCAGCCCAGGTCGAGATCGACGACTGGGTCGGATCGGACGGAGCGCCACGTCTCGACCAGGGGTGCCTGCGCCCAGGGGAGTCCTGCGGGACAAAACCCGCACCCACCATGTGCCCGAGCGGCTCATCGAGCTGGCTCGGCGCACGTGCTCGACGTACGGCAGGACCCTCGAGGCGTTCGAACGGTGCCAGGCGCTCAACTTCCCCGAGAAGGGGCACGTTCTCCACGACCCGCTGCCGGCAGCACCGCGGGTCGGCGAACGGCGGCGGCGTGCCGGACCTCCGGGGCGATGCAGCGGGGGAGGCGGCCTCGCCGTTCTTCTCGGCCCCGCCATTCTTCTCGGCGGACGGCGATCATCGCCCGACCTTACGCCCATGACCAGGGCGCCCGATGGAACGGTGCCGTCGCTTCCGGACGTAGCCCGCCCTCGAACATCGAGGGGAGCCCGCTCGAACGACAACGGGTTGCAGAGCACTGCACTCTGCGAGGTGGCGGTTCGGGCGGGTGCGCCTGCTCACCGATCGCTACCTGACCCTCGAGCCGTGAGATTGGCGTGATGGTCGAGGGGCGGAGTGACGGTGGTGAGCGGAGTGTCGCCCGAGGTCATTCGGCGAGAGGAGCGATCGCCCCGGCGGGCTCCCCAGGGCCGCCCCGGCAGCGAGGCGCGACGGCCACCCGCGTGCTCGACGCCCGAGAGACGGGCACGAGCACGGGACACGGCATCAGCGGTGAGCAGTTCAGCGGTGACGGCGGGCATAGCTGGCACGTCGGGATCGCCGAGGTGGCTGGCTGCCACCTACCCGATCTCGGAAGCTGTTACGTTGCCCACCCCCGCGCCGCGATGTTCCACGTGTAACCTGACGGTGAAACAATCAGGGGAAGAAGGGGTGCGGCGCTGGAGTCAACCAGGGGAGCGCTGCGCGACCACGACGTCCGATCGAAATGGGGGTCCGCGGGTGGCGAGCGACTTCGAAGAGGGGTTCCTGGTCGGCATCCTGGTCGGCGAGGGCCACTTCGGTGGTGACGGGCGCCAACCGCAGGTCACGCTGCGCATGCACGAGCGCCACGGCCCGCTGTTCCGCTGGATCGAACGCACCGTGCCCGGTGGGCGGCTCTACGGACCCTACGACCACGGCGGCCGGCGCTACTTCCAGTGGATGGCGCGTGGCCCGTTCCTGCGGGAGGTGCTGCTGCCGATCCTCGATCTGCGCTTGACGCCCGAGGTCGACGCCTACGCCTACGAGCGGTTCGCCACGATGAAAGCCAAGTACCGGCGCCAGCTCGGCCAGCTGGAGGCCCCGAGCGAGGCGCCCGATCCACCCGACCCGGCGTGAGGGCCGACCAACGCTCTGCCGGCGCCGGCCGCCGTTCTGGCCGACGACGGCACCTTGACCTGGGCGTCTAGAACAACGGTCGCTTGGCCGGGATCCCCACCCGTCGCGGGTACCGGTCGGGGCACGGTCGGCGTTGGGGGATGACGGCGAACCGTCGCCCCTCCGCGTCCAGCACCGCAGCCGACCCCATGCCGAGCAGCGCCAGACCCTCGTCGGGCCACCGCACCCCGTCGGCGACACCCGGCGGCTCCGAGACGACCAGGACCCCGCCGCTGGCGAGCAGTGGCGCGGCGCACTCGGCGACCACCGCCGGCGGACCGAACGCCCTTGCCGTAGCCACGTCGTACGCTCCACGGTGCTCCGGATCGCGCCCGAAGACCTCGGCTCGCTCGAGCGCCACCTCCACCGACGCACCAAGCGCCAGGCGGGCAACGGCCTCCTCCAGGAACTGGGCCCGACGGTGCTGGGCCTCGACCAGCGTGAACGTCACGCCAGACCGTGAGCGGGCGATCACGAGGGCGGGAAGGCCCCCTCCGGAGCCGAGATCGACCACCCGACGAGGACGGGGCGGTGCGTCGGGACCGGCCGCCGTGCCCCAGCCCCGATCCACCGCCGCGGCGAAGGCCCGGCCGTGCTCCACCTGCTCGTCCAGAGGGCCGGGACCGATGAAGCCCAACTCCTGGGCGCGCGCCAGCACCTCGATCAACACTTCATCTTCGCCAGGGCGGTCGACCGGCGCCATCGTCTCTCGACCCGCCGGCGACCAGCAGGCTCAGCTGCCCGGAGCCACCACCACGTAGCGGTTCGGCTCCTCGCCCTGCGAGCTCGACACGACGCCGTCGATGGTCACCACCGTGTCGTGGACCACCTTTCGGTCGGCGGCCGACATCGGCTCCAGCGCCCGCTCCGTTCCGGACTCGAGCACCTCGGCGGCCACCTGCTCGGTGAACCGTTGCAGGGCCGCGATCCGGCGCTCGCGGTACCCGGCAACGTCAACGAGGATCCGGTCGGTGCGGTGCGGGAAGCGTCGCTGCACCACGGTGCGGGTCACGTCCTGGAGCGCGGCCAGGGTCGCACCCTTGGGGCCGACCAGCAGTCCGAGACCCTCGCCGGTGGCAGCCAGCTCGACCGTCTGCTCGTCGAGCTCGCGCACCTCGACCGTGGCGTCGAGCCCATAGCGGCCGATGAGGCCCTCGATGAACTCCTTCGCTACTTCCGCCTGCTCGGCGAGCGTGATGCCGTCAGCCACGGCGTCCTCCTCCCTTGTGGGTCCCTCACGACGCTGCCCGTTCTGTTCGGTGCTCTCGGGAGCCGACGGCTCGGCGCGCCCGCTGGTGGTGGTTCGATCCCGGGCCGCGGCCGAGCGCCGGCGCCGCTGGCGCCGGCGGGCGGCACTGGACGTGCCGGTGGCCGTCCCTGTTGCCGCCGCGGCCTGGCCGTCCTGGCGGGCGGCCGGCTCACTCCCGGTCGACGCGGACGAGCGCTCCCGGGTCCGTGCACGGCCTCCACGAGTGCCGCCGGACGAACGTTCCCCCCGTCGGCGTTCCTGTGGGCGCCGGGTCCGCTTGGGCCTGGGCTCGGCGGGCCGCACCCGGGCCCGCACCCTTGCCTCACCCCGGACCCGGCCGAACAACCCCGTCTTCGGCTCGGCCAGCACCACCAGCTCGGCGTCGCTCTCGGAGACGCCGAGCTGGTCGAGCGCCCGCTCCGTCGCCTCAGCGACCGTCTTCCCGGTCTTCTCGACCCATTCCACGTTCAACGTGCCTTTCGTTCACGCTTCGACTTGGAGCGGGGGTGCGGCGGCTTCGGCGTGGTACTACCGTCGGTACTACCGTTCGCCGATGGCCTTCGCGCCGCCCTGCGCCCGCTCGGAGCCCGTGCTCCACCCGAACCCCCCGCCTTCGGGCCGCCGGTCGGGAGCGCCGGCTTCGGGCCCTGACCCCCGCCGCTCGCCGGCGGAGCCGGGGGGGCCTCCCGGGGCGCCTTGCCGCCGCCCACCTGGCGCCCCCCGGGGGCGCCCACCAGCCCGTACCGGAAGATCAGGTCCTGGGTGAGGACCCGGATGGCCGATGAGACGATCATGTAGATCACGACGCCGGCCGGCACCAGGAAGTAGATGTAGGCGAAGATCAGCGGCATCACCCGCTGCATCATCTGCATCTGCTGGGGCACCTGCTGCTGGGCGTTGTTCTTCTTGTTCCGCCTGGTCATCTGGGCCATCTGGAAGTACTGGAGCCCGACGGCCACGGCGATCATGGCGAAGTAGGGGACGTAGCCGTACCAGTGCCCCTCGTGTGTCAGGGGCTTGGCCGCCAGGTTCAGGCCGATGGAGTGCATCACGCCCGGGGTCTTGATCAGGTCGTGGTAGATGGCCGACGAGTGCGGCACGTAGCGCGGTGTCGCGCACACCGCCGCGTGGCACACCTTCTTGCCTGTGCCGAACGTCTGGCCCCGCTTGATCGTGTTGGCCAGGCCCCGGATCGTGTCGTACAGGACGATCAGTGCGGGCATCTGGAGGAACATGGGCAGGCACCCGCCGGTCGGGCTGACCCCGTTCTCCCGGTAGAGCCGCATCATCTCCTGGTTCAGCTGCTCGCGGTTCTCGGCCCCCTTGTACTTGGCCCGCAGCTTCTGCATCTCGGGCTGGAGGGCCTGCATCGCCAGCATGGACTTGGTGCTCTTGATGGTGAGCGGCGTGAGCAACGCCATGATGAGCACCGTCAGGATGACGATGGCCGCCGTGTAGTCGGGCACGATGCCGTAGATCCACGCCAGGACGGCGGCGATGGCGATGAAGAGCGGATGGAAGATGTCGCCAACGGCCTTGAACAGGGAGTTCTCGGCCAGCAGGGGGGCCAGATGGCGCATCATCGCTCCCCGCGCCGCCGCCGGAGGTCGTCAGGGACCAGGTCCACGCCGTGCCCCCCGAAGGGACGGCAGCGGCCGATCCGGCGGGCCGCGAGCCACAGGCCGGCCACCGCGCCGTGACGCTCGACCGCCTCCACCGCGTAGGCCGAGCAGCTCGGGTAGAAACGGCAGGGGGACACGCTGCCCGCCCGTGCCGCCTGGTACGCCCGCAGCAGGACCAGGGCGGCACGCTGCGCCGGCGACCGGCGCTGCCCTGTGCCGACGACCGCGGTCACCGGGACGCCCCCGCCGCCAGCCCCTGGGCGCGGCTCGCCGCGCCTTCGGCCGCCCGCCGCACGGCGGCGCACAGCTCGTTCCAGTTGGCCGCGGCGGCCGCCGGGCTCACCCGCACGAGGTAGGACCCGGCCGGGAGGGCCGGTGCCGCCGCCCGCACCGCCGCCCGCAGGCGCCGGCGAACCCGGTTCCGCACCACGGCCGTGCCCACGGGACGGCCCACGGCGTAGGCAACGAGGGGCATGCCGAGGTGCTCGTCGATCGAGGCGTACGCGACCGAGACCGGCCCCTCCGAGGCGCGACCCTCGGGCCGAGCCAATGCACGGAAGGTCGAGCGCCTGCGAATTCTTCCCACCACCGGTGCCATCGGGGTCTCAGGACCAGGCCGGTCGCGGGTCAGACCGTCAGCCGATGACGCCCCTTGAGCCGCCTCGCCTTCAGGATCGCCCGGCCCGCACGCGTCGACATGCGGTGCCGAAAGCCGTGCCGCTTCGACCGCTTTCGCGTGTTCGGTTGGTAGGTGCGCTTCACGTAGATCAGCCTTTCGCCACGTTCGCCGATGCCGCGAACCTTGGGGGGCACCGGCGACGGACACGCCGCAGATCCCAGCAGGACCTGCGTGCTCGCCACGATGGTACGCGACGGCGGTCGTCCACACTAGTCGGCACGGCGCCCACGGCGCAGTGGCGTCCCCCGCCGGTCGGTGGGGCCCCGCGGTCGGCTGATGACCACTAGTCGGGCGGGCGCGAACGGTGTACGTTCGAACGACCGCGGTGGGGGGTGTGTTCCACACCTGTGGACCACGCTGTGGACGACGAACGGCAATCGGGTGCGGAGGAGCAGGTGGACGAGACCGGTGGCCTGTGGACCAGATGCGCCGCCCCCTTGCGGGAGCAGGTATCGGACACGACGTGGCAGATGTGGCTCTCGGGCATCCGGCCCGTGTCGTACGACGGGTCGACCATGGTGCTGGCCGTGCCGAACGCCGTCGTCCGCGACCGGGTCGAGAGCCGCTTCCTCCCCCTGATCGCCCAGACCGTCTCCTCGGCGACGGGTCACACAGTGGCCGTACGCCTTCGGGTTGCCGAGCGGCCGGTCGCCGAGGCCCCCGAGGCGCACGAACTGCGCCGCGCGCTCGGCGGCTCGGTCACCGCCGTCGTGCCGACGCCGGCGGGCGCCGTGCCCTTGTCGGAGGCCGCCGCCCCGTCCCTCCGCCGCCCACCGTCCACCCCGGACAACCCCAGGGTGGGAGCCGCCGTCTCGCTCGACCCGCGCTTCACCTTCGACAGCTTCGTGGCCGCGTCGTCCAACCGCTTGGCGCACGCCGCCGCGCAGGCGGTGGCCGAGACGCCCGGCCGTTCCTACAACCCGCTGTTCATCTACGGGGACTCCGGGCTGGGCAAGACCCACCTGCTGCACGCCATCGGGAACTACGTCCAGGAGAACTTCGCCACCCGGACCGTTCTCTACGTGACCACCGAGACGTTCATGAACGACTTCGTGGACTCGCTGCGGATGTCCACGACGATCGCCTTCAAGCGCCGCTACCGCGAGTGCGACGTCCTGCTCATCGACGACGTGCAGTTCATGGAGAACAAGGAGGGGCTCCAGGAGGAGTTCTTCCACACCTACAACGACCTGCACGGCGGCGGCAAACAGGTCGTGCTCACGTCGGACCGGCCGCCCAAGTCGATCGAGACGCTCGAGGACCGGCTCCGCAGCCGGTTCATGTCGGGGCTCATCACCGAGGTCGACCCCCCCGACCTGGAGACGCGCCTGGCCATCCTGCGCAAGAAGGCCGAGGCCGACCACGACGACATCCCCGACGACGTGCTCGACTTCATCGCCACCCACGTGAAGAACAACATCCGGGAGCTCGAGGGCGCCCTGATCCGGGTCACCGCCTTCGCCAGCCTCAGCCGGGAGCCCATCAGCCTCGAGCTGGCCGAGCGGGTCCTGGCCGACCTCGTCTCCGCCGTCGAGCCCCGCCGCATCACCCCGCAGATGATCCTCGAAGCCACCGCGGCCAGCTACGGGTTCTCCGTCGACGCCCTGTGCGGCCCGAGCCGCACCCGCCCGCTCGTGACGGCGCGGCAGGTCGCCATGTACCTGGTGCGGAACCTCACCGACTACAGCTACCCGGCCATCGCCCGCGTCTTCGGAGGGCGGGACCACACGACCGTGATCCACGCGGTGGACAAGATCACCACCCACATGAAGGAGCGGCGCCAGCTCTACGAGCAGGTGACCGACCTGACCGTCCAGATCCGCAACGGCGCGTGACCTCGTCGGGGCGACGTGCGGGTGTGGACGACCGCTGCGCAGGCTGGGGACCGACCGTCCGACCTGTCCACAGGAATCCCCAGGGCCGGCGCCTCGCGCTCGACGCGTCCACCACCGCCATCGGGACGGTGGATGCCCATCACCCTCCCCACCAGGGAAGTTCCAGCACCGTCCACAATCCCCACGGTTACTATCCCAGAACTGCAATTCTCAAACCGTCCGATGATGCGGGGCGGGTGCTCCACCGTCTTGCCGTTGCCGCCACCGTTGCCGCCACGCCGTGCGGCCTCCCAGAAAGGACGACCCGGTGAAGTTCCGGTCCGAACGTGATGCACTGGCCGAGGTCCTCGTCGCCGCCGGGCGGGCCGCCGGCGGTCGGGGCGCGTCGTCCGCCGTGCTGTCGGGGCTGATGCTCAAGACCCAGGGCAACCTCCTGGAGGTGACGGGAACGGACCTGGACCTCACCATCCAGGTCCGCCAGGAGGTGATCGGGCTGGAAGAGGGGATGTGCGTGGTGCCCGGCCGGCTCACCGCCGACGTGGTGCGGTCCCTCGAGGCCGGCGCCGTCACCCTCGAGTCCGACGACGACAAGGTGGAGATCTCCTCGGCCCGGGCCAGGTTCGGGTTGCGCTCGTTCCCCGTGGTGGAGTTCCCGGGGCTGCCCCAGCCGAACCCGGCCACCGTCACCCTGCCGCGCGCCGGGCTCTCCGAGGCGCTGCGCCAGGTCGTCCGGGCCGCGTCCACCGACGACGCCCGGCCGCTGCTCACCGGCGTGCTGTTCACGGCCGAGGAGCGTGGGATCCGCCTGGTCGCAACCGACTCCTACCGCCTCGCGCTGCGGGACCTGGAGGGCACGAAAACGTTGGGGGAGGAGGGGGACGTCCTCGTCCCGGCTCGGGCCCTGGTCGAATTGCAGCGGCTCGCCGGCACCGGGGCGACCGACGTCGACGGGCCGGGGGCCGAGGTCGGCGTGGCGGCCACCCCGTCGGACATCAGCTTCACCAGCGGGCCGGTCCGCATCTCCACCCGGTTGCTCGACGGCAGCTATCCCGACTACCGCCAGCTCATCCCCGAGCACTATCCCAACCGGCTCCACGTCGGGCGGGAGACCCTGCTGGCGGCGTTGCGGCGGGTGCGGCTCCTCGTCCGGGACAACACGACGCCGGTCCGCCTGTCGATGCGGAGCGGTGGCGTCGACCTGACGGTCGTCTCACAAGAGGTGGGCGACGCGAGCGAGACCGTCGACGGGGACTACACGGGCGAGGACCTGGTGATCGCCTTCAACCCGTCGTACCTGATCGACGGCGTCGAGGCCGTGGCGGACGACGAGGTCTTCATCGAGACGGACAACCCGGCCCGCCCGGCGACCGTTCGGGCGGCGGGGCGCGAGGACTTCCGCTACCTGCTCATGCCCGTCCGGGTGTCCTGACGGGCGTCGCCGCCACCGCCGGTCGAGCCGTGGAGGTCGGGCCCGACCGCCCCGACGCCCGCCCCGCCCCCGGGCACCCTGCCCCCGGCGACGGGAACGGGGACGGGGACGGGGGGACGCGCCTGGCCGAGCTCGAGCTCCACGACGTGCGCGCCTTCGCCGAGGCGACGTTCCGCCCCGCCCCCGACGGCCTGACCGTGCTCACCGGCCCCAACGGGTCGGGGAAGACCACGATCCTGGAGGCCATCGCCTTCCTCGGCACCCACCGCTCGTTCCGCTCGGCCGACCGCGAGGCCATGGTCCGGACCGGCGCGGACCGGGCCATGGTCCGGTCCCGGTTCGTCCGGGAGGGGCGGCCGCTCACCGTCGAGAGCGAGCTCGTGCGCGGGCGTGCGCCACGCACCCTCGTGAACCGGCGCCCCGTGTCCACCCGGACCGCCCTGGCCGAGGCCGTCCCGGTGACGGTGTTCTCGCCCGAGGACCTGACCGTCGTGCAGGGGCCGCCCGCCCGTCGTCGGGACCTGCTCGACGGGGCCATCCGGCTCCTCGACCACCGCGCCGCCGCCGACCTGGACGTCCTCGACCGTGTCCTCCGCCAGCGTGCCGCCCTGTTGCGCCAGGCCGGCGGCCGGCTCACGGCGGAGATCGAGACGACGCTCGACGTGTGGGACGCCCGCTTGACGGAGACCGGCAGCCGGGTGGTGGCAGCGCGGCGGTCGCTCGCCGACGCCCTGGGTCCCGAGGTCGTCCGTGCCTACGCCGACCTGGCCGGTGGCAGCGGTGCGGGGGGGGTGGGCGGCGCAGGGGAGGCCGGCAGCGCGCGGCCGGGGGAGGCCGCCGGGGTGGCCGCCGTGCTGTCGGCCGAAGAGGCCGTCGAAGAGGCCGCCGGGGTGCCGGCGCCCGCCGGTGCGGCGGTCCAGATCGGCTACCGGCCCTCGTGGGAGGGCCCACTGGACCAGGCGCTGGCCGAGCGGCGAGCCGACGACGTGCGGCGAGGCGTCTCGACGGTCGGACCCCACCGCGACGACCTCGCCCTCGCCCTGGACGGCCGGGACGCCCGCACCCAGGCATCGCAGGGGGAACAGCGGAGCATCGCCCTCGCTCTCCGCCTCGCCGTCCACCGCCTGGTCACGGCGCAGCTGGGGTGGGCCCCCATCCTGCTCCTCGACGACGTCTTCTCCGAGCTCGACCCGGCGCGCAGCCGGTCCCTCGTCCGGCACCTGCCGGCCGGCCAGGCGGTGCTGACCACCGCCGGCCCGCTCCCGGACGGCGCGGACGTGGCTGTCGTCGTCGACGTCCGGTCGCTGTCGGCGGAGCGATGACCGGTCCGGGCGGGCAGGGTGGCCGGGGTGGCCGGGGCGGCCGGGGCGGCCAGGGTGGCCAGGATGGCCCCGGGGGCGGGGACCGGCCGCCGCCGCGCCGCCGCCGCCTGCGAGGTGTGGACCGGGGCCCGCAGCCCATCGGGTCGAGCCTCGACGACGTGGTGCGCGGCCTTGCGCCCCCGTCCCGCCCGTCCACCTCGGCGTCGGCGTTGGGCACCGTGTTCTCGCGCTGGGAGGAGGTGGTCGGCCCGGCCGTGGCCCGGCACGCCCGGCCGCTGCGCCTCGAGTCCGGACGCCTCGTCGTGGCGGTGGACCAGCCGGCGTGGGCGACCCAGGTGCGGGCCCTGGGCCCGCGCATCGTGGCGGAGATCGCCGAGCTCACGGGAGAGCGGCTCGAGCGCCTGGACGTGGTGGTCCGCCGCTGACCCGTCACCGGCCCCCGCCCCATCGGGCCGCCGCCGGCGACCGTTCCGTGCTGCGGCCGGTCGCTGATCGGACCGCCGCCTCAGGTAGAATCGATCGTCCGCACTCGCCCCCGCTGCACGCTCGCGCCGGGCCCTGGTGCGGGCGCCGGCACGATCGGTTGAAAAGGAGCGCGCCCGTGGGGCAGAGCGAGGAGGCAGCAGATGGCCGGTGACGGCGCGTCCTACACCGCCGACGACATCACCGTCCTCGAGGGCCTCGAGCCGGTGCGGCTGCGACCCGGGATGTACATCGGGTCGACCGGGCCGTCCGGCCTCCACCACCTGATCTGGGAGATCGTCGACAACGGCGTGGACGAGGCGATGGGGGGCCACTGCACCCGCATCGACGTCACCCTGCTGGCCGACGGCGGGTGCCGGGTGGAGGACAACGGCCGGGGGATCCCGGTGGACGCGCACCCCCAGTCCCCCGACAAGTCGGCGGCCGAGGTCGTCTACACGACCCTGCACGCCGGCGGGAAGTTCGGCGGTGCCGGCTACAAGGTGTCCGGCGGGCTCCACGGCGTTGGTGCCTCGGTGGTCAACGCCCTGTCGACCCGGCTCCTCCTCGAGATCGACCGGGACGGCAACCACTACCGCATGGAGTTCGCCAACGGCGGGGAGCCCAAGGGACCGCTGGAGGTGACCGGCCCCGCTCCCAGGGGCCGCACCGGCACGACCGTCACCTTCTGGCCTGACCGGTCCATCTTCGAAGAGGTGGAGTTCCGGGCGCAGACGGTCACGGAGCGCCTGCAGGTGTACGCCTTCTTGAACCGCGGGCTCGAGATCCGCTTCACCGACGAGCGTGCCGGGTCGGGGAAGAAGGAGACGTTCAAGTACAACGGCGGCATCGTGGACTACGTTCGCCACCTGAACGCGTCCAAGGAGTCGCTGTTCCGCAAGGTCGCCTCCTACCAGCAGGTCGAGGAGAGCCAAGAGGTTGACGTCGCCCTGCAGTGGAACACGGGGTTCAACGAGAGCATCTACTCCTTCGCCAACGGCATCTCGACCATCGAGGGTGGCATGCACGAGGAGGGCTTCAAGAAGGCCCTCACCAACGTGATCAACCGCTACGCCCGGTCCCGCAACCTGTTGAAGGAGAAGGACGAGAACCTGGACGGCAAGGACATCCGGGAGGGCCTCACGGCCATCGTGTCGGTCCGGCTGAAGGTGCCCCAGTTCGAGGGCCAGACCAAGGCGAAGCTGGGCAACGTCCCGATCCGCTCCCTGGTCGAGCGGGGCACCAACGAGAAGCTGACCGAGTGGCTGGAGGAGAACCCGACCGAGGCCAACCAGGTGGTGAAGAAGGCCCTCCTGGCCCAACGGGCCCGGGTGGCGGCGCAGCACGCGCGCGACCTCACCCGCCGCAAGTCGGGGCTGGACGGCGCCGGCCTCCCGGGCAAGCTCATCGACTGCTCGTCACGCGACCGGCGCGAGTGCGAGCTGTTCATCGTGGAGGGCAACTCGGCCGGCAGCTCGGCCAAGGACGCCCGCGACCCGCGCACCCAGGCCATCCTGCCCATCCGCGGCAAGATCCTCAACGTCGAGCGGGCCCGCATCGACAAGATGCTGAAGAACACCGAGATCCAGGCGCTGATCGCCGCCATCGGCGCCGGGCTGGCGGAGGACTTCGACGTCGCCAAGATCCGCTACCACAAGGTGATCATCCTGGCCGACGCCGACGTGGACGGGAGCCACATCCGCACGCTGCTGCTCACGTTCTTCTTCCGCCAGATGAAGGCGCTGGTGGAGGGGGGCTTCGTGTACGTCGCCCAGCC
>JAJYVT010000100.1 GCA_021791845.1 Actinomycetes bacterium | reverse complement strand
CCCAGGGCGCGGCGGAACCCGGTGCGGGTGAGCCTGCGGAGCACGGCGTCGATGGCGCGTCCCACGGTGCGGAGCGGGCCGGCGCTCAGATGCGGCGGATCTCGACGACCGAGGACCGCTTGCGCCCCCGCCGCTTGCCGGCCAGGAACGCCAGCGTCACGACCACGAGGACCGCGGCGCCGGCGATGACGGCGGCCGCCGGGGTCGCCCGCTCCACCGTCTTCTCGCCCTCGCCGACCACCTTCTCGAAGGCAGCCTCGAGGTCGGCCCTCGTGATGCGCCGGCCGTTGGTCTGCACGCTCATGCCCTGCTCCCTCCAGCGTTGCCGCTCTCGGACCGCCGCCGGGCGGCGGGTCCCTTGGTGATGCGCCAGGCCGCGAGCCCGATCACGAGGACGGCGGCAAAGCACACGATGACGTAGGGCAGCCAGCTGAGGTTGCCCCCGAACGTTGTGGCCGTCTCTGTCTGGAGCGCACGCAGGAGGGCGACGAGCAGCAGCACCACGCCGGCGCAGAGCGCCAGCGAGCCGGCGATCCCGAAGAGGAGGTAACGGCCCAGGCCCTTCAGGGGCGTGAGCGTCTCCTGCTTCACGTACTCCACAACGAGCTGGAGCGCCTCGGTGCCGCTCTGGCGCACGCCGCCGCGCGCTGTCGACGACTTGCCGATGCCGAATCGTGCCACGCGCCCTCAGGCTCCTCTCGATGCCGTGGCCGCGCCTGCGACCGGCCGTTCCCGCCGGCGGACTGCGCCGCCAACCTGGACAATCCTCCACCGGAGGGTTCCCCGGTCGCAAGCGGGCGACACATGGCCGGCCGTTCCCGGGGCCACCGGGACCATCAGCGCCGCTCCAGGAGGAGGTAGGTCCCGCTGGCCCGGGCGAGGGACGTACCGTCCACCGTCGCCACGGTGGCCTCGGTGAAGGCGACGCGCCGGCCCCCCGAGACGATGGTCGCCTCGCAGCGCAGCAGGGCGCCCACGGCCACGGGCCGCAGGAAGCTGGCGCGCAGGTCGGTGTTGGTGACCCGGATGCGACGCCCGGCGGCGGCCGTGATGACGGTCGCCCCCATGGCCGAGTCGCACCAGGCCGCCACGATGCCGCCCTGGACGACGCCGTTGGGGTTGGCGAACCGCTCGTGCGCCCGCATCTCCCACACCGTCCGCCCGGCACCCTTCTCCACGCAGACGAGGCCGAGGGTCAGGTCGCAGTTCGGGGGCACCTGCAGGCCCGTCGCAGGGTCGCTCGTCATCGCCGCGACGCTACAAGGATCCGCCTCCCGGGCTGGGTAGGGTTCAGGGCATGTCCCCTGCTCCGCCGCCTGCCCCGCCCCCGGCCTCTTCCCCCGGCGCCGCGCCGCCCGCGCCCGAGGCATCCGGGGCGGCGCCCGGGAGTGGCGCCGCGGAGGAGCGCGCCCTGGAGCAGCTGGGCATCAACGTCATCCGCGGGCTCGCCATGGACGCGCCCGAGCGGGCCCACTCGGGCCACTCGGGGACCGCCATGGCCCTCGCCCCGCTGGCCCACGTGCTCTTCACCAAGGTGCTGCGCCACGACCCGACCGATCCGGCGTGGCCCGACCGTGACCGGTTCGTCCTGTCGAACGGCCACGCATCGATCCTCCTCTACTCGATGCTCTACCTCTGCGGCTACGGCCTCACCCTCGACGACCTGAAGGCGTTCCGCCAGTGGGGCTCCAAGACGCCGGGCCACCCCGAGCACCGCCACGCGCCCGGCATCGAGGTCACGACCGGTCCCCTGGGCCAGGGCTTCGCCAACGGGGTCGGCATGGGCATCGCCGAGCGGCTCCTGCGCACCCGCTTCGGCCCCGAGCTGGTCGACCACCACACCTTCGTCTTCTGCGGCGACGGGTGCCTGGAGGAGGGAATCAGCCACGAGGCGGCCTCCCTGGCCGGGCACCTGGGCCTGGGCCGGCTGGTCTACGTCTTCGACGACAACCACATCTCGATCGACGGCCCCACCGAGCTCGCCACCAGCGACAACGTTGCCGAGCGGTTCCGCGCCTACGGGTGGGACGTGGACGACGTGGGGGAGGTCGCCAACGACACCGACGCCCTGGAGCAGGCCCTGCGCCGGGCAAAGGCGGTCGAGGACAGGCCCTCGCTCGTCATCTTGCGCAGCCACATCGGCTGGCCCTCGCCCCACCTGACCGACACCGCCAAGGCCCACGGGGACCCCTTCGGGGAGGACGAGATCCGGGAGACCAAGGCCATCCTCGGCCTGCCCCCCGACCAGACGTTCTGGGTGCCCGACGAGGTGGTCGAGCTCTACCGGCGCACCATCCCCCGCGGGGAGGCGATGCGCGCCGAGTGGGCCGCCCGCCTCAGCGCCTGGACGGGCGACCGCGCCGCCTGGGAGGTCGCCTGGTCCGGCAAGGGCGCGCCGGGCTGGGAGCAGAAGCTGCCGTCGTTCGAGGCCGGCGCGCAGCTCGCCACCCGCAAGGCCATCAACGCCTGCATCAACGCCACCGTGGACCTCATCCCCGAGCTGGTCGCCGGGGCCGCCGACCTCACCGGGAACACCGGGGTGAAGCTCGACGACGCCGAGCCGCAGTCGGTGGAGCACCCCGACGGCCGCCAGGTCCACTTCGGCATCCGGGAGCACGTCATGGCGGCGGCCATGACGGGCATGGCCCACCACGGGGGCGTCCTGCCGGTGGGCGGCACCTTCTTCTGCTTCAGCGACTACATGCGGCCCGCCGTGCGGCTGGCCGCCCTCTCGCGGGCGCACGTCATCTACTCCTGGACGCACGACTCGGTCGGGCTGGGCGAGGACGGCCCGACCCACCAGCCCATCGAGCAGCTGGCCTCGCTGCGGGCGATGCCGGGGCTGGTGGTGTGCCGGCCGGCCGACGCCAACGAGACGGCCCAGGCCTGGCGCAAGGCGGTGGACGGCGAGGAGCCGACGGGCCTCGTCCTCTCCCGCCAGGAGCTGCCGGTGCTGGCCCAGACGGCCGACCGTGCCGCCGAGGGGCTGCCACGCGGCGGCTACGTGCTGGTGGACGAGCCGGGCATGGGCGACGGCGGACCGCCCGACGTGGTCCTCGTCGGGACCGGGAGCGAGGTCCACCTGTGCGTCGAGGCGGCGGAGCGCCTGGCCGGCGACGGCGTGCGGGCCCGGGTGGTGTCCCTGCCGTGCTGGGAGTGGTTCGAGGCCCAGGACGCGGCCTACCGTGCCTCCGTGCTGCCGCCCGGCGTCCCCCGGCTGGCCGTGGAGGCCGGCGCGTCGTTCGGATGGGACCGCTACGCCGACGCCACGGTGTCGATCGACACCTTCGGCGCCTCGGCGCCCGGCCCGCTGGCGCTGGAGGAGTTCGGGTTCACCGCTGCGCACGTCGCCGAGCGGGCGGCGGCGCTGCTCGAGCAAGGAGGACGGCGATGACGAAGCTCGACGAGCTCTTCGCCCGCCAGGGCCAGAGCCCCTGGATGGACGACCTGCACCGTCAGTGGTTGACCGGCGGGCACCTGCAGGAGCTCGTTGGCGAGGGCGTGCGGGGCGTCACCTCCAACCCCACGATCTTCGCCAAGGCCATCCAGGCGACCGACGTCTACGACGACCAGTTCCGACGGCTGCTCGCCTCCATGAGCCCCGACGACGCCTACTGGGAGATGGTGATCGACGACATCGAGCAGGCGCTGGCCGTCCTGCGGCCCGTGCACGAGTCGAGCGAGGGGGCCGACGGCTTCGTCTCCCTCGAGGTGGCCCCGGCGCTCGCCGCCGACACCGACGGCTCCATCGCCGCCGCCCGGTCGCTCCACGAGCGGATCGACCGACCCAACCTGCTGGTGAAGGTGCCGGGAACGAAGGAGGGTGTCCCGGCGGTCCGCCAGCTCATCGCCGAGGGCCGAAGCATCAACGTCACCCTCATCTTCAGCCTCGAGCGCTACGGGGAGGTCATGGAGGCCTACCTGGCGGGCCTGGAGGCCCATGCCGCCTCGGGCGCCACCGACCTCTCGCGGGTCCACAGCGTGGCGTCGTTCTTCGTGAGCCGGGTGGACACCGAGGTCGACCGCCGCCTGGAGGCCCTGGCCGGCGGGGGCGACGGCACCGGGGACCCCGAGGTGCTGGCGCTGCGGGGCAAGGCGGCGGTGGCCCAGGCGAAGCTCGCCTACGAGCAGTTCACGGCCACGTTCGCCGGGGAGCGCTGGGAGGCCCTGGCCGCCAAGGGCGCCCGGGTCCAGCGGCCCCTGTGGGCGTCCACGTCGACCAAGAACCCGAGCTACCCCGACCTGCTCTACGTGGACTCGCTGATCGGGCCCGACACCGTCAACACCATGCCGGAGCCCACCATGGAGGCGCTGCTCGACCACGGCACGATCGCCCGCACCGTGGACGCCGGCCTGGAGGAGGCCCACCAGGCGCTGGACGACCTCGGCCGGGTCGGCGTCGACATGGCCGACGTGGGCACCACCCTGGAGGAGCAAGGGGTGGCGGCGTTCGCCAAGTCCTTCGATGAGCTGCTGCAGTCGCTCACCGACAAGGCCAACGCCATCAGCTAGCCGAGCTTCCCGTGCCCCCTTCCCCATCAACGGCTCCGGCGGCTTCACCGTCGGCGTCCACAGCGTCCCCAGCGTCCCCAGCGGCGGCTCGATCAGCGTCCCCGGCGTCCCCAGCGGCGGCTCGATCGTCGTCCCGGGCGGCGGCCACGCCGGCGAGCGGGCGTGCCGCCGCCGCCATGGCCTCCCCCCGGAGCCCCATGCAGCCGCACGAGCAGACGCCGCCACTCGCCCTCGTCATCTTTGGCGCCTCGGGCGACCTCACCGCCCGCAAGATCCTCCCCGCCCTGGCCGACCTGGCCGAGCGGGGCCGCCTGTCGGACCGCTTCACCGTCATCGGCGTGGCCCGGACCGAGTGGAGCGACGAGGAGTTCCGCAAGGTCGCCCTCCAGGACGCCTCGGCCGGGGGCGAGCGGTGGCGGGCGCTGGTGGAGCGGTTCCGCTACGTCCCCGGCGAGTACGCCTCCACCCAGACCTTCGACCGCCTGAAGGAGGTGCTGGCGGAGGCGGACCAGCAGTACGGCACCCAGGGCAACCGCGTCTACTACCTGGCCACGATCCCCTCGGTGTTCGCCATGGTGGCCGAGGCGCTGGCCAAGGAGGGGTGCAACGTCCCGGGCGAGGGCGGCCAGTTCGCCCGCCTGGTGGTGGAGAAGCCCTACGGCCGCGACCTGCAGAGCGCGCTCGACCTCGACGCCGCCGTCCACCGGGCCTTCGACGAGGACCAGATCTTCCGCATCGACCACTACATGGGCAAGGAGACGGTCCAGAACGTGCTGGCGCTGCGGTTCGCCAACGCCATCTTCGAGCCCATCTGGAACCGCCGCTACGTGGAGCAGGTGCAGATCACGGTGGCCGAGAGCCTGGGCGTCGAGCACCGCGGCGGGTTCTACGAGACGGCCGGGGCGCTGCGCGACATCGTCCAGAACCACGTGATGCAGGTGCTGTCCCTCACCTTGATGGAGCCGCCGACGGGGATGGACGCCACCCACATCCGCGACGAGAAGGTGAAGCTCTTGAAGGCCGTCGACATCCCCACCCCCGACGAGGCCGTCGACAAGTCGGTGCGGGGGCAGTACGCGGCCGGCGTGGTGGACCAGTCGCCGGTGCCCGCCTACCGCCAGGAGGAGGGGGTGGCGCCCGACTCGCAGACCGAGACGTACGTCGCCCTGCGCCTGCGGGTCGAGAACTGGCGGTGGGCCGGCGTGCCGGTCTACGTGCGGACGGGCAAGCGGCTGCCGGCCCGGGTGACCGAGGTCGCCCTCCAGTTCCACCGGGTCCCGTTCCTCGCCTTCGAGGGCGAGCTGGCACGCCAGCTCCGCCCCAACACGCTGGTGCTGCGGATCCAGCCCGACGAGGGGATCTCGCTGCACTTCGGCGCAAAGGTGCCGGGAGAGGAGTTCCGGGTGCAGTCTGTGTCCATGGACTTCCTCTACGAGACGGCCTTCAAAGAGCGCGAGAGCGACGGCTACCCGCGCCTCCTCCACGACGCCATGTGCGGCGACGCCACCTTGTTCATCCGCACCGACGAGGTCGAGCAGGCCTGGCGCATCGTGGACCCCTATCTCGAGGCCTGGTCGGAGCCAGGCGGCGGGGGCCTGCACCTCTACCCCGCCGGGACGTGGGGTCCCCAGATCGCCGACCTCCTCCTCGAGCGCTCGGGCGACGCCTGGCGCGTCCCCCAGGCCTGAGGGCGCGGCCATGACGACCACCCCCACCGCCTGGACCGCCGAGGACGTGCTGGCGGCGCCGTTGGACGAGCTCGTGGGCGCGGCGGCGGCCGTGCGCGACCGGGCCTACGGCACGCGGGTCACCTTCTCCCCCAAGGTCTTCATCCCCCTCACCATGCTCTGCCGGGACCGCTGCGGCTACTGCACCTTCGCCAAGGCGCCGGCCCGCCTGGCCGCCCCCTACCTCTCGATCGACGAGGTGCTCGGGATCGCCCGGGCGGGGAAGGAGGCGGGCTGCCATGAGGCCCTCTTCACCCTGGGTGAAGCGCCCGAGGACCGCTACGCCGCCGCCCGGGACTGGCTCGGGGCCAACGGCTACGCCTCCACCGTCGAGTACCTGGCCGCCGCCTGCCGGGCGGTGCTCGAGGAGACGGGGCTGCTCCCCCACGCCAACGCCGGCGCGCTGGGCGGGGCCGACCTCGCCCTCCTGCGGACCGTCGCCGCCAGCCAGGGGATGATGCTCGAGTCGCTCCGCCCCGACCTCGAGGCCCATCGCCGGGCCCCGGACAAGACGCCCGAGCGACGCCTGGCCACCCTGGAGGCGGCCGGGCGGCTCGCCGTCCCCTTCACCAGCGGGATCCTGGTCGGCATCGGCGAGGACCGGGCCGACCGGGTGGCGGCGTTGGCGGCCATCGCCGACGCCCACCGCCGGCACGGCCACGTCCAGGAGGTCATCGTTCAGAACTTCCTGCCCAAGCCGGGCACGGCCATGGCCGGCCACCCACCGTGCCCTCCCGACGAGCTCGTCTGGTCGATCGCCGCGGCCAGGCTGCTGCTGCCGGCCGACGTCCACGTCCAGGCGCCGCCCAACCTCTCCGACGACCTGGCCCCCCTGCTCGCGGCGGGGATCGACGACTGGGGCGGCGTCTCCCCCGTGACCGCCGACCACGTGAACCCCGAGCGGGCCTGGCCGGCCCTGGACCACCTGCGGGCGGCGACGGAGGCGGCGGGCCACACCCTGGCCCCGCGGCTCACCGTCTACCCGCACGTGGCGCTCCGCCCCGAGCGGTGGCTGGACGAGGCGCTGCGCTTCCCCGTCCTCGACGCCGCCGACGCCGAGGGCCTGGCGAGGGAGGACGGCTGGTGCTCGGGCGGCGAGGTGGCGCCGCCGGCGCTCGTCGGGGCGGCGCTCCTGGCGGCGACGCCGGCGGCCGGCGGCCCGGTGAACGAGGTGCTGGCCGGGGTCGCCCTCGGCCATGAGGTGGGCGAGGAGGAGATCGTCACCCTGTTCTCCGCCCGCGGCCCCGAGGTCCGGGCGGTGGCGGAGATGGCCGACGCCCTGCGCCGCCAGGTCGTGGGCGACGAGGTCACCTACGTCTGCAACCGCAACATCAACTACACCAACGTGTGCACCTTCAAGTGCCGCTTCTGCGCCTTCTCCAAGGGGCCGCTGTCCCTCAACCTCCGGGGCGCGCCCTACCTCTTGGAGCTGGACGAGATCACCCGCCGGGTGGTCGAGGCCGAGGCCGAGGGGGCGACGGAGGTGTGCCTGCAGGGGGGCATCCACCCGAAGTTCGACGGCGACTACTACGTGGAGGTGCTGAAGGCCGTCCGGGCCGGGTCCGAGCGGATCCACATCCATGCCTTCACCGCCCTGGAGGTCACCGAGGGGGCGCGGCGGCTCGAGGAGCCCCTGGCCACCTACCTGGCGCGCCTGCGGGACGCCGGCCTCAAGACCCTGCCCGGCACGGCGGCGGAGATCCTGACAGACGAGATCCGGGCGGTCCTGTGCCCGGACAAGATCGACACCGACCAGTGGCTGGAGGCGCACCGCACCGCCCACGGCGTGGGGCTTCGCTCCAACGTGACCATCATGTTCGGGGCGGTGGAGCAGCCGGTCAGCTGGGCCCGCCACATGGTCCGGACGCGCGCCCTCCAGCGGGAGACCGGCGGGTTCACCGAGTTCGTCCCCCTGCCGTTCGTGCACATGGCCTCCCCCATCTACCTCCAGCACCGGGCCCGCCGGGGCCCGACGTTCCGGGAGGCGCTCCTGATGCACGCCGTGGGCCGCATCGCCTACCACGGCGCCATCGACAACGTGCAGGTGTCCTGGGTCAAGATGGGCCGCGAGGGCGCCCGCCAGGTGCTGGCGGGCGGGGCCAACGACCTCGGGGGGACGCTGATGGACGAGAACATCTCGCGGGCGGCCGGCGCCAGCCACGGGCAGCGGATGGGGGTCGAGGAGCTGGAGGAGCTGGTGGCGCCGCTCGGGCGGCCACTGGTCCAGCGCACCACGCTCTACGGGCGGGCCGAGCCGGTCGTGGCGTGAGCGCCCGCTCGGCCCCCGAGCCGGGTGCCGGCGAGCTGCTCGAGGCCGCCCCGCGGCCCGACCCCGCACTGATCGACGCCGCCTTCGAGCGGATCGTGGAGGGGCGGGACCTCTCCCCCGCCCGCCGCAGCCTCGTCCGCTCGATGCTCGAGACGGTGTGGGACCTCGGCGCCGAGCAGACCGAGGTGGGCGACCTCAAGATCGCCGACGCCGCCCTGGCCGAGATGGCCGAGGCGTTCCGGGTCTTCCGGCCGTACCGGTCGGTGCGCAAGCTCACGATGTTCGGCTCGGCCCGGACCCTTCCCGACGACCCGGTGTACGTCCTCGCCCGGGACCTCGCGGCCCAGCTGGCCGGGGCCGGCTGGATGGTCGTGACCGGGGCGGGCCCCGGCATCATGGCCGCCGGCTCGGAGGGGGCGGGCCGGGACCACTCCTTCGGGGTCAACATCCGCCTCCCCCACGAGGAGGGGGCCAACCCCTTCATCGCCCAGGACCCCAAGCTCGTGGAGATGCGGTACTTCTTCACCCGCAAGCTCATGCTCATCAAGGAGTCCCACGCCTACGCGCTGCTGCCGGGCGGCTTCGGGACCCAGGACGAGTGCTACGAGCTCCTGACGCTGCTCCAGACGGGCAAGGCCGAGCCGGCCCCGGTGGTCCTGGTGGAGACCGAGGGCGGCACGTACTGGCACGGGTGGCGGCGGTTCATCGACGAGGAGGCGGTGCGGCCGGGGTTCATCTCGGGCGACGACGTGTCGCTGTTCAAGGTGGCCAAGAGCGTGGACGAGGCCACCGAGGAGGTGCTCGGCTTCTACCGCAACTACCACTCGGTCCGCTGGGTGGGCGACCTCCTCGTCCTCCGGCTCCAGGTGCTCCCCTCCCCGGCCGAGCTGAAGGAGCTCAACCGCCGGTTCGCCGACATCGTGCTGTCGGGCACCATCCGCCCCGTCGACCCGTTCCCGCCGGAGCGCTCCGGCCACGACCACCTCGAGCTGCCCCGGCTGGCGTTCCGCTTCGACAAGTTCCACTTCGCCCGGCTGCGGGTGCTGATCGACGCCCTCAACGAGTGCACCGGCGGCTGAGCCGCCGTAGCGGCACTTAGAGCCTGTCGCGCATGTTCTCCCAGCGCGCCTACGCGATCGCCTGCGAGGTCAGCCGGCGGAGCAAGAGGCGGCTGTGGGCTGCCCATATGAACCCTTCGGCCACGGTTGGATCCCGCTCATAGTCGACCTGGAGACGACGGTTGTTCATCAACCACGACCAGGTGCGCTCGACGACCCAACGCCGGGGCAGGACCTCGAAGCGTCCCTGGGCGATGCGGCGGACGACTTCTGCAGACACGTGGGCGCCCGCGCAGTGGGCGACGAAGGTGCGCTTGAAGCCCTGGTCGCAGAACACCTTCTTCAGGCGGGTGCTCTTTGCCCTCGCCCGGTCGACGGCGGCGATCCCGCCCGTGTTGTCAGAGACCGATGCGGCGACGATCACGATCGCCACCAAGAGGCCGAGCGTGTCGACGACTCCGAAGGTCTTCCTGCCCGAGACCTTCTTGCCTGCGTCATAGCCCCTGGTAGAAGCCCCGACGGTCGCAGCTCCGCGCACAGAGCGGGCGTCGATGACAGTCCCAGAGCATGTGGGGTCTCGTCCTTCACGCTCGCGTACCAACGAACGAAGTCGATCGCAGAGCTTCTCCCAGGTCCCGTCACGTGACCAGCGCAAGTGGTGGCGATGCACGGTGTTCCAGTTGGGGTAGCGCTCGGGCAGCGCCCGCCACTGGCAGCCCGTCGCGGCTACGTAGAAGATGGCGTCCACGATGGCCCGGCGAGACACCACAGCCGGTCGACCGATCCTGGCGCGAGCCGAGTAGGGTTCCACCAGATCGGCGACGAGCTCCCACTCTTCGTCGGTCATATCGCCGTGGGTGGTCCGCCACGTCCCAGTCTTTGCCGTGTCTTCGGTCATAGTCGACACTGTATATGCAACTACAGTGGCCGTGGTGGACCATTCCGGCGTCTTACTGGGATGACTTCGTCAACAGCCTCTCAGGCCGCGAACTTGGGGTCTCCTGACACATCCGTGGGCGCCTGAGCAGGTCAAATGCTCACAAGCCTGCTTGGGACAACGACTCTTCCGCTTTCCGGTGCCGCGCGGGAGGGGTCGTCAAGGGGCGGCGCAGCCGAGGGCGGGCACGAGTGGCCGCCCGGCCCTTGACGACCCCCGTCGTGGACTTGTCGTCAGCGACAATGGACCAGGCCAGCCACCCTGTGGCTGGCCTGACTGCCATCCTCGCTCGAACGAATGTTCGCCTGGAGGCGCCCACGGATGTGTCAGGAGAGCCCATCTGCCTCTCCTGACCGATCCGTGGGTGCCCTGACCTGCTGACACGCGAGCAATGCCGCCCCCTGCCTAGCGTTTCGGGCTCGGCAAGAGTCCCAGAGACGAAGGAGGGGAACGGCGTTGCTCGGAGCAA
>JAJYVT010000099.1 GCA_021791845.1 Actinomycetes bacterium | reverse complement strand
TCGCCCGCCAGCGGCGGCATGGCCGCCAGGACCCGCTCGGCCCGCCGCACCACGGTGCGGGCGACGTCGAGGGCGGCCGAGCACCGGTTCGCCCCGGGCACCACGAACTCGGTGGGCATGGGGAACCGCTCCGACAGCTGGTCGATCCACCCCTCCAGGCGCTCGACCATGCCCTCGGTGACCAGGCTCTCGTCGACGGTGAGCTTGCGGCGGTTGCCCGGGGCCGTCGCCACCTCCGCCATCAGCACGTAGAGCTGGCGCTCGATCGTGACGAGGAGGCCGTCCAGCTCCGACGCGGGGGCCGACTCTGCCCGGGCGAGCCCCAGGGCGGCCTGCGCCTCGTCGACCGCTCCGTTCAGCTCGATGCGGGGCTCGCCCTTGCCCACGCGGCCGCCGTAGAGGAGCCCGGTGGTCCCGTCGTCCCCCTTGCGGGTGTAGATGCGCACGGTGGCGGATGCTACCCATCCCCGCCGCCCCCTCCCGCTACCGACGCCGGGGCCGTTCCTGGTAGAGAGAATGCCGGGGCCGACGAGCCACCCCCACGCCCGGGTGGGCCACGCGCCCGGCCGACGCCAACGGAGGGACGATGATCCACGTGCGGAGCTGGACGCGGGCGTTCGAGGACGACGGCCGGGACGGCCGGGTCCCCGGCTACGCACATTGCAGCCTGGTCGGCCGGTCGACTGGCGCGGTGCACACCGACCTCGGGCTGGCCCGGCTCTCGGCGGGGGCGCGAACCCCCCGCCACGTCCACTCCTTCGAGCAGTGCGCCTACGTGCTGGAGGGTGAGCCGGTGGTGGACGTGGGAGACCGCAGCTACCAGCTGGCGCCCGGGGACTACGTCTTCTTCCCGGTGGGGACGCCCCACGCCTGGAGCGTCACCCCCGGCGGCGACGCCCTGTGGCTCGAGCTCGGCAGCCCGGCGGCGGCGGGTCGGCCCGAGGACACGATCGTGACGGCCGAGCAGCCGGGACCAGCCGCCGCCGCCGCCCGGCCGCCGTTCGGCGACCCGATGCTCCGCCATCTCGGGCACTTCGCCGGCACCGACTCCCAGGCGGAGGCGCTGGCCCTCCGGGACCCGGCGCGCGGGCGGGCGCCCGCCGGGATGGACACCGCCCTGCTGGCGTACAGCGGCATCTCCGTCAAGATGATGGTCGACCCCGGGCTCGGCGCCGACCTGTGCACCATGTTCATGGTCGACTACGAGCCGGGAGGTGCGGCCCAGGTCCACGACCATCCCTTCGAGGAGGCCTACGTCTTCCTCCAGGGCGAGATCGAGGGGGAGATCGAGGGGGAGACCCGCACCTTCCGGGCGGGCGAGGCCCTCTTCTGCGGCGTGGGCACCCTCCACGGGTTCTTCAACACGAGCGGGGGCCACGTTCGCTGGATCGAGACCCAGGCGCCGCAGCCGCCGCGTCGCCACTCCTACCGCTGGCCCGCCCACTGGGCGAGCCTGGCCCGACAGGGCCGCGACCCGTCGAGTCAGCCGGGCGACCCCTGACGGCGTGCGGCCAGGTAGGGGTTCGGGATCTCCTCCCTCTCCGGGAGGTCCGGGCACATGGCGTCCTTCCACTCGTCCGGCCCGAGCGCCCCCAGGGCGTGCTCGACGGTGGACTCCACGGCCGCGCGCACCTTTGCCAGATCGACCCCGATCAGCTCGTGGTCGTACTTCACGAGGCGACCGTTCACCATCACGGTGTGCACGTCGCCCCGGCCGGCCTGGAAGACGACGTGCCCGCCGGGGTTGAGCACCGGGAACATCGCCGGTGAGCGCTCGTTCTTCACCAGCACGACGTCCGCCTTCTTCCCCGGCGCCAGGCTCCCGACCACGTCGCCGAGCCCCAGCGCCTCGGCGCCGCCGACCGTGGCCCACCGCAGGACCTCCTCGGCGCGCAGTCCGCTGGCGACGCAGGTCTCCCGCCTGGCGTGCGACTCCTGGTGCTCGCGGCACCGGTCGATGTTGAGCGTCGCCCGCATCGCCGAGAACATGTCGGCGCTCCACCAGACGCTGGTGTCGGTCGACAGCGAGACGGGGATCCCGTGCCGGCGCAGCTGCCACGACGTCGGGAACCCCTGCCCGGCGTTGGCCTCGCTCTCCGTCGCCACCGAGGCGTAGGCACCCGACGCCGCGATCCGCTGGTACGAGTCGTCCGTCAGGGTCGACGCGTGCACGTAGGTGACGTCGTCGGTCATGAAGCCGTGCTCCGCCATCTGACGGATCCCGGTGTCGTCGGTGGCGCCCCACACGCCGGCGTGGGTGGTCACCCGGAGCCCCAGCTCGCGCGCCGCCTCGAACGCCGCCTTCTCGGGGAAGTCGGGTTGGCCGGTCACGTCGAAGGCGAGCTGGCACCCCAGCATGTCCGTGGGGCTCGAGAAGTGGCGGGACACGAAGTCGCGCAGCTCGGGGCTGGGCGCCCACTCCCACGGCGCGCCGAAGATGTTGCCGTAGGCGAGGACGAAGCGGCCCGGCACCTCCCGGAGCGCCTCGAGCGCGGCCTCGGCGTGCTCCACCGTGCGCAGCCCGTGGGACCAGTCCACCGTGGTCGTCACGCCGGCGTCGACGGCCTCGACGGCCGAGAGCAAATTGCCGGCGTAGACGTCCTCGGGCCGGAAGACCGAGCCCCACTTGATGTAGTAGAAGACGAAGTACTGGCTGAGCGTCCAGTCGGCCCCGAACCCTCGCATCGCCGTCTGCCACATGTGCCGGTGGGTGTCGACCATCCCCGGCATGACGATGCCGCCGGTGGCGTCGACGACGAGGCATCCCTCCGGCGCCGCCAGGGCGGTGCCGACCGCGCTGATGCGCTCGCCCTCCACGAGCACGTCGGCGCCTGGCAGCACGCCGGCCCGGTCCATCGTGAGGACCGTGCCTCCCCGGAAGAGCACCGGCGATCCCGGCGCCAGCGCCCGGACCCGTCCCCGTGTGGCCACAGCCTCGCTCATCGACGCTCCCTCCCGTTCGCCGGTCGCCCGGGTCCCGTGCGCACCTGGCTCACCTGAGCAGCCACCCCCCGTCCACGAAGAGGTCCGCCCCGTTCATCCCGCCGCACTCGAGGAGGAACGTCGCCGCCTGGACGACCTCGGCCATGGTGACGAGCCGCCCAATGGGGGTTCGCTCGACGAAGGCGCCGACCGGCTTGTCGATCCAGTAGGGGCTGTCGCCGACGATGCCGGGATGGATGGCGTTGACGCGAACCGGAGCCAGCTCGCAGGCGAGCGTGCGGACCATCCCGGAGATCCCCCCGTTGACGGTGCTCACGGTGGTGGAACCGTCGTAGGGCCGCTCCTTGGCCAGGCCGCCGAACAAGAGGATCGAGGCGCCGGCCACGAGCCGGTCCTGGAGCACGTGGACGGTCTCGGCGTAGCCCACGAGCTTCAGGGTGACGAGCCGCATGGCGTGCGTGCGGTCGAAACGCGTGATGTGGTTCACGCCGCGTTCGATGGCGGAGACCACCAGGCGCTGCACCGGGCCGACGCTCTCCAGCGCCTGCCGGATCGACGCCGGCTCGGCGAGGTCGAGGCCGATGCCGCGCACGGGGCCCCCGATGCCGGAGGCCACCTCCCGGGCCCGCTGCTCGTCCCGGCCGGAGACGACCACCGGCGTGCCCGCCCTGGCGTACGCGGCCGCCAGCTCGCGGCCGATCCCCGACGTGCCCCCGACGACCACCACCGCCCCGTCAGCCACGACCGCCCCCTTGGCCGTCGCCGGTGCCGGTCACCGTCACGTCCGGCGTCCGGGCGGCCAGGGCCTGCAGGCGCGGCACGAGCGCCATCATGTCGAGGTCGCCCAGGCCCCGCGCGCACCCGTCCTCCGACAGGCGCTCGACGAGACCGGTCACCGGCATCGGGACCGAGACGGCGTCGGCCACTGCGTGGGCGAGCCGGAGGTCCTTCAGCAGCATCGCCAGCGTGAAGGTCGCCTCGTAGTCGCGTTCGGCCAGCACGCGGGTCTTGTAGTGCACGAAGGGGGAGCCGAGCGCCGAGCGCTGGAGCAGCGGAAGCAGGACGGTGCGGTCGACACCCCACGCCTCGGTGAGCACGACCAGCTCGGCCAGGAGCTCCGCCGAGCCGGCGAGCATCGAGTTGACCGCCAGCTTGACCACCCGGGCGTGCTCCCCGCCGCCGACGTAGCTCGCCGACGCCCCGATCCGCTCGAGCACCGGCCCGGCGCGGTCGACGTCCTCCCTGTCCCCCGAGACGATGAGCGCCAGGTCCCCGGCCGCCAGGACCTCGGGGTTCCCGCTCACCGGGCAACGCACGTAGCCGACCCCGCGAGCCGACGCCACCTCGGCGACCCGGGCCGACACCTCCGGGGAGACGGTGCTGTGCTCGAGGAGGAGCCCTCCCGGTGGCGGGGCGGCGAGCAGGCCGCCCTCTGCGAGCAGGACGGCGTCGACCGCCGCGTCGTCGGCCAGGAAGGTGCAGACGGCTGTGGACCCGCGCCATGCGGCGGCGAGGTCGCCGGCGGCCACCGCCCCCTCGGCCACCAAGGCCCCGACGGGGGCCGGCGAGCGGTTCCAGACCACGACCTCGGTGCCCTGCCCGAGCAGGTGCCTGGCCAGCGCGCTGCCCATCTTCCCCAGCCCCACGACGGCTACCTGCATCGGGCGCTCCTCCCTTCGACCGCCGCCGAGGTGACCGGCGGCCGGCCGGGCCCGGATGCTACCGAGCGGGACGCGGCCACAGGGTGGCGGCACCGAATAGCCTTGGTGGACCGATGTCGCCCTCCCCCCTCCTCGGCCGCCTCGACCCGACAGCCTCGCCCTACCTTCGCGCGCTCGGCGAGCGGGTGCTCGTGTTCGACGGCGCCACCGGCACGAACCTCCAGCTCCAGGAGCTCGACGCCGACGACTTCGGCGGGTCGCAGTACGAGGGCTGCAACGAGTTCCTCGTCCTCAGCAAGCCGGCTGCCGTCGAACGGCTCCACCGGTCGTTCCTCGACGTGGGGGTGGACGTCATCGAGACCGACACCTTCGGCGCGTCCTCGGTGGTCCTGGCCGAGTACGGACTGGCGTCCCGGGCGCGGGAGATCAACCGGGTGGCCGCCACCATCGCCCGGCGCGTCGCCGACGAGTACGCGACGGCCGAACGGCCGCGATTTGTCGCCGGCAGCATCGGACCGGGGACGAAGTTCCCGACGCTCGGCCAGATCTCGTACGCGGGCCTGCGGGCCGCCTACGAGGAGCAGGCGAGCGGGCTGCTCGACGGCGGCGTGGACCTCCTGCTGATCGAGACGGTCTACGACCTGCTGTCGGCCAAGGCCGCCATCAACGGCGCCCGGCGGGCCATGACGGCGGCCGGGCGGCAGGTGCCGCTCCAGGTCCAGGTGACCATCGAGCTGACGGGGCGCATGCTGCCGGGGACGGAGATCGGCGCCGCGCTCGCGGTGCTGGACGCCATGCAGGTCGACGTGGTGGGCCTCAACTGCGCGACGGGCCCGGCGGAGATGGACGAGGCGGTCCGCCACCTGGCCGCCCACGCCCGGGTCCCGATCTCGATCGTGCCCAATGCCGGCCTTCCGTCGGTGGTCGAGGGCAGGATGCACTACGACCTCACCCCCGACCAGCTGGCCGACCACCTGCACCGCTTCGTCACCCAGTACGGGGTGCAAGCCGTGGGCGGCTGCTGCGGCACCACGCCGGCCCACCTGGACGCCGTGGTGGCGCGCCTGGGTGGCACCGAGCCGGCGCGCCGCGTTCCGGTGCACGAGCCGGCCGCCGCCTCCATCTACAGCGCCGTGCCGTTCCGCCAGGAGACGTCCTTCCTCGTGGTCGGCGAGCGCACCAACGCCAACGGCTCGAAGAAGTTCCGCGAGGCGATGCTCTCGGGTGACTGGGAGACGTGCGTGGCCATGGCCAAGGACCAGGTCCGGGAAGGCGCGCACCTGATCGACGTCTGCGCCGACTACACCGGCGCCGACGGGGTGGCCGACATGACCGAGCTCGCCAGCCGCCTCGCCACGCAGTCGAGCGTCCCGCTCATGGTCGACTCGACCGAGGCGCCGGTGGTGGAGGCCGCGCTCCAGTGGCTCGGCGGTCGCCCGGTGCTGAACTCCGTCAACCTCGAGGAGGGCGACGGGGAGGGGACGCGCCTCGACCAGTTCCTGCGCCTGGCACGGGAGTACGGCGCGGCGGTGGTGTGCACCTGCATCGACGAGGAGGGGCAGGCCCGGACGGCCGAATGGAAGCTGCGAGCCGCCAAGGCGATCCACGACGTGGCCGTCGACCGCTACGGGCTCGAGCCCTCCGACCTGATCTTCGACCCCCTCGCCCTGCCGCTCTCCACCGGCATGGAGGAGAGCCGCCGGGACGGCATCGAGACGCTGGCGGCCATCACCGCCATCAAGGCGGAGCTCCCTGGCGTGCACACCATCCTCGGGCTCTCCAACGTCTCGTTCGGCCTCAACCCTGCCGCTCGCCAGGTGCTGAACTCCGTCTTCCTGCACGAGAGCGTGGAGGCGGGACTCGACGCCGCCATCGTGCACGCGTCCAAGATCCTGCCGCTGGCTCGCATCGACGAGCGGGCCCGCCAGGTCTGCCTCGACCTCGTGCACGACCGGCGGGCCGACGGGTACGACCCGCTCCAGGAGCTGCTCTCGTTGTTCGAGGGGGTGTCGGCGACGGCGGCGCCGGCCGACGCTCACGCCGACTGGCCGGTGGAGCGGCGCCTGGAGCAGCGCATCGTGGACGGCAACCGCCGCGGGCTGGAGGACGACCTGGCCGAGGCGCTCGGAGCCGGCCACGAGGCGCTGGTCATCGTGAACGAATTCCTCCTCGCCGGCATGCGCACCGTCGGTGACCTCTTCGCCTCCGGCGAGATGCAGCTGCCCTTCGTGCTCCAGTCGGCCGAGACGATGAAGGCCGCCGTCGCCTACCTCGAGCCGCACATGGAGCGGGCGGACCAGGGCGGCAAGGGCACGGTGGTGCTCGCCACCGTGAAGGGCGACGTCCACGACATCGGCAAGAACCTGGTGGACATCATCTTCACCAACAACGGGTACGAGGTGGTGAACCTCGGGATCAAGGTCGGCATCACCGACATGATCAGCGCCGTGGAGGAGCACCACGCCGACGCCCTGGGCATGAGCGGGCTCTTGGTGAAGTCGACCCTCATCATGCGCGAGAACCTGGAGGAGCTCAACCGGCGTGGCCTGGCGGCGCTGCCCGTCCTGCTGGGCGGGGCGGCGCTGACGCGCACCTACGTCGAGCGGGACCTGCGCACCGTGTACGAGGGGCGGGTCTTCTACGGGCGCGACGCCTTCGAAGGGCTCCGCACGATGGACCGCCTGGTCGAGCTGCGCACGAGCGGCGAGGAGGACCCCGCCTTCGGACGGGAGATCTCCGAGCGTCGGGTGCCGGCGCGCCGGCGGACCGCCGAGGCCGAGGCAGAGGCCGTCGGCGACGGCGACGGCGCCGGCGAGCGCGGACCGGGCGTGACCCGCTCCCCCGACGTGGCCACCGACAACGAGCTGTTCCGCCCGCCGTTCGTCGGGACGCGGGTGGCCAAGGGCATCCCCATCGACGACGTGGCCGCCTACCTGAACCTGACCGCGCTGTTCCGCAACCAGTGGGGGTTCCGCCCGGCGGAGGGCGAGGACGACACGGCGTTCAAGACGCGGGTGCGTGCCGTCCTGCGCGACGAGCTGGCCAAGGCCAAGGCGGCCGACGTGCTCGTCCCGCAGGTGGTCTACGGGCACTTTGCCGCCGCCTCCGAGGGCAACGACCTCGTCATCTACAAGGACGCGTCGCGCGACGCCGAGTGGATGCGCTTCAGCTTCCCCCGCCAGAAGAAGGCGCCCTACCTCTGCATCGCCGACTTCTTCCGCCCCGCCGACGCCGGCGAGGAGGACTTCGCCTCCTTCATGCTCTGCACCATGGGCGCCGCCGTCTCGGCCGAGACGGCG
The DNA here is from genome assembly GCA_021791845.1 of Actinomycetes bacterium. Classification (GTDB taxonomy): domain Bacteria; phylum Actinomycetota; class Acidimicrobiia; order Acidimicrobiales; family RAAP-2; genus JAJYVT01. The sequence goes on along the minus strand of JAJYVT010000099.1, from coordinate 3,073 downwards.
AAGCTGTTCGCCGAGGACCGCTACCAGGACTACCTCTTCCTGCACGGCCTCGGTGTGGAGATGACCGAGGCGCTGGCGGAGTACTGGCACCGGCGCATCCGCGAGGAGCTCGGCTTCGCCGACCAGGACGGCCCCAGCTTGAACGGGCTCTTCCGCCAGCAGTACCGCGGCGGGCGCTACAGCTGGGGCTACCCCGCCTGCCCCAACCTGGACGACAACGCCAAGGTGGTCGAGCTGCTGACCGCCGACCGCATCGGCGTGAGCGTGAGCGAGGGCTTCCAGCTCGTGCCCGAGCAGACGACCGACGCCATCGTCTGCCACCACCCGCAGGCCAAGTACTTCGTGGCCTGACCCCCGCCGGCGGCCGGTCCGGCGAGGATCGTTGATTCCGGCCCCCCGCGGCGATACCGTCTGAGGCGGGGATGGGAGGAAGTGATGGGCATGGCTGCAATCCTGGCAATGACGAAGAGCGTGGTGGTGATCGAAGCGGTCATCGTTGCCGCCATCATCGTGCTGCTCGTGGCGATCCTCGTGATGAACCGCCGCAAGAAGCGGCCGGAGAAGACGCCGGCCACCGCGCCCAACTACTACGCCGACCTGCAGCAACAGCAACCCGGGGGCAGGCCCGATCCCTTCGCCGGCTTTGCCGGGGCCGCTGCGGCTCCGGCTGCCGCCCCCGGTGCCGCAACTGCGGTCGCCACCACCCCGTTCGTCGCCGAGGCCGCACCGGCCGCCGCTCCGGCGCAGGTGGCCGTGGCGCCGCCGCCGCCCCCCCCGCCGGCGGCCGCCGCGACAGCGCTGCCGCCCCCGCCGCCGGGCACCCCCGCCGGCTGGCTACCGGACCCGGGCGGGACGCCGGACACGCTGCGGTACTGGGACGGCAACGGCTGGACCCCGCACTTCGCCCAGCGCACCTGAGCTTGCCGCCCCCGCGGCGTCCGCAGCCTGCTTGGCGTGGTAGCTCGACCGGGTGAGCGGCGACGCCTCGACGTGCGCGAGGCCGAAGGACTTCCCCGCCGCCGCCAAGGCGGCGAGCTCGTCGGGCGTCCACCAGCGAGCGACCGGCAGGTGGTCGGCACTCGGCCGTAGGTACTGGCCGATGGTCGCGATCGACACGCCCACCGCCGCCAGGTCGGCCAGGGTGCCGAGCACCTCGTCCTCGCGCTCTCCGAGCCCCACCATGAGCCCGGACTTCGCCACCAGGCCGGCATCCACCGCCCGGGCGAGGACCGTCAGGCTGCGGGCGTAGCCGGCGGAGGGCCGTACCGCCCGCTGCAGCCGGGCGACCGTCTCGACGTTGTGGTTGAGGATGTCGGGGCCGGCGTCGAACACCCGCTGCAGCGACGGGACGTCGCCCTTGCAGTCCGAGATGAGGACCTCGACGGTCGTGGACGGACGCCGACGGCGGATCGACTCGATCGTCTCGGCGATCGCGCCGGCCCCTCCGTCCGGCAGGTCGTCGCGGGCGACGCAGGTGACCACGGCGTGCTCGAGGGCCATCTGCTCGACCGCTTCGGCCACCCGCTCGGGCTCCCCCGGGTCCAGCGGGAGCGGGTGACGGGTGTCGACCAGACAGAACCCGCACGCCCGGGTGCAGCGGGAGCCGTTGATCATGAAGGTGGCCGTGCCATCGGCCCAGCACTCGAAGATGTTGGGGCATCCCGCTTCCTCGCACACCGTCGCCAGCCCGAGCTCGCGCACCGTCCGTCCGAGCGTGAGGTAGCCCTCGCCGATCCGGGCCGGGACGCGTAGCCATTCCGGCTTGCGGGCGCGCAGGGGCACGCCGGCGTCCGGGTCCTCCCCCGCTTGGCGGAGACGCCGCAGGAGCGGCCGCTCGGGGCTCAGGGACACCGACCCAGCTCGCGCCGGAGCCGGGTGCTCGGCCGTGCGTGCCGGAGCAGGGGCGGTCGGCGTGCGAAGCCGGACGTCCTGGCGCTCCGTCGCTTCCGTGCCCCAGGCCGCCGCCGCCCGGGAGACGACCGCCTCGAGGACCTCGTCCATGGTCGCCACGACGCCCTCCGCCCGGAGCGACGTCACGGGGTACTCGGCGATCCCGCACGGCACGATGTGGCCGAACATCCCGAGGTCGCACTCGACGTTGAGGGCGAGCCCGTGCAGGGTCCGGCGGCGCCCCTCGGCCACCCGCACGGTCCGCACGCCGATGGCAGCCACCTTGCGCGGCTGGCCGCTCCCCACCCCGGTCCAGACGCCAGGGTAGCCCTCGTGACGCTGCGCGTCGACGCCCAGGTCCGCCAGGGCGTCGATGGTGACCTGCTCCAGGCGGTGCACGTGTGCCGGGCCGGCGGAGGGGTCGTCGTCGAGGGTGACGATCGGGTACACCACCAGTTGGCCCGGCCCGTGGTACGTGACGTCGCCGCCGCGATCGGTCGGCACCAGCTCCGCCCCCACCGACGCCGGGTCGCGAAGGACGTGGGCGGGGTCGGCCCGCACCCCGAGCGTGTAGACGTGCGGGTGCTCGAGGAAGAGCAGGTAGTCGTCGTCGGCCCGCCGGGCCAGCGCGTGCTGGAGGTCGAACGCCTCGGTGTAGGGGACGACCCCGAGCCGGCGTACCCGGAGCACGGCCCTAGAGCTCGGCCGCCCAGTCGCGGGTGCCGAGCACCTGCGCGACCCGGCGGAGGAACGCAGAGACGTAGGCCCCGTCCACCGCCCGGTGGTCCCAGCTGAGCCCGATCACGCCGATGGAATGGATGGCCAGGGTCTCCGAGCCGTCCGGCAGGGTGACCACCACCGGCCGGCGCCGGATCCCGTCGGTGGCGAGGATCGCCACCTGCGGCTGGTTGATGATGGGGACGGTGAAGTACGTGCCGAAGGGCCCGTCGTTGGTGATGGAGAAGGTGCCGCCGGCGATGTCGTCCGCCGTCAGCTGCCGTGAGCGGGCCCGGTCGGCGAGGTCCCGGATGCGCCGGGCCACCCCCCGCAGCGTCACCTCCTCGGCCCGGTGCACGACCGGCACGATCAGCCCCTCGAACTGCAGGTCCACCGCGATGCCGAGGTTGATCTCCTGGTGCACCACGAGGGCGTCCCCGTCCACGGAGGCGTTGAGCGCGGGGAA
>JAJYVT010000022.1 GCA_021791845.1 Actinomycetes bacterium | reverse complement strand
CCAGGTCGGCGTCCACGAGGCCTCCAAGGTCGTCGTCGGGTTTAGCAACGCCGATCGTGGACGCCTTCGCCGCGTCAGTGGTGGACCGTCGCTCAGCGGCGATCCCTTGGAATCACTCGTCTAGCCGACGAGGGCAGCGTGACGACCGGTTGGCATACTCGAGGAGTGCGGTCGGTCAGATGGGCTTGCCAAAAATCTTGCCAAAAATTCGCGGCGCCCGACGCGTCACCCCAGGTCACAGCGGGTCACATCTGGCCGTCCGACCTGGGCGACCCTCGGACGCCCCCCATGCCCACGGCCAGGGCCGATGGCCGCGCTCACCAGGGAAGACGCCTCCGCGCGGTAGCGAGCAAAGCGACGCACACGCGGCAGGTTACGGTCGGGGCTCCACCCTCTAAAGGTGGAGACACGGGTTCGAACCCCGTTGGGGCTGCAGCGCAGCTTGCTTCGCTTCTGGGTGTTCGCACAAAGAGTCGGACACCGTGCCCGCCCACCAGCGGTATGGGCGGCGCGGTTCTCGCGGCCGAGCGCGTCCTCAGGGGGTCACCGTCGTCGCGAGGCCCTGAGATAGCCTGAGACTGTGACGTCAACTGATTCGGACCCGTGGGAACTCAATCGGCGCGCCGCAGCCATCAGTGAGATCCTCGGACGGATCGGGTTGTCTTCCCGCGATACCACCGACTGGTGGAACTTCTCTGCTTACGAGGAGCTCGGCGGAAGGACGGCGACGCAAGCATGGCTTGCGGGAGACCAGCACGCCGTGGAGAGGCTGGTGCTTTCCTGGTATGAGCGGAGCGAGACCGCGGCGCGGCGAGCGCGCGGTGACGAAGCGTTTCTCAGGATGCTGTCGGAGCGGCGCCAGGCAATTGCCGCCGATTCGCCGGGGCGTCGCACTGCCTAACGGTGCCCCTCGGCAGCATTGACGCTCTCTATGAGTGGGCGGCCCGAGAACATCCAGAAGGCAGCTTGTGCGTCACCGTCACCTTCTGGATAGCGACGGAGCTCAACGCGAGAGGCTGGGCCGCTCCCTCCGTCCCGATGCTCCCCCACGAAGGTGAGCCCACCGAAGTCCGCATCGTTGTCATCCCCGGCACGACAGTCACGGTCGTCTACGAGCACGACCACGAGGCGGAGAGGGTGGACCTCCTCTGGGTCGGAGCGGGGCAGGAGGCGTCTGGATGACCATTGGGCGGGTATCGGGTGCTCCCCCGACGTCGTGTCTCCACTTCTTGTCGCCTGTCGTCGATGAAGATCGCATCCGCCCGGACGAGGGCGATGGGCCCGGCACCGGTGAACTTGCGCCAGCAATCCTGGACGGAATCGAGGAGCTTCTGGGCCATCGATAGGCCAGCCTTGGGAGGCTGCGCCCCGGGTGCCCCTCGTCCTGAGTGGATCAGGCAGCGATCGGCTCCAAGGACGAGTGAACCCCAGACTTCGCCAGGATGATCCTCTTCCTGGAAGGCATCGACGTCGATCGCGCTCGAGCGCAGGCGCAGGCCGCTGCCGAGAGCTTCTGAACGTCCATTCCTACCGATCGACGCAGCGTTGCCCTGGGTGCAGCGCCACCTGACGACCGATCGCCGAGTGGGGCTGAGTGGTGGCGACGGCCCGGATTCCGGCGACGTCGACAGTGCGCGTTGGCGGACTGGGTCTGACGCCTGTCGTGCGGAGCGGCCCTGCATCTGAACGATCAGCGCCGCATTCGCTCGAGCAGCTCCGACTGTGAGTGGACGCCGAACTTGCGGAAGATGACCGACAGATGGTTCCGCACGGTGCTCTGGCTCAGATAGAGGTGGGAGGCGATGGAGGGAACCCGTTCCCCCCGCCGGAGGCGGCCGATGATCTCCCACTGGCGCGTGGTCAGCCCGTCGAGCGTCACGGAACCCACGAGATCCGAGAGCGTATCGATCTTGTCCAGGACACCGGCTGCGCGCAGCTCGGACCCGATGCGCAGGAGATGACGCTCGAGCTCGTCGACGCGCTTCGCTCCGGCGGCTGGCGCGTCGGCGATGATCGCGAACAACGTGCGGTGCTGCCGAGTGCCTCCCAGCGGCGCACAGGCGAACGACGCCGGAACGGGTTGACCCCCGTCCTGGCGCAATGCGACGCGCTCGGAGACGCCGGCCCACGACGTCAGGCGGTGCCGCGCCACGGGTCTGTCGCCGTGAAAGTCGACCACATCGGTGACGGGTCGGCCGACGAGCGCAGAGACCGGCAAGTGCGTGAGTCCTGCGAGCTCGGCGCTCACGTGCTCGATCTGCCAGTCGCCCCCGATGATGCCCGTCGCGATGGAGACCGAATGGGGCCATGAGGTCCTCCCGCCTCGTTCGAAGCGGTGCAGGTCAGCCTCGGGGACGATGACCGTCATGCCGCCGGCCAGGTCCCCCAGCATCACCCGGCGCACCCACACCAGGACGGCCTCCGCCCGACCCTGGCGTTCGATCCGTCGCTTCGCCCACAGCGCCTCCACGGCCCCTCCGGCGACGGCGGCCGCGCAGGCAAGCGCTGCCTCTCGTGGTTGCCAGACGTCGGGCCAGGGACGACCGAGAAGCCCGTGGGCAGGCACGCCGATCCGTTCCTCGAAGGCGCTGCTCACGAGGCGGATCGTTGCCGACGGCGCTTCCCACAGGGCGAACGGCAGCCCCCGCTCGCCGGCCGTCTCGGCGAGCGCCCGGTAGCTGAGGGCCGGGTCGACGCCCGGGTCCTTCAACGGGTCCTCACCCCTCCGTGGGCGATGGTCGTCGTCATAGGAACTCTCGTGCTCAATGTAGCAAACGGCGGGCACGTGGCTCGTGGTCCGTGCTGCAATGCGGCTTGCAGCGACCTGCCGCCGGAACCCGGTCTCACACCGCACGGGAGATCGACGGCGTTGGCCCGCGACCCTCGCAACTCGATCGTGCCGGTCCGCCGGCGCCCGTTCTTGGCGCTTGGATGGCGCACGCCCGACGTGGCGCATCCTGGTCGGGCGCCCACGGCTCGTGCCGGCTGCGACGGACGGCGCCCCAAACTGGGCACCACGTCACTTCCTCCTAGACGCTCTGTCACGTCCCGCGTCCCACGGATTGACGGGGTACATCATGCTCCACAGAGTGAGGTGGTCCTCTCCACGGGGACGTCACGAGACCATATGTGGCGGGCGACGTTCCGGCATGGCGGCATCGTGCACAAGGGGCTCTTGCAGCAGCCAACGCGGCTCTGCAGGGGAAGACAAGGGAGATGGGAGACCATGAAGACCACAGTGATCGCGCGCGTCGCGCGCGGCGGCTCGTCGGCACGTGCTCGGCGCCGCTTGGCGATCGGCGCCTTGATCGGCATCGCCGGCGTGGGAGCGGGGCCGGCAGCAGTGGCGCTCGCAGCGACAGCTCCGAGCCCGGCGACCGGCACAAGCAGCGTGACGATGACCGCTGGGACGCTGTCGATCGGCGCCACCACGCCCGAGACGATCGCGGTTCCGGTGGCCGGAAGCGCGTCGGGTGTGCTGCCAAAGGCGACATGGACCGACACGACGGGATCAGGGACAGGGTGGAGCGGATCGGTCGCCGTGAGCGACCTCACCTACACCGGCACATGGAGCCAGGTTGCCGGCACCACGACCGCCTTGGGGACGGCGGGATCCTCGTACACCGGAACCGCCGATGGCGTCGAGTACACCGTCACGGTGGGGACAAGCGCGACCGCCACATCCACGCCGTTCACCTGGACGTCCAACACCAAGATCAAGACAAACACGAGCGGCTCGGGAACCGCGACCAACGGCACGCCGTCTCCGATCGGCACGTTGGGCGTGAAGATCGACTTCTCGTCTGGTCAGGCCTACCCGGCGGGGGCCGAGTACCAGATCAAGGCGGGCACCCAGAGCCCGACAGCCTTCTCGCTCGACAACGCGGCCACCGGTGCGGGCGTGACCGCCGCGACTGGGACCACGAGCACACCTCCGACGCTCGTCACGACACCGAAGACGGTGACGGGGGGCGGCCCCGGGACCCTCGGGAGCGCGGTGACGTTCGTCTCCGCCGCCCAGGGCACGGGCATGGGCACCTACGCCGTCAAGCCCGGCGTGAAGGTCCAGACGGACCCGAGCACCTGGGCCGCGACGTACTCGGCCAAGGTGCAGTACTCCATCGTGACGGGTCCGTAGGGATCCGTCGTGCAGCGCAGCACTCGCCACGACGGCTCGCCCGGTGGGACGCATGGGAGAGCGCGGGCGTGACCAGCCCGCTTTGCCGCTTGGGCGCTACCCTTCCCGCCATCTTCTGCGGTGTCGTGCTCGCGCTGCTCATGTGTGCGCCCGCGATGGCGTCCTCCGCCGCAGGTCCGGCTGCACCGGGGCTCTCCCCGGTGCAGCCCGGGCCGGGCGGGTACTTCCGCTATTCGATCGCTCCTGGTGCGTCCGCGAGTGGCACGGTCGTCGTGTCGAACCCGGGGAACGTCCAAGCACGGTACGACCTGTATGCCGCCGCCACCTCCACGGCACCCAGTAGCGGTGTCGCCTACGGCCAGTCGACAACCTCCGGCGCCGGCAGCGCGGCGTGGGTGACGCTCCCGTCCACGAGCGTGACCCTCGCCCCTCACGAGCACGAGCCCGTGTCGTTCGCGACGACTGTTCCGGCGGGGACGGAACCGGGTCAGTACGTGACCGCGATCGTCGCTCAGTCGCCCAACGAACCGGAGCGGCCGACGGCGACCCAGGGCGCTTCGGTGGCGCTCCAGATGAGCGCCCGGGACGTTGTCGCCGTCGTCGTCGACGTCCCCGGGCCGGCGTCCGCCGGCGTACGTGTTGGCCGTCCCCAGGTCCACACCGTCCAGCATGTGCGCCAGTTGCTGGCCGTGCCGATGGCGGACACCGGCGCGCTGCTCGAGAAGCCGACGTTCTCCGGCACGGTCAGGACCTGCGGTCACGCTGGGGGACCGGCGCTCGTCGAGGCGGCACGCCAGCTCGACACCTTCGTCCCGCACACGTCGATCGCCTACCTTTGGTACCTCGAGCGACCGCTGGCGGCAGGGTGCTATCACGTGCGGCTCTCGCTCAGCGTTGCCGGAACACCCGACGCGGTGTCACGGTTCACAGGCGACATCACGGTAGGAGCTGCCCAGGCAAACCTGACCCCGACGTCACCGAGTCCCGGGCACTTCCCGCTCCCGCTCCCGCTCGCGGCGGTCGACGCCGCGGCCCTGGTGGGGCTGGGGGCGGTGCTTCTCCTCGTCATCCGTCGCCGACGGCGGCACGCGGGCTGAGCAACCCCGGAGCGGACGTGGCACACCTCACCTCGCCGTGGCGCCGGGCACGCCGGCAACAGGCCGTGGTCGACCTCGGTCAGGACGCGCTCCAGGGCGGGCCGGTCGAGATCCTTCTCCAACGGATCCCGGTGGCCGTCGTGGACGCGTTGGGCGTGGTGCACTGCCACGTGGTCCGACTGGAAGCCGACGGGACGCGCACGATGGTCTCGTCAAGCGACCGCGGCGGTGCCCGGCCCCTGTTCCTGGACGACCGCGACTGCCCGGTGTGCGTCGACGCGCTCGATCGACGCGACGTCGTGGTGTGGGGGCGGGCTCGTGAAGGATCCGGACGGCGGCGGCGCCAGCGCGACGGCTTCGCCCGCGCCGTCGCGGTTCCGATCGTTCCGGCCACTGGCGCCCCGGGAGCCCTCGCGGTCTGCAGCCGGGATCCCTGCGGGCTCGGCCCCGGCGACGTCGTATTCCTCCAGTCGGTCTCCCGAATGCTCGGGGCCGCGCTGAGCCGGCGCAACATGGAAGACGCCCTCCGTCGCCAGGCGGTGCACGACGACCTGACCGGGCTGCCGAACCGAACGCTCCTCCAAGACCGCCTTGCGACCGCGCTGTCGCGCCTTTGCCGGAACGGCCGCTGCGTCTCGGCGCTGTTCATCGACGTCGACAACTTCAAGCTCGTCAACGACAGTCTCGGTCACACGTTCGGCGACTCCGTGGTCGCCGCCGTGGCCACCCGCTTGAAGGACGCCGTGCGGACCTCCGACACCGTGGCGCGCTTCGGCGGTGACGAGTTCGTGGTCGTGAGCGAGTGCGACGACGTGACTGCTGCCCGCCGGCTCGCGGACCGCATCCGTCAGGCCGTCGCTGCTCCGCTCGTCGTCGCAGGAAGAACCATCTCCCTGACGGTGAGCATCGGCTACGCCACCACGGCCGACCCGTCCACCTCGCCCGACGAGCTGCTGGCGGATGCGGACATGGCCATGTACGAGGCGAAGGGGGCCGGCAAGAACCGTTCCGAGGCCTTTGTCGCGCCGCTCCGCCGCAAGAGCGCGGCGCACTTCGAGACGATCTCCGGCATCCGGCGCGGTCTCGACGCCGATGAGTTCCGGCTCTTCTACCAGCCCATCTGCGAGCTGGCCACGAACTGCGTCGCCGGGTACGAAGCGCTCCTGCGGTGGCAGTCCCCCACCTCGGGACTGCTCCTGCCCGAGCAGTTCATCGACTACGCCGAAGCCTCGGGCCTCATCGTCCCCCTGGGGAAGTGGGTGCTCACCACCGGCTGCCGCCAGGCGGCCGCGTGGCGCAGGACGGGACAGCCGGCTCGGGTGTCCATGAACGTCTCCGGCCGTCAGCTCACCGACGGCGGCTTCGTCCACGACGTGGCCGCCGCCCTGCGCGAGACGGGCGCCGATCCGGCCGATATCCACGTGGAGGTCACCGAGAGCGTCCTCATCTCCGATCAGGCGCGGGCCAGGAGCGCGCTCGACGCGCTCCACGACCTCGGCGTCCACCTCGGCCTTGACGACTTCGGCACGGGGTGGTCGTCCCTCTCCCAGCTGGCGTTCCTCCCCTTCGACTTCGTCAAGATCGACCGCTGCTTCGTGCACGACGTGCAGACCGACCAACGAGCCTCGGCCCTGCTCAGGAGCATCGTGGGTCTGTGCACAACGCTCGGGCTGCGGGTGATCGTCGAGGGGATCGAGACGGTGAGCCAGCTCGACTACGTCCGGCAGCTCGGCGTGCGGATGGGCCAGGGGTTCCTGCTCGGCCGGCCCGTGCCGGCCGAAGCGATCGGTCCGGACGCGGGCGGGCCACCGGTTGACCGGTCGGCATGCCGCGGGGACGGCGACCGCCAAGCGCCGACGAGGGAACGGCACGCGGAGGATCGGGGCGCCAGCGCCCGGGCGTCGGCACCGCCGGCCGGCAGGCTCAGCGTGCCGGTTCAGGAGAAGGCGGCGTCGGCCCGTACCGCCACCCGCCGCCCGGTTCCGACGAATGTCCCTTCCATCTCCACGCCAACCCATGCCGTCACGTCGAGCAGGGCATCCGAGGGGTTCATGCGGTGACTCGATCGGAGGCGTGGCCACCGCCGAGGTCGTGCTGTAGCGGTCTGGAGCGAGTCGAGGCGGCGCCACTCCTGGGTGCCCCGCGAAAGGCCGACAGCCCTTCCGGTCGAGACCGCTGGGGTGCGCTCGCTCGGCGGCTGGCTGGAGCTCGCGGAACCGGCCTGGACGCGCCGGAGGCATCCGTCGGTCATCGGTCCTAGATTTGGGTTCCCGATGGCCCAGCGGATGCAGATCTCGGCGGAGAAGCGAGCGCCCGCGTGGCCCGACGGCGCCCGCTCCGCCGTCTGCTTCACCTTCGACCTGGACGCAGAGGAGGTCTGGCTCGTCGACGAAGAGGGCGCGGCCGAGCGGCCGGCGGTCCTCTCGCAGGGAACCTACGGGCCGCGGGTTGCCCTGCCCCTCATCCTCGGGATCCTCGCCCGGCACGGCGTGCGGGGGACCTTCTTCGTGCCGGGCCGGGTAGCCGAGCGCCACCCGGCGTCGGTGGCGGCGATCCTCGAGGCCGGTCACGAGATCGCCCACCACGGCTACTCGCACCGCTCGCCGGCGACCCTCGCACCCGACGAGGAGCGACGGGAGCTGGAGGCCGGGCTGGAGGCGCTGGCCGGACGTGGCGTCGTGGCCACCGGCTACCGGGCGCCGGGCTGGGACGTGAGCCCCCGGACCATCGACCTCGTGGCCGAGCTCGGCTTCGCGTACTCCTCGAACCTCATGGACGACATCGCTCCCTACGTGCACGCCGGTGCGGGGATCGTCGAGCTGCCTGTCCACTGGACGCTCGACGACGCGCCCCACTTCTGGTTCTCACCCTCGACGTGGACGAAGGCGATCGCCTCCGCCGCGCACGTGGCGGGGCTATGGAAGGAAGAGGCAGACGGGATCGCCCGGTTGGGCGGCCTGTGCGTCTACACGTGCCACCCCCAGATCATCGGGCGTCCGGGTCGCCTCGGTGTGTTGGAAGCGGCCATTGCCGCCGCGGTCGACCAGAAGGATCGCTGGGTCGCCACCGCGGGCGAGGTCGCGGCATGGGTCAAAAGGAGCTCACGATGACCGATGGGGCCGACATGGCTGCCGAGACCGCTTCGGAGCGCCACTACCCGCGGGTCAAGGTTCGCGGGGGAGCGCGCGAGCGCGGCCGCCAGTACGGGGAGAGCGCCAGGGCTCGGATCGCGCGGAGCCGGGCCGGCTACGAAGAGGCGTTCGGCCGCGCCGCCGGCTGGACCTGGGCGCAGGCGGTGGAGGCGGCCGCCGTGTTCGCGCCCGAGATCGAACGGACCTTCCCCACCTACGCAGAGGAGATGCGCGGCATCGCCGACGGCGCCGGCCTGGCCTATGAGGACGTGCTCACCCTGAACGCCCGGACCGAGGTCATCTGGGCCGCCACGGCCCGCCAGGCCGCCGCCCAGCGGTCGCGCGTCGCCTCGGAGTGCACGGCCTTCGCCGTGCTTGCGAGCCGCACGGCCAACGGCCATCCGCTGCTCGGGCAGAACTGGGACTGGCTCGTCCTCGGGTTCGACACCCTCGTCGTCCTCGAGGTGGAGCAGCCCGAGGCTCCCAACTTCGTCACCGTGGTCGAAGCCGGGTTGCTGGCCAAGGCGAGCCTCAACTCGGCCGGCGTGGCGGTCGCCACCAACGCCCTCGTGAGCGCCGCCGACGTCGGGGCACCCGGCATCCCCTACCACGTGATGCTCCGGGCGCTGGCGGACAGCGAGACGATGACCGATGCCATCGCCTTGGTGGTGGGGAACGTCCGTGCCTCGTCGGCCAACTACCTGGTCGCCACCGCCGACGACCTGGCCGTGGACTTGGAGACCGCCCCGGGCGACTACCGGAGTGTGCGCACCCTGCCCCCCGAGCAGGGTGCGCTGGTCCACACGAACCACTTCCTCGGGCCGGTGGCGGGCACCGCCGACGTCTCGGTCTACGCCATGCCCGACAGCCTGGTTCGCTACCAGCGGGCCGAGCCGGCGCTCCGGCGGGCGAGCGGCCCGATCGACCTGGAGATGGTCAGGTCGGTCCTGGGCGACCACGCCGACTTCCCCTCGGGGGTCTGCTGCCACCCCGACCCTCGGGAGGAGGAGGGAGAGCAGCAGTGGGCCACGGTGATGTCGGTCGTGATGGACCCGGTCGACCGGAGGATCTGGCTCGCCTCGGGCAACCCGTGCCAGTTCGCCTACGTCGAGCTCGACGAGCAGGCGCTGCTCACCAAGCCGTCCCGGCTGTCCGGGCACCGGCCGTCCCCCTGACCCGACGGCCGGGGGGAGCGGGCTCGTTCAGCGGTCGACACCCGAGTGGACCAGGGCGTACACGACGGCGTCGTAGAGCGCCTGCCAGCTCGCCTCGATGATGTTCTCGGACACGCCGATGGTCGTCCAGGTGTGCTCGTCGTCGGCGCTGTCGACGAGGACGCGCGTGACGGCACCGGTGCCCCTCCCGGTGTCGAGCACCCGCACCCGGTAGTCGGTCAGCCGAACGTGGTAGAGGGTCGGGAAGCGGGGCCCGATCGCGCTCCGGAGCGCGGCATCCAGGGCGTTGACCGGACCGTTCCCCTCGGCGGTCGCCACGATGCGCTCCTCGCCCACGTGGACCTTCACGGTCGCCTCGGTGGTGAGGCTCGCGCCGGGCACGGCGTCGCGGTGGTCGGAGATGACGCGGAACGACTCGACGTCGAAGTAGTCGGGCGTCCAGCCGGCTGCCCGGCGAAGCAGCAGCTCGAGCGAGCCGTCCGCCACTTCGAAGTGGTAGCCCTGGTGCTCGAGCCGCTTGAGCTCGTCGAGCACCCGACCCAGCACCTCGCCGTCGAGGTCCAGCCCGAGCTCGTCCGCCTTCATGGCGAGGGTGGCGCGCCCGGCCATCTCCGACACCACCACCCGCCTCCCGTTCCCCACGAGCTCGGGGTCGACGTGCTCGTAGAGGTCGCGCCGGCGGGCGACGGCGCTGGCGTGGAGCCCGCCCTTGTGGGCGAACACGGACGCACCCACGTAGGGCTGCTGCGCGGACGGCGCGAGGTTGACGAGCTCGGCGATGTGGTGGGCGACCGGCGTGAGGCGCTCGAGCCGGCCCTCGGGCAAGGTCTCGATCCCAAGCTTGAGGGTCAGGTTCGGGATGGCGGCCGAGAGGTCGGCGTTGCCGGCGCGCTCCCCGTAGCCGTTCACGCAGCCCTGGACTTGGGTGACACCGGCTTCGACGGCCACGAGCGAGTTGGCGACGGCACACCCGGCGTCGTTGTGGCAGTGGATGCCCAGGTTGGCGCTCGTGATCCGGCGCACGTCGGCAACCGCCTCGCCGACCTGGTCGGGGAGCGACCCGCCGTTCGTGTCGCACAGGACGAGCGCCTCCGCGCCCGCCTCCTCGGCAGCCGCCAGGACGCGGAGCGCGAATTCCCGGTGGTGGCGCCAGCCGTCGAAGAAGTGCTCGGCGTCGAGGAAGACCCGCACCCCGTGCTCGCGCAGGTGGCGGACGGAGTCCCCGACCATGGCCACCGCCTCGTCGAGCGTCGTGCGCAGCGCCTCCTCGACGTGCCGGTCCCAGCTCTTGGCCACGATGCATGCCACCGGCGCCCGCGCCGCCACCAGGTGGCCGAGCACCGGGTCGTCCTGCGCCCGCACGCCCGCCCGTCTCGTGGAGCCGAAGGCGACCAGCGTGGCCGTGGAGAGGTGCAGCTCCGTCCGTGCCCGGGCGAAGAACTCGTCGTCCTTCGGGTTTGCACCGGGCCACCCTCCCTCGATGTACGAGACGCCGAGATGGTCGAGCTGCTCGGCGACCCGCAGCTTGTCGTCGACCGTGAGCGAGAGCCCTTCCTGCTGGCTCCCGTCTCGCAACGTCGTGTCGAAGATGTCGACACGCTCGGGCAGGTCCGGCAGCCGGTACCCATGGGATGCCGCGCCATGACGGTGCGGATCGGCGCGGCGGCCAATGTCGTCGGTCGTTGACAAGTGCAACCAATCCTTGCGTCAACTCGGTTGCCGCATACCGTAGTGAAGGCAGAGGCTGCGGCAGGATCGCCGCCCCCGCGCCCGCCCGCGGCATTGGTGACGTTCGTCCCTGGGCACCGGGGCACAGGTGGCTCACGCTGGGGCATTGGCTGCAACGACCCGTCGCCTCCCGGGGGCGAGGGGTCCGGGAGGCGACAGACGTGCCCGCCTCCCGGCGGCCCCAGACGGAGGAGGTACCACCACCATGACCTACCGGTTCCGTTGGGTGCTGTGGCCAGTGCTGGTCATCGGCCTCGCACTCGTTGTGGTGCCGTTTGCCGTCTCCATGCCGTCCAAGGCGAGCGCGGGACAGGAGCTCCTCGACAACTTCCATGCGATCATGCAGCCCAACTCGGTCAAGACGACCCTCGCGTACGAGAAGGTGTTCGAGCGGCTCCGCCCGATGGCGGAGGGCGGGGTTGCGGCGTCCGGCGAGGTCCCGGCGTTGTTCACGTCCCTGGCCGGAGCGCTCCACATGACCCAACCCCAGCTCGCGTCGTACCTGAGCGCCAACTTCCCGACAATGGCCAAGCTGCTCGCGACCTTCCCGTCGCTCACGCCGGTCTTCCGGAAGGTTCCCCCGGGGCTCGACTGGTACGCGCCCATCGTGAGCACCCTGCGGGCCAACGTCGCCAACTACTCGAAGGCCGACAGCCTCCCCAACCTGAATGCGCTCACGTGGGCCTTCGTCGTGCCCGGCGGGCTCTTGGTCATCCTCGCCGGGCTGGGCATCGCCGGCGCCTACCGACCGCGCCGGCTGAAGGCACAAGTGGCTCCGGCGGCAACGGAGCACGAGCGCGCTGCGTAGGCACGTCGCTGCGTGACGGGGACGGCGGCGTCGACCCAGGGGCAGGTCAGCAGGCGAGGGCAGGTCGGCAGGCGAGGGCAGGTCAGCAGGCGAGGTCCTGGTCGAAGGGGCTGTTCCCGTACTGCACCAGCCACACCGGGCCGGGCGTGAACAGGCTGCTGCTGCACCACTGGGTTGCCGGCGGCGCGTTGGGACGCGCCTGCCACTGGGGAACGGGCGGCGAGTAGGACCCGACGATGAGCGGCCACTGGTAGCTGTTGGAGTAGACGCCGGCCTGGATGCCGAGGCTGGTCAGGGCGTCGATGGCCCCGGCCACCACCCGGCTGTTGGCGGCCGTGTCGGCGCTCCACAGCGGGGTGCTGGTCCCGGCGGGCCGCTCGACGTCGAGCCACCAGACGTCCGACGAGACCCCCTGGCTGGACGCGTAGCGGTAGGCGTCCTGCACGAGGTTCCAGCCGTAGTTGTAGCCCTGGCACGAGGCGTCGCCCGCGGCGCAGGTGCCCGCCGGCCCGGTGCCGGCCTGGGCGGGTGTGCCGAAGGCCGGCGAGGAGAGCTTGACGTACAGCGAGACGGTGGCCGATCCGAACCAGGCGACCTCGCTGGCGAGGCACGGGTTGTGGGTGAAGGTCCGTGAGCCGCCCACCCCGACGGCGGCGAGCGAGAACGGCGGCGGGGGGTACGTCCCGCCGCATTGCGGCCAGGAGATGTCGTAGCCGGTGGTACCCGGTACGTACGGGTCCAGGCTGCTCGTGACCGCCATCCCCACGATCGGGGCCGGCAGCAACGTGGAGGAGAGGGAGCCCCGGAAGAGCGCGTCGCCAAAGGTGAAGATGCCGCCGTCACTGGCGACCAGCCAGTAGCCGTGGCCGTCGGGGGTGGCCGCCATCCCGACGATGGGGCGGTTCAGGGGATGGGCGCCGGTCGAGCCGTAGAACCCGGCGTCGCCGAAGGTGAAGATGCCGCCGTCACTGGCGACCAGCCAGTAGCCGTGGCCGTCGGGGGTGGCCGCCATCCCCACGATGGGCCGGTTGAGCGCCATGGCCCCCGTCGAGCCGTAGAACCCGGCGTCGCCGAAGGTGAAGATGCCGCCGTCACTGGCGACCAGCCAGTAGCCGTGGCCGTCGGGGGTGGCCGCCATCCCGACGATGGGCCGGTTGAGCGCCTTGGCCCCGGTCGAGCCGTAGAACCCGGCGTCGCCGAAGGCGAAGATGCCGCCGTCGGAGGCGACCAGCCAGTAGCCCTTGCCGTCGGGGGTGGCCGCCATCCCGACGACGGGCCGGTTGAGCGGCTGGCCCGCGAGCGACCCGAACGAGCCCGCCGAGCCGAGGCTGTACACGCTGCCGTCCGCCCCCACCATCCAGTAGGTCGGAGGGAGGGTCGAGGCGGCAGCGAGCACGCTCGGAGGCACGGGCCCGACCGTGCGCCCGACCGTCCCCAGCGACAGCACGTAGCCGGCGACCGCCAGCACGACGGCCATGGCGGACGCCAGCGCTCCGGCCAGCCGCAGGACCCCGCTCAGCGTCGGATGCCGCACGAATTGGGAGCATGGCATTCGTCGATGCGGCGGACTAGGGCCGAAGGACCCGCGCCGCCGCCCGGCGGCGGCAGGTGTCAGCGGTTCTGCGGGAACCCCAGGTCGACGGTGCTCGTGGCGGGGTCGGGCCAGCGCTCGGTGACGACCTTCGCCCGGGTGTAGAAGTTGATGCTCTCCGGGCCGTAGATGTGGGTGTCCCCGAACAGCGACGCTTTCCACCCGCCGAAGGAGAAGTAGCCGACGGGCACGGGGATCGGCACGTTGACGCCGACCATGCCCGCCTCCACCTCCTCCTGGAACCGGCGGGCGGCACCGCCGTCGCGGGTGAAGATGGCCGCGCCGTTGCCCCACGGGCTCGAGTTCACGAGCGCCATCGCCTCGTCGTAGGTCCCCGTCCGGACCACGGAGAGGACCGGGCCGAAGATCTCGTCCCGGTAGCAGTCCATCTCCGAGGTCACGTTGTCGATCAGTGACGCACCGAGGAAGAACCCGTCCTCGCCGTAGAGGGGGTGCTCGCGGCCGTCGACGACCACCTTCGCCCCTTGGGCTCTCGCCGAGTCGACGTACGACGCCACCTTGTCGCGGTGCTGCCCGGTCACGAGCGGTCCCATCTCCGACTCGGCGTCGATCCCCGAGCCGATCCGCAGCTTCGGCAGGCGCTCGGCGATCGCCTGGACGAGCGGCTCGGCGATCCGGCCGACCGGCACCACGACGGAGACCGCCATGCACCGCTCGCCGGCGGAGCCGTACGCCGCCGACACGGCGGCGTCGGCGGCCATCTCCACGTCGGCGTCGGGGAGCACCACCATGTGGTTCTTCGCCCCTCCGAGCGCCTGGACGCGCTTTCCTCGCTTGGCCGCCTCCTCGTAGATGTAGCGGGCGATCGGCGTCGAGCCCACGAACGACACCGCCTGCACGTCGGGGTGCTCCAAGAGCGCGTCCACCGCGACCTTGTCGCCGTGCACGACGTTGAACACGCCGTCGGGGACCCCCGCCTCGGCAAACAGCTCGGCAATGAGCATCGAGGCCAGCGGGTCCTTCTCCGAGGGCTTGAGCACGAAGGCGTTCCCGCAGGCGATGGCGCTCGCGCACATCCACAGCGGCACCATCGTCGGGAAGTTGAAGGGGGTGATACCGGCCACCACCCCGAGCGGCTGGCGCACCGAGTACACGTCCACCCCGGTCGAGGCCCGCTCGGCGTAGCGCCCCGCCAGGAGGTTCGGGATGCCGCACGCGTAGTCCACGTTCTCGAGGCCGCGGGCGACCTCGCCCATGGCGTCGGAGAGCACCTTGCCGTGCTGGAGGGTGACGGCACGGGCGATGTCGGCCCGGTGCGCGTCGAGGATCTGGCGGACCCGGAACATGATCTCGGCCCGCTTGGCGAGCGAGGTCTCCGCCCACGGACGAGCCGCCGCCCGGGCGGCGTCGACGGCCCGGTCGACCTCTTCGTTGCTGGCGAAGTCGACTTCGTGGGTGCGCTCGCCCGTCGCCGGGTTGAAGACGTCGCCGTGCCGGCCGGACTGCCCGGGTACCACCTTGCCGGCGATGAAGTGACTGATGCGTTCCACGGTGTGTCTCCTGCTCCTAGTTGACGACGGCACGGTCGGTGATCTCGAGCGCCCGGTCCAGGACGGCGAATCCCTCTGCCAGCTGCTCCTCGGTGATGCACAGCGGTGGGTTGGTCATGACCTGGTTCCAGTGCAGGTTCACGAACACGCCGTTGTCCAGCATGAACCGGAGCAGCTCACCCATCTCGGGGCTCGAGGAGTTGAACGGCGCCATCGGCTCACCCGTCGTGCGGTTGCGCACGATCTCGAGGCAGCCGAACAGGCCGATGTTGCGGTAGGCGCCGACGGAGGGGTGCCGCGCCGCCAGCTCCTCGTGATGCCGGCGCATCACGTCGCCCATCTTGGCGGCGCGCTCGACGAGGCCGTCCTCCTCGTAGACGCGGATCGTCGCCAGGGCGGCGGCCAGGCCGACCGGGTGCGAGTTGTAGGTGAGGCCGCCGGCGAAGACGTGGTCCTCGAAGTGGGCGGCCACGTGCGGGCGCAGCCCGACCGCTCCCAACGGCACGTAGCTGGAGGTGAGCCCCTTGGCGCAGGTGATGAGGTCGGGGACGACACCCCAGTGGTCGACGGCGAACCACGAGCCGGTCCGCCCGAAGCCGCTCATGACCTCGTCGGCGATGAGCAGGATGCCGTGGCGGTCGCACAGCTCGCGCACGCCCTGGAGGTAGCCGTCGGGCGGGATCAGGATGCCGTTCGTGCCGGTCACCGGCTCCACGATGAACGCCGCGATGGTCGACGGGCCTTCGAGCTCGATCGTCTCTTGGAGGACGGCGAGCGCCTCGTCGGCGGTGTCCCACGGCCGCGTGGTGCCGTGGTAGAAGTCGAGCACGTGCACGACGCCGGGGATGCCCGGCTCGTTGGCCCAGCGCCGGGGGTCCCCGGTCAAGGTGATCGCCCCCGACGTCGCCCCGTGGTAGGAGCGGTAGCGGGCCAGCACCTTCTGGCGTCCCGTCACCGCCCGGGCGATGCGGACCGCGTTCTCGTTGGCCTCCGCTCCGCCCAGCGTGAAGAAGGACTTCTCGATGTCGCCCGGGAAGAGCTCGGCGAGCTTTCGGCCGAGCAGGGCCCGGACCTCCGTCGTCATCGCGGCCGAGCTCACGTAGGCGAGCTCGCGGACCTGCTTCGCCACGGCCTCGGCGATGCGTGGGTCGCCATGGCCCGCGTTCACGCTCATGAGCTGGGAGTTGAAGTCCAGGTAGCGCTTGCCGTCGGCTCCGGTGAAGTAGACGCCGCTGGCGGAGACGACGGGGATCGGCGCGATCTTGGACTGGGCGACCCAGTCGAACAGCGTGTACCGCTTCGAGAGGTCCACGATCTCGGCGGCCGAGAGCCGCTCGCCTTCCAGTTCGCTCACCGTGTCCCTCCGTTCAGGACGCGTCCGCTCGGGACCCGGGCGCCGGGGCAGCGCCGCTCACCCTCGATCGTACGGCCACTCGGGCGTCGCCCACAATGCACAGGGTCGGCACTTCTTGGATGAGAAAGTGCCGATAATGTATACTTCATGCTGGTCACGGTCGGTGACGTGCTCGAGCTCGAGCCGCTGCGGCGGGCAGGCGCACGGGTGCTCGCCGGGGCCGCCAACTTGAGCCGCCCCGTCCGCTGGGTCCACGTCGCCGAGCTGCCCGACATCGCCCACCTGCTCGAGGGGGGCGAGCTGCTGCTGACGACCGGCCTCGTCATCGCCGGCAACCCGGCGGTGCAGCGCCGGTACGTGGACGAGCTGGCCGACGCCGGCGCGGCCGGCGTGATCGTCGAGCTCGGCCGCACGTTCCACGCCGTCCCGGCGGACATGGTCGAGGCCGCCGACCGGCGGGGGCTCCCGCTGGTCGCGCTGGCGCACGAGTCCCGGTTCGTGGAGGTGACCGAGGTCGTCCACCGCGAGATCCTGAGCCGCCAGTACGCACGGCTCGACCGGGCGGAGCGTGTCAGCCGGGCCCTCACCGACCAGATCCTCGACGGCGCCGACGTGGGGACCCTGGTCGCCCACCTCGGCGCGATCTTCGGGTCCGGTGTCGTCTTCGAGGACGCCGCCCACCGGGTCGCCGCGCTGAGCGGCCCGGACGGGGAGGAGGCGGTCACCTCCGCCTGGGAGCGGCACGCCGCCCTCGACCACGACGGCCCGGTCGGTGCCACCGGGAGCGCCGCGGTCCGCCGCGCCGGCGGCTCGGCGCGGGAACCCGGGTGCACCTGGGTGGACATCTGGATCCGACACGGTCGTTGGGGCCGCCTGCACGTGCTCGAACGGACGTGGGACCTGGGCACCCAGGCCGAGGGGGCCGAGCAGGACGAGCTTCTCGTCGACCGCGCCGGTGCGGCCCTCGCCCTCTCCCTCTTGGCGGAGAAGGACGCCGCCCACCTCGCCGAGCGGGCCGGCGACGCCCTCATCGGAGAGCTCGTGGCCGGGCGGCACGGCCCCGTCGACGAGGTCGTCCGGCGAGCGAAGCGGCTCGGCGCCGACCTCGAGTCGGGGCCCCTCGTTGTCGTCGCGCTCGAGCTTCGCCCGGGGCCGGGCACGCCGGATCTCACCGCCGAGGAGCGGCTCGAGACGCTCCGCGCCCTGGCCGAAGCGTTGCGGAGCGCCGTCGTAACCCGCGGCTGCAGCGCCCTCGTCGGGGAGAGCGGCGACCGCGTCCTGGCCGTCGTGGCCGTGCCCGCGGCCGGTGCCGCGTCCCGTGCCGTGGAAGAGGTGGTCGAGGTGGCCGTGGATCGGGCGGTCCGGCGGCAGGGCGTCGAGGTGGTGGTGGGCGCGAGTGGCGAGGCCACGCTGGACGGTCTCGGTCGAGCGGTGGAGGAGGCCGCTGTGGCCGCGGGCTTCGGCCGCAACGTCGCCGGTGGGCGCCGCGTGCACCACTTCACGGAGCTGGGCACCTACCAGTTGCTGGTGCGCCTGGCCGAGGGGCCCGAGCTCGCCCGCTTCGTCGACTCCGAGCTGCGGCCCCTGCTCGAGCGCGACCGCGCCGTTCGGCCGCGGCTCATCCCGACGCTGCGGGCGTACCTGCGGCACGCCGGGCGCAGGGTCGACGCCGCCCGCGAGCTCGGGATCCAGCGTCGAACCCTCTACCAGCGCATGGCGCGGATCGAGTCGCTGCTCGGCCGCGACGTGGACGACCAGACGACGCGGACCCGCCTCACACTGGCGATCCAGGGGCTCGACTATCTCGCCGATCGCACCGGCCGCCCCTAGGCTCCACGGGCCGCGCACCCCGTCTGGAGCCACTCGTCGACGGCCGCCGCCACCGCGCCGTCCCGCCGCCGCAGGCCGTGGTCGCCGCCTTCGATCCAGACGTGGCGCACGCGACCGCGGATGCGGCGGGTCGCCGCCAGCAGCTCGTCGGGTGACCCGAAGGCGTCCCGGTCGCCGGAGACGAACAGGCACGGCACGATGATCTCGGGAAAGTGGGCCGTGCGCAGCTGCTCCGGGCGCCCCGGGGGATGGAGCGGGTAGCTGACCAGGACGAGGGCGGCTGCCGGCAGCCCCTCGGCGACGGCGATGGAGCACATCCTGGCGCCCATCGAGCGGCCTCCGAGGGCCAGCCGCTCCGTCCCGACGCCGAGCTCGGCCGCGAACTGGGCCGCCGCCTCCCGCACCGTCCCGACGAGGACGGGCTGGCGATCGGGCACCCGGCGGCCGGCGAGCCGGTACGGGAAGTCGACCCGCCGGACGGCGAACCCGTGGCCGCTGAGGGTGGCGTCGAGGGCGACGAGCGAGGGGTGGTCGCTGCTCGCGCCGGCCCCGGGCGTGAGCAGCACGCCAACCGGTCGCTCGACGGCTCGCCTCGTGGCCACCACTCCATCGTGACGCAGCGAACGCCTGATCGCCCGCGCACCCTTGGCCGCCCACCACCACCTACACTCTCCTCACCGCCTGGGGAGGGGACCTTGACGGTTCCGCCATGCCCTCGTGGCTGCCCGGGTGAGCAGCACAGATGACCGCTTCCGTGGTCTCGGCGCGCGCGGGTGCACGGGCGGCACGCCAGGCAACCGACGGCGATGGCCGGGCCCGACGTGCAGCGTGCGACCGAGCCGTGCGAGGCCGTGCGTTGAGGGAAGGACCCGAAGGTTGAGCTGATGTCGGAATGGGTGCCCAACGAGGAAGGTCTGCGCGCGCTCGGCCGAGAGGTCGAGGCGTCCCGGTCCCGCCGGTCCCGGCAACCGGGGCGTGCCCCCACGGAGCGCAGCACACGCCGCCGCACAGACCGCAGCACACGTCGCCGCACAGACCGCAGGACAGAGGGTGGGACGGACCGCCGGACTGGTGCGGGCACACCGGACCGGCCGACCCGCCCCGGTCGCGAGCACCCGGCCGGGCCCGGGCGCGGCGGGGGTCGCCCCCAGCCTCCCGCACCGCGCCGCCGGCGACGTCTGAAGCGAACGCTCCTCGTGGTGGGCCTCGTCGTGGTGTTGCTCGCCGGCGGGGTGATCGGCTACGGCCTGTACCTCGCCAACAAGGTCCACCGGGTGGCCGTGGGCGGCCTGACCTCTGGTCCCACCACCGGTGCCGACGCCGGCACGACCAACATCCTGCTGGTGGGGTCGACCACCCGCTGCGGGCTGCAGAAGCAGACACCGGCCTTCGGACTGTGCACACAGACAGTCAACGGCGTCAACAGCGACGTCATCATGATCCTGCACCTCAACCCCTCCACGAAGTCGGTGCGGCTCCTGTCGATCCCCCGGGACCTCTTCATCCCGAACTCCCGCAGGACAGGGACAGGGTACGGCGCCTACAAGATCGCAAACTCCCTCTACCAGGGCCCGAGCCAACTGGTCGCGGCCATCGAGGAGGACTTCGGGATCCCCATCCAGCACTACGTCGAGCTCAACTTCGACACCTTTGCCGCCGTGGTGACAGCCCTGGGCGGCGTGACAATGGAGTTCCCCGAGCCGGTCCACGACGCCTACTCCGGTCTCAACGTGCTCGTTCCCGGGTGCCACCACCTCGACGGGTTCCAGGCCCTGCAGGTCGTCCGCGCCCGCCACCTGCAGTACAAGGCGCCGACAGTGACCGCCACCACACCGGCCACATGGCCGTACGAGACCCAGAGCGACCTGGCCCGGATCCGGCGCGACCACGAGTTCCTCCGGGTCCTGGCGTCCAAGGTCGCCCACCGTGGCCTCTCCAACCCCGCCAGCGACCTCTCGCTCATCAGCGCCCTGGCCCCCAACCTGACCGTCGACAGCGGCATGTCGACCAGCTACATGGCCACATTGGCGCTCACCTTCCACGGGGTGAGCTTCAACAGCGCGCCGCAGTGGACCCTCCCGGTCCTCGTCGGCACCTTCGGCACATACCGCTACCGCGGGTTCGCCAAGGGGTCGGTCGAGTTCCCGATCCAGCCCGACGACCAGTCGATCGTCAACCAGTTCCTCGGGATCAACGACGCCACCAACAGCCTCACCGGTCAGCCGCTGCCGGCTCCGTCGTCGGTGACGGTCTCCGTGCTCAACGGCACCGGGGTTGCCACACAGGCGACCACCACCTCCCAGGCGCTCGGGAAGCTCGGCTTCCAGATGGTGGGCGTCGGCACAACCACACCGGTGGGGACCGAATCCGAGACCCTCGTGACCTATGCCCACCGGACCCCCGCCGACGAGGCGGCGGCACAGCTGGTGGCCCGGTCGCTGTCGGGCTCGGTGATCATGGCCTACGGGAAGACGGCTGACGGGGCCGACGTCACCGTGACCACGGGCACGAGCTTCACGGTGAACGCGTCGCCCCCGTCGGCGGCGACCGGCGCCGCGTCCGGGAGCACCACGTCGAGCACGCCGTCGACACCGTCGGCCACCACGTCGGGCGCCACAGCGGCGACGTCGGGGACAACGGGGACGACGGGCGCGACAACGGGCTTCATGCCGCCGACCAAGGCGGTCAACGCCCTGAAGCCGTACGACCCCCGGGCGTGCCCGGCCGGCGTGACGGGCAACGCCACCGGCTGGGGCAGCTGACGCCGCGGCGTCGCGGCGCTCAGCCGTACAGCGCGTCGATCTCGGCCGCGTACTTGGTCAGGACCCGCTCGCGCTTCACCTTCATGGTGGCGGTGAGCACGTCGGAGTCCGCCAGCCAGTCGTGGTCGAGGACGGCAAAGCGCCGCACCTGCTCGATGCGACTGAAGCGCCGGTTCACCTCGTCCACCTGACGGGCCACGTCCTCGCGGAGCTCGGGCAGGTGGAGCAGGTCCTCGGTCGCCATACCGGTCCGGTCGTGCTGGCCGGCCCAGGCACCGAGCGCATCGGGGTCCACCGTCAGCAGCGCCACGAGGTACGGGCGGCGGTCGCCGGCCACGCACGCCTGGCCCACGAGGGGGGCGCTCCGAAGGGCGGTCTCGATGGTGGACGGCGACACGTTCTCGCCGCCGGTCGTGACGATCAGGTCCTTCTTGCGGCCCACGATCCGGAGCCGGCCGTCCTCCAGCACGCCCAGGTCCCCGGTGTGGAGCCAACCGTCCGGGTCGATCGCCTCCGCCGTCTTGGCGGGGTCCTTGAAGTACCCGGCGAACACGTTCCCACCCCGGCCCAGCACCTCGCCGTCGGGGGTCAAGCGCACCTCGCAGCCGGGGATCGGATGGCCCACGTCGCCCGGGCGGACCCGGTACGGGTCCCAGGCGAGGGGGCCGGTCGACTCCGACAACCCGTAGAGCTCCGACATGGGGACGCCGAGCGACCGGAAGAACACCACGATCTCCGGGGCGATGGGCGCGGCCGCACTGACCGCCACCTCGACCTGGTCCATCCCCGCCAGGTCCCGCACGACCGACAGCAAGCGGTCCGCCTCGCTCCACCGGGCCGCCAGCGCCGGGCTCGGCGCCCGGCCGGCCGCCCTGGCATCGGCCACCTGGCGGCCGACCTCCAACGCCGCCTCGAACGCCTGGCGCTGGTCGGGGTCGGCGGCGGCGAGCGCCCGTATCGACCGGTAGGCCTTCTCCCAGACGAGCGGGACGGCGAAGATCGCCTGGGGGCGGACCTCGTGCAGGTATTCGAGGACGAAGCGGGGATCGTGGCAGGTCGTCACCTCCGTGCCCTCGAAGGCGTGGAGGTAGTGGGTGGCGACCCGCTCGGCCACGTGCGCCATCGGCAGGAACGAGATCATCCGCCACGAGGTGATGTGGTGGCCGACGGCCTGGACGATGCTCCGGACCGTCCAGGCGACGTTGGCGTGGGTGATCTCCACGGCCTTCGGCGGCCCCGTCGTGCCCGACGTGTAGATCAGCGTCGCCAGGTCCTGCGGGCGGACCGCGCCGGCGTCGGCATCGAGGTCGGCCGATCCGGCCTCCAGCAGCTGTTGGAAGGGGACGACGCCCGACGGCACCGTTTCCTCGGTCTCCGAGACGACCACCAGTTGACGGAGCCGGCCAAGCGCCCCTCCGGTCTGGGGGAAACGTTCGAGGTACTGGGCGTTCTCCACCACGGCCATCACCGCGTCGGCGTGGGTGGTCACGTAGCCGACCTCCTCGGCGGACGACGAGTTGTAGATCGAGACGGGAACGGCCCCGACCAGGAGCGTCGCCATGTCGACGGCGTGGAACTCCGGGCGGTTGTGGGTCATGAGCAGGACCCGGTCGCCCCGTCCGACCCCCAGCTGGCGCAGGCCGGCGGCGATCCGGGCGGCGCGCTCGGCGTAGTCCCTCCACGTCCACGAGCCCCACCCGCCACCGGGACGCCGCCACCGGAGCGCCACCTCGCCCGACCGGGCGGCGGCGGTGGACACCAGGGCGGCGGTGACGGTCCCGGGCCAGGCTTGGGGCACCCGGCCCCCCGATGCGCTTTCGAGCAGTGCCATCGCGACCTCCTCGCAACCTCCTCGCGGCCTCCTCGGCTCAGAGCACCTTGGAGAGGAACTCCTGGGTCCTCGGTTGGCGCGGCGCCATGAGGACCTGCTCGGGCGTCCCGGACTCCACGACGACGCCACCGTCCATGAACACGACCTCGTCGGCCACCTCCCGGGCGAAGCCGATCTCGTGGGTGACCACGATCATGGTCATCCCCGTCCTGGCCAGGTCCTTCATCACGTCGAGGACCTCGCCGACGAGCTCGGGGTCGAGGGCGCTGGTCGGCTCGTCGAAGAGGATGAGCGACGGCGCCATCGCCAGCGCCCGGGCGATCGCCACGCGCTGTTGCTGGCCCCCCGACAGCTGGCGGGGGTACGAGTCGCCGGCGTCGCCCAGGCCGACCCGCTCCAGCAGGGCGCGGGCCCGCTTCTCCGCGTCCGCCCTCTGCTGCCGGTGCACGTGGCGCGGGGCGAGCGTGATGTTCTGGAGCGCCGTCATGTGGGGGAACAGCTCCAGGTGCTGGAAGACCATCCCGATGTTGGCCCGTTGCCGGCCGAGCTCGCGCTCGGACAGCTCGTACAGGCGCTCCCCCCGTTGCCGGTAGCCGATCAGCTCACCGTCGACCCACAGCCGCCCGGCGTCGATCGGCTCCAGCCGGTTGATGCACCGCAGCAGGGTCGACTTGCCCGAGCCGGAGGGGCCGATGACGCAGACCACGCTCCCGCGAGTCACCTCCAGGTCGATGCCCCGCAGCACGTCGTGGTGGGCGAAGGACTTGACCACCAGCTCGGCGCGCACCATCGGGTCGGTCATCGGTGGTTGGGGTTGTCGGGCAGCCCGGGCTCGGGCGGGCGGAAGCGGAAGGGGTCGGCGTGGGTCGGCAGCAGGCCCCGTCGGAGGCGCTCGCGCGCCGTTGGCGTCGATCCGGCCGACCCGCGGGAGAAGTGGCGCTCGACGTAGTACTGCCCGACGTTGAGGACGGTCGTCACGATCAGGTACCAGATCACCGCCACCAGCAGCATCGGGATCTGCTGGAACGTGCGGGAGTAGACGATCTGCACCGAGTAGAGGAGCTCGGTGACGGCGATGACGCTCGCCAGCGAGCTGGTCTTGAGCATCGAGATCACCTCGTTGCCGGTGGGCGGGACGATCATCCGCATGGCCTGGGGGAGGACGACCAGGCGCATGGTCTGCATCCGCGACAGGCCGAGGGACAGCGATGCCTCCGTCTGGCCGTGGTCGACCGAGACGATGCCGGCCCGCACGATCTCGGCCATGTAGGCCGCTTCGTTGAGCCCGAGCCCGAGGAGGGCGGCGATGAACGGCGTCACCACGTCGTTGGCGCTGCCCTGGATGAACGACGGGCCGAAGGGGATGCCGAAGGAGAGGGTGGGGAAGAGCGCGCCGATGAAGTTCCAGAAGAGGATCTGCACGATGACTGGCGTGCCGCGGAAGATCCAGATGTAGAACCAGCTGGTGGAGGAGACGAGCGGGTTGGGCGAGAGGCGCATGATCGCCAGGACGGTGCCCAGCCCGATGCCGACGGCCATCGACACGATCGTGAGCTCGACGGTCACCCACAGCCCGTCCAGGGTGGTCCTGGCGGTGAAGTAGTCGGCCACCACGCTCCATCCGAAGCGCGGGTTGGTGACGAGCGTGTGGACGAACATGGCCGTCAGCACGGTGATCACCGCCATCGCCGCCCAACGGGCCGGGTGGCGGACCGGGGTGGCGTCGAGTGGCGCCGGCCGCCGGCCATCGGTGGCCGCCCGGGCGAGCCCGAGCGCCGGGGGGACGTGCGCCGTGGACGTCGCGACCACCGGCACCGCCGCCGGCGGGTCGTCCAACAGGTTGCCGGGTGGGTCGCCCGGGCCCGGCGCCGGCTCGCCGTGCATCCGGTCAGCTCTTGGCGGCATTGATGGCGGGATGCTCGAGCGCTCCACCGGTCAAACCCCACTTGGCGAGGATCTTGTGGTACTCACCATCCGACTGCACGTGCCGGAGGGCGGCGAGCACCGCCCGGGCCAGGTGGCTGTCCTTCGCCATGGCGATGCCGTAGGGGGCGGTCCCGTACGGCGTGCCGACGAGCTTCAGCGTGCCCTTGGACTGCTTCACCTGGTAGTCGGCCAACGGCGAGTCGGCCATGGCGACGTCGGCCCGTCCCGAGGTGAGCGCGAGGTTGGCGCCGCCCTGGTCGGGGAAGATCTCGACGGTGACGGGCTGCTTGCCCGCGGCCGTGCACTTGGCGGACTGGTCCGCGGCGTCCACCGCCTGCGTCGTGCCCTTCTCGACGGCAACGCTCAGGCCGCACAGCGAGTGCAACCCGGTGATGTGCACCTGTTCGGACGCCCGCACGAAGAAGGACGTGCCGGCGGTGAAGTAGGTCACGAATGTGACCGTCTGCTCACGCTCCTTCGTGTCGGTGAACGACGAGATCCCGAGGTCGTACTTCCCCGAGGCCAGTCCGGGCAGGATGCTGTCGAAGCTGGCGTTCACCACGTCGGCCTCGAGGCCCATCGCCGCCACGACCGCCTTGCCCAGGTCGACGTCCATCCCAACGATGGTCTTGCCGTCGGAGCTGAAGAACTCGTTGGGGGCGTAGCTGGCATCGGTGGCGATGGTGAGCACCCCATCGGACTTGTACTTGGCCGGGACCAAGCGGGCGGCCGCACCGTCGACTGCCGCGTTGGCCCGGGCTTGGTGCTGGCCGCTGGTGGACGCAGAGCCCCCGCAGGCACCGAGCACGAGGGCGAGGCCGGTGGCCAGCGCGCCGACGGCCAATGGTTTCACGTGGTTCCGCACGATGGACCCTCCTCTTTTCTTCGCCGGCAGGTCTCGAGACGAGTGTGTGCAGGGGTGCGGCGAGTCGACAGGGCAATTCGGCCCTTCGCCGCCGACGCGGCGCGCCGGGTCGCCCTCGCCGCCACCCCGGCGCGCTGCGCTCGGGATGGCACGGCCGTTCCGAGCACCGGCCGCGTCGGGCCCGCCGGCACCGGGCCTGCCGCGCTCCGCTCCGCGTCCCCTCCCGCCGGAGGGCCCGGGGGCTTCCCCCGTGCCCCGCGACCGCTCAGGAGGACGAAGGGGACCGCCAGGACCCCAACGAGAACGAAGCTGACGATGGCGAGGTCGGGCACCGACAGGCCGAAGAGCCCGATCGGGGCCGGGCCGGCGGGGTGGGTGCGGCCGGAGAACGCCTCGACGAGGTCGGGGGTGGCGTCCCGCAGTTGCTGGCTGTGGCTCCCGAGCAGCAGCCCGAACAGCCCGAGGCCGGCGAGCTGTGCCAGACCCTCGGCCTCGTACATGAGCGAGCCCAGCGCCGCCCGGTGCCGCGACGGGATGTCCTTCTGGAGCCGGGCCAGTGCGACGGGGTCCCACATCTGGTCGAGCATCCCCAAGAGGACGTAGAGGACGAGGACGACCCAGATCCCCTGGACCCCGAACAGCATCGTGACCAGCGCGCCGGCGAGCACCAGGACGGCGGTGAGGAGCCGCTCGGCGCCCAGGCGGCGGGCGAGCACCAGGCCGACCAGAGGCGCGCCGAAGCCGACCACGCCGTCGACGATCCCCAGCGGGCCGAGCATCCGGGCGTCCATGCCCTTGGTGAGCAGCGAGACCGGGAAGGCTTCGTTGGCTCCGGCACCCGAGAGGGTGGCGACCACGACCGCCACCGTGAGGAAGAGGAGGCTCCGGGTGCGCACGAGGACACGGAGTGCTTGCTTGGTCCGTGCCCAGAGGGTGGCGTCGCCGTCCGCGCCGTCAGGGTCGCCCGCGCCGTCCGCGCCCCCCGGGCCGCTCGGGCGGTGCTCGGGGATGGTGAGGGCGACGGCGATGGCGGCGAGGAACCCTGCTGCGGTTGCATACCACAGCACGTCGAGCAGTCGTTGGTCGACGTGCATCGTCAGCAGCATCGCCAGGGCGAGGCCGCTCGCCAGCGCGCTGCCGAAGCCGGTGATGGCGAACAGGCGGGCGAAGAACGGCTCGACCAGATCGGCGCGCCCGGCGTCGTGGAGGTTGTCCACCACCCACGCCTCCTCGGCGCCCATCATCATCGTGTCGCCCAGCCCGAAGAGGGCGAAGGCGGCGCAGGTGCCGTACAGCTGCCAGGCGCCGGGGAGCCGCACCGTTGAGGGCACGGCCACGAAGGTGACGGCGGTGAGGACGCCGCCTGCGAGCACGGACCGCTTGCGGCCCCAGCGATCGGCGAGGACGCCGGTGGGGAGCTGGGTGAGCATGGTCGTCCCGCTGGCGACGATCAGCGGGAGGACGGACCACTCCGGTCGCCGCATCGTGAGGTAGAGGTAGGCGAACTCGAAGGGGTAGACGAGGTAGAGGCCCTGGGAGAGCCCCACCGCGAGGTAGAAGCGCGCCACCAGGCGACGCTCGTCGGGGCGCGGCCAGACGAGACCGGCCCGACGGCGCGTCATGGACCTGGGCGCGAGCGCCGGTCCGCCGACGCCGCCGGCGCACCGGGGTCCGCCGGCGACAAGCCGAGCAGTGCCCGCCAGCCGTCCACCCGCTCCGGGAGCAGTGTCACCGCGAGGCACGGATAGGGGACCCGTCGGCTGGTGGCGTCGGCGAACCCGAAGCGGCGGTACAGCGAGAGGAGCCCCGCGACGTCACCTCCGCTCCACACGGCGATGCCGACGCGGCGGACGTCCCCGAATTCGGCGACGAGGAGCAGGATGGCGGCGGCGGCCAGCCAGCCGACGCGGTGACGTTGCCAGCGGGGCGCGACGAGGGCGGAGTCGATGAAGAACTCGGTTCCGTCCACCACCTCGTCCCCCGCTTGCTCGTAGTAGCCGAAGCAGGCGCCTTCGATCCTGCCGTCGAGCTCGAGCACCAGGAAGAGAGCGTCGGGGTCCTCGGCCACTTCGTCCAGGGCCCGGCGGTCGAACACCTCGCCACCGGGACCGAACACCTCCTTGCCGAGCGCAAGGACCCGTTCGCGCACCGGCGCGTCGAGCGTCGGCACGAGGCGGAATGCAGCTGGGACCCCGCACTGCCGCGCGACGTGGGCGGCGGCCACGGCCAGGATCTCCTCGGCGGACTGCCGCTGCTCCGTGAAGTACTCGAGATCGATCACCAGCGCCCCGCCGTCGGTCGGCTCCTGTTCGACGTCCACGGTAGGTACGGCGTCGCGACCGGTCGTAGGGCCGAACGACCCTGTGGGGTGCCACCCGCGGCCCGCACGATGGGACCCGGAGATCGAGGAGCGGCAATGGTCACATCGAGAATGGCGCAGCTGGCGGACCTCGACATCGAGACGCCCGCCTACGTGTACGACGAGCTGTTCATGGAGGAGGACATCACCGCGGCGCGCAAGGTGCTCGAGCCGACCGGGGCTCGTCTCCTCCTCGCCATGAAGGCATTCAGCTTCGAGGCAGGCCTTCGGCACGTGGCCCCGCTGCTCGACGGGCTGCACGCCAGCTCGGTGTTCGAGGCGCGCCTCGCCCGCAGGGTCCTCGAGACGGGCGTCGTGCACACCACCACGCCCGGGCTGCGTGACGCCGACGTGGCCGAGCTGGCTCGTCTCTCCGACCGGATCAGCTTCAACTCGCTCGGCCACGTGCGCCGGCACCTGCCCGCTGTCACCGGGCTGACGAGCCCAGGGATCCGTGTGAACCCGGGCCTGTCGTTCGTGCCCGACGAACGCTACGACCCTGCGGCGCGCAACTCCAAGCTCGGGGTGCCGGTCAACGACCTCGCCACGGCGATCACGCGCACACCGGCGGCGGTCGAGGGCATCGAAGGGATCCTGGTCCAC
The DNA here is from genome assembly GCA_021791845.1 of Actinomycetes bacterium. Classification (GTDB taxonomy): domain Bacteria; phylum Actinomycetota; class Acidimicrobiia; order Acidimicrobiales; family RAAP-2; genus JAJYVT01. The sequence continues at coordinate 17,146 of JAJYVT010000022.1, read as the reverse complement.
GACAACAGCGAGTCGACCCGCTTCGCCGACCTGCTCGAGGTGGTCGAGGTGCTGATCGACCGGCTCGATCCCCTGCTCCGACAGGTCCGGTGGGTCAACCTCGGGGGCGGGTACCTCTTCAGTGAGGCCCACGACAACGAGCTGCTGGAGCGGGCGGTGCACGTCCTCCAGGACGGCTACGGGGCGGAGGTGCTCTTCGAGCCGGGCCTCTCCCTCGTCAACCGGGCCGGCGCCGTCGTCACCACCGTGGTCGACGTCTTCCGCAGCGGGGGCAAGGACGTCGCCGTCCTCGACACCTCGGTGGCGCACGTCCCGGAGGTCTTCGAGTACCGATGGGCGCCACGGGCGGTCCGGGAGTACGGCTGCCATCGCTACGTCCTCGCCGGGGGCAGCTGCCTGGCGGGCGACCTCTTCGGCGAGCACTGCTTCGAGGTCCCGCTCGACGTCGGCACCCGGCTCGTGCTCGGCGAGGTGGGGGCCTACTCGCTCGTCAAGGCGTCGTGGTTCAACGGGATCGCCCTGCCCACCGTCTACGCCCGGGCACCCGGTGGCGAGCTGACGCTGCAGCGGCGGTTCACCTTCGACGACTTTCTCACCCTGAACCGAGGGCTCCCGGCCTGAACCGGGGAGGCACAACCTGAAGCGAGGAAGCGATGCACATCAGTGAACGAGAGATGGCAATTCCCGCACCGCGGTCGGACCACCTGCTGGCCGAGGTCGAGCGCGAGGTGCGCAAGCGCCTGTCCCCCGGCGAGGTGCCGGTCCGCTTTGCCGTCGCTGCGTCGGACCGGGGCCGGTGGTCGTGCGAGGTGGGCGTGATCGAGGGCGATGGCGCGCACGACCTGGGAGCCGTGCAGTCCATCTTCGAGGTCCGGCAGCGGCCGGCCGAGGACACCCGGTCGTTCAACGTCGTGCTGCTGGTGCCGACCGGCATCGGCTCGGAGATCGGCGGGCACGCTGGCGATGCCATGCCGGTGGCGGCGCTCGCAGCCTCGGTCGTCGACACCTTGGTGACCCATCCCAACGTCGTCAACGCCTCGGACATCATGGAGCTGCCGCCCAACGCGCTCTACGTGGAAGGCAGCGTGATCGCCCGCATGATGACCGGTGCCGTCGCCCTGCGGCGCGTCCGGGCCAACCGGGTTCTCGTGGTGATCGACCGGCACGACCTCCAGAAGTACGTCGACGCCGCCGTCAACTCGGTCAGCGCGGCGCGCGTGTCGTTCGGGTTGGACGTCACGGACGTGGTCGAGGTGGAGCCGCGCGTCCGGCTGCGGTCGCGCTTCACCGGGTCGGGTCGGGCCGTGGGTGAGGTCACCGAGCTCGACGCGCTGCTCGACGTGCTCGACGACCGGCGGGGCGCCTACGACGCGGTGGCGTTGTCCACGCAGGTCGAGGTGCCCATCAACTTCCACCTCGACTACTACAAGGCACGCGGCGCGATGGTGAACCCCTGGGGCGGCGCCGAGGCCATCTTCACCCACGCCGTCTCGAGCATGTACGACGTGCCGACGGCGCACTCGCCCATGCTCGAGTCGAAGGAGGTCGAGGACCTCGACGCCGGGGTCGTGGACCCGAGGATGGCGGCGGAGGCCATCTCGACCGCCTTCTTCGTGTGCGTGCTCAAGGGGCTCCAGCGCAGCCCGCAGCTGGTGCCGGTGGCCGGGCGGCCGGCAGAGGACGAGCTCGCGGCCGAGCACGTCTCGGCCCTCGTGATCCCGGACGGGGCCATCGGCGTCCCGACCCTGGCCGCCCTGGAGCAGGGGATCCCGGTCATCGCCGTGCGGGAGAACCGCAACATCCTCCACAACGACCTGCACCGGCTCCCCTGGCGGCGCGGGCAGCTCCTGGTTGTCGACAACTACTGGGAGGCGGTGGGGGTGCTGGCGGCGCTCCGGACCGGCATCGACCCGTCGGTGGTGCGACGGCCGATCGCCGACACCCGGGTCGTCATCGCCCGCGCCCGGGAGGCGGTGGCCGCCCGGGCATCGTGACGCCCGACACCACCGGTCGAACCTCGACGGAGCGGTCGGCTGCCCGCTCGGCCGCGGCCACTGCTCCGTCCGCGGCTCCGTCTGCGGCGACGCCTGCGAGCTCGGCGGCGTGGGCCTCTCCCCGGAGCCGGGCCGGGAGCCGGCGGCCGAGCACCAAGGCGCCGAGCCCGAGGACCGCGCCCAGCCCGAAGGCGAGGCCCACTCCCACCCGGTGGCCGAGGCCCGTCGCGACCGCAGCCACCACCAGGGCCCCGGCCCCGCCCGTGCCGAGCGCCTGGCCCAGCACGTCGCACAGCTGCAGGGCCGACGTCGCCTTGCCTGCCTCTCCCGGCGCGGCACGGTCGAGGGTCGTCACCGAGAGGGGGGCGTAGGCCAGGCCCATCCCGCCCCCGGCGACGCCCCATGCGAGCACGCCGGCGGCCGCCGGCACCGCCGGCAGGAGTGCCGCCCCCATCGCCGCCAGCCCGAGCAGGGTGACGGCCGCGCCGATCCGCACGAGCCGCCGAGGGCCGACGCGCCGCACGTAGCGGGCCTGGGTCCACGAGCCGGCCGTCCACGTGAGCGTGCTGGCGACGAGGGCGAGCGCGGCCAGGGTGGGCGCCGAGTGGCGGACGGTGGTGAGCGCGTACGGCACGTACGCCTCGGCGGCGTAGAAGGCGAAGGTCATGAGCCCCCTGGTGAGGACGGTGGCAGGGAGCCCCGGCGCCGCCCGTAGCGTCCCGGGCGGGGTGAGCCTGCGCAACGACAGCCCCAAGAGAGCGATGCCGCATGCCAGCCCGACGACGACGACCGGGACGTCGCCCTCGGTGGCCGAGCCGAGGGCTACCGCGGCGCCGGCGATCACGCCGACCACCGGAAGGTACGGGACGTGGGCGTGGCGCGCGTGGTCGGGTGGCGGCACGTGGCGCAGCGCCAGCACGGCGAGGAGCCCGGCCACGCCCACGAGCGGCAGAAGACCGAGGAACACCCATCGCCACCCGACCTGGGTGGCGACGACCGCGGCCGCGGCCGGCCCGATCAGGCCGGGAACGACCCAGGCGGTCGACAGGACGGCGAACATCCGCGGCCGGGTCCGGTCGGGGTACCCGCGGGAGATGGCGACGTAGGCCACGGCGGGGACCACGCCGGCGCCCAGTCCCTGGAGGGCGCGCCCGCCGACGAGCACCGGCATGTCGGGTGCCGTGCCCCCGACGACGAGCCCGGCCGCGAAGAGCGCCAGGCCGGCGAGCATGGGGCCCTGTAGGGGCCCGCGGTCGGCGATCGTGCCGGCGACGGCGATCCCGAGCAGGCTCGCCAGCAGGAAGGCGCTGAACACCCAGCCGTAGAGCCGCAGATCCCCGAGCTCGCGGCTCACGATCGGCAGGACGGTCGCCACCGCCAACGCCTCGAAGGCGACGACGGTGACGGCGAGCACGAGCCCGACCGTGAGGGGCCGGCGCGCCGGCGCCCACACCCCGTCGGCGGGCGCCACGGCCCGCTCCCTCCCGATCGAGCGCATCCACCGAGGGTAACCGGGGTGCCCCGCGCCCAGGGGCGGCACGCGCGCCGCGGGCGCGCCCACGGCCTGCGCGCGCCGGCCCGAGCCTGCGATCGGCTTCGCCTTCGACGGCTATGGTCCCGGGTCGAGCGGTTCAGGTCACGAGGTGGGGGTGCGCGTTGCCGCTGATCGACGTCCAGTCCTCGATGATGCTCGTCATCGACGCGCAGCAGCGGTTCTACCCGCCGGAGCGGGCGGACGTCGACGCTGCCGCGTTGCACGAGATGTTCGGGCGCGCCGCGTGGCTCGTCGCCGTGGCCTCCCGCCTCGGTGTGCCCGTCGTCGTGACCGAGGAGGACGCGTCGGTGCACGGGGAGACGGCCGCGGTGATCCGTGGCGCGCTGCCGAAGGACGCACCGGTGCTCCCGAAATGGACGTTCGGGTGCGATGCCAATCCCGAGATCCTGGCGGCGATCGAGGCGACGGCGGCGGGCACCACGATCCTCGTCGGGCTGGAGACGGACGTCTGCGTCGCCCACTCGGCGCTGGGGCTACAGGAGCGGGGAAAACGCGTGGTCGCCGTGCACGACGCCCTGTACTCGCCCGGCGCCGCCCATCGGAACGGACTCGGACGGATGGAGCGCGCCCGCGTCGAGCTGGTCTCGGCGAAGGAGCTCGTCTACGACTGGCTCCGGACGGTGCCCGCCACGCGTGCCTTCTTCCGGTCGAACCCCGATCTCGGGGACCCGCCCGGCTTCAGTCTGTGAGCCCCGCCCTCCCGTCGGCGGCCCATGCGAGCGCACCTCCGATCCACGTCTCGGTGACGCCGATCCTCGGGAGCGCGCCGACGTCCGCCGTCATCGGGTTGTCGTCCAGCAGGACGAGGTCCGCCGCCGCTCCCGGTGCGATCACCCCCACGTCGCGGCGTCCGAGCAGCGCCGCGGGCGAGCGCGTCAGGCCGGCGAGCGCCGTCGTGCGGTCGATCCGGAAGTCCTCCCCGGCGACGGCGCCCGAGACGGTCTCCCGCGTGATCGCCGCCCACGCCGCCCGCAAGGGGTTGGGGTCGGTCACCGGCGCGTCCGAGCTGATGACGACCGGCAGTCCGGCACGCTGGAAGGCGCCGTAGGGGTAGAAGCGGGCTCCGATCGGCCCGAGATCCTCCACGATCTCGTCGGCGTGCTCGTGCAGCTGCACGGGCTGGGGCACGGGGACGACCCCGAGCTGCGCCATGCGGGCGATCTGCTCGTCGGTGGGGAAGCCGCAGTGCTCGATGCGGTGGACGACGCCCGGGCGCGGGCTCTGCGCTCGGCCGGCGGCGATCGCGTCGAGGACCATGCCGATGGGCACGCTTCCCTGGGAGTGGGTCGCGGTGGCGAGCCCGAGGCGCTGGGCCTCGACCAGGAGGTCGTGCAGCTCCTGGGGCTCGTGGTACAGGTAGCCGTCGTCGCCGCGCCCGGCGCCCGGCGCGTGGCCGCAGCACTCGCCGGCCAGGAAGGCGGTCCGTGCCAGGACCGAGCCGTCTGCGTAGAACTTGACACCCGAGATCTCGAGCCGCTCGTTCCCCACCGTGGAGGACAGCCCGATCTCCCGCAGGTGCTCGAGCCCGCTCGACAGGAGGAGCATGTGCGTCCTGAGCAGCAGCGAGCCCTCGTCACGCGCCTGGAGGTACGCCATGAGCTCGCGGGAGCTGACCTGGGCGTCGCAGACCGTGGTGACACCCACCGAAAGGAAGGACTCCTGGGCGAGGTCGAACCGCCGCCGCCGGTCCTCCGGCGTCATGGGCAGGTGGAAGTTCGGTCCGTGGTTCCGGATCTTGACGCCACCTTCTCCGGTGAGCAGGTCGCACGCCGAGTCGAAGAAGAGCCCGGTGGGTTCCCCCGCCTCCCCGCGGTCGATGCGCCCGCCGCTCGGCGTCGGGGTCGAGGCCGAGATGCCGAGGTTGCGCATCACGGCCGAGTTCACGACGTAGCCGTGCCCGCTGATGTGCTGGACGGAGACGGGCCGGGCCCGGTCGACGCGGTCGAGGTCGACCGCCGTGGGGTGGCGCCCCTCGGCCAGGACGGTCTGGTCGTACCCGTAGCCGTCGATCGAAGCGACGCCGGGGTGTGCATCGGCGTAGTCCCTCAGGAGCCGCACGATGTCCTCGATGCTCCTCGCGCCCGACAGGTCGGCCCAGTCGAGCCGGCAGCCGTGCAGGAGCAGGTGCATGTGCGCGTCCACGAAGCCGGGGACGAGGGTACGGCCTTCCAGGTCCACTCGCCGCGGGCTCGACGTCGCGGCAGCCTCGCAGTCCGACGTGGTGCCGAGCGCGTGGACCGCGCCGTCCTCGACCAGCACCGCCTCGGGCTCGGGCCCGTCGTCGAACGTCTCGATCGGGCCACCCGTGAAGACCACAGGATCGCTCATCAGTCCTCCTTGCTCCTATCCGAACCCGCCGCGATGGACACGCCGGTGTCCCGCACGATCGCCGTTGCGACGCCACGAAGCGGCGCGGCGCCGCCCGCGCGCCGGGTCTGACGGCGGCGTGACTGTAGTAGATTCCCGTCCCTCGACCCGGGAGGACGCACATGAGCCAACCCCCCATCGGACCGCCCGACGCCCGACGTATCCCGCGCTTTGCGGGACCCGACACCTTCGCCCGGCTGCCCCGCCTCGAGGAGGTGGAGCGGGCGGCGGTCGCGGTCCTCGGCGTGCCGTTCGACGCCGGTGTGTCGTACCGACCAGGTGCACGCTTCGGGCCGTCTGCGGTCCGGGCCGGGTCGAAGCTCCTCCGTCCCTACCATCCCTTCCTCGAGGTCCAGCCGTGGACGGTCCACCAGGTCGCCGACGCCGGGGACGCGGCCGCCAACCCCTTCTCGATCGCCGAGGCCATCGCCTCGATCGAGTCCACGGCCAGCGAGCTGCTGCAGAGGGCCGACCACCTGGTGGCGATCGGCGGCGACCACACCATCGCGCTCCCGCTCCTGCGTGCCACGGCGGCACGCCACGGCCCGGTCGCGCTGGTGCACTTTGACGCGCACCTCGACACCTGGGACACGTACTTCGACGCCCCCTATACGCACGGGACGCCGTTCCGCCGAGCTGTCGAGGAAGGCGTGCTGGCATTGGACGCCTCGGCCCACGTGGGCATCCGCGGACCGCTCTACACCCCCGACGACCTGGTCGAGGACGCGCAGCTCGGGTTCGCCACCGTCAGCACGGTGGACGTCGCGACCGGCGGCGTGGAGGCGGCCGTCTCCCGCATCCGCCAGCGCGTCGGTGACCGGCCCGTCTACATCAGCATCGACATCGACGTCCTCGATCCCGCCCACGCCCCCGGGACGGGGACGCCCGAGCCTGGGGGCCTCACGAGCCGGGAGCTGCAGCTCATCCTGCGCGGGCTCGAGCCGGTGCACCTGGTGGGAGCGGACGTGGTCGAGGTGGCGCCTGCCTACGACCATGCCGAGCTCACCGCCCTCGCCGCCGCCAACGTCGTCTACGAGTTGCTCGGGATCTTCGCCCGGCGCGCCGCCGGCGCCGGCGCCGGCTGATCGGCGCTCCCGGTCCGGCTGCCGTCGACCTCCGAGGACGCTCGGACGACGAGCTCGGGCTGGATCTGCACCGACACGGCGTCCTCACCGTTGACGCATCGGAGGAGCAGCTGGACGACCTCCCGGGCGAGGGCGCCGTGGTCGACCCGGATCGTCGTGAGCGGAGTCTCGAGGAAGCGGCCGATCGAGATGTCGTTGTACCCGACCAGGGCGACGTCGCGCCCCACCACCGCGCCGTACTCGCGGAGCGCACGGGCAGCCCCGATCGCGTTGTAGTCGTTCACGGCGAACACCGCGCTCGGACGCTGGCCGTCCTCCAGCAGCTGGCGCATCGAACGGTAGCCCCCCTCCGCCCCGAAGACCCCGTAGCGGACGGCCGTGGCCCCGACCGTGACACCGCCGCCGCGGCACGCCTCGACAAAGCCGCGGACCCGCCCCCTCACGGTGCTGACGTTGCGCGGGCCGCCCACGACGCAGAGGGACCGGTGCCCGCCGCCGAGCAGGTGGTCGGCGGCCAGCCGGCCGCCGACCACGTCGTCGACCACCACGCTCGGGTGCGACCCGCCGGAGCGCAGGGCCATGACGAAGGGCGTGCCGGACTCGGCGAGCCCCTCGGGTGCGGCGTCCTGGAGCGTTGCATCCGCAACGATGACGCCGTCGACCCGCCGTGACAGGAAGTTGTGCACCGCGGCGCGCCGGCGCCTCGGCGCCACCCGCGTGGAGGCGACGATGGCCAGGTAGCCCTCGGCGTTGGCGGCGGTGCTCACGGCCTCGAACAGGTTCGCCAGCACCACGTCGGTGAGGTCCGGGACGAGCATCCCGATGACGTGCGAGCGCCGGCTTCGGAGGCTGGCCGCATTGGCGTCCGGCAGGAACCCGACACTGAGCGCCAGCTGCTGCACCCGGACGATCGTCGCCGCGGACACCCGCCGTGCGTCCCCCCGGAGGGCGCGTGACACGGTGGAGACGTCCAGGCCGGCCAGCTCCGCCAGCTGCGTCATCGTCATCCGCTGCGCCACGGGCCCACGCTTCCGTCCTTGAACCTTTGCCTCATGGCACGAGGTGGTACTACGTGTCCGGCGGGCGCGCACGGATGGCCGCCGGGTCCGGTCGCTTGACGTCGTACCAATCGTTTGGCACAGTAGCGCCTTCAGCGTGCGCCTGCCTTGGGCTCCGGCGCACGCTGCCGAAAGGGGGGCCCGCGTGGCGGAGTTGAACGTGCCGGTCAAGATGACGGCGGCCAAGGCCAGTGCCCAGGACTGGATCGACCGCACCCGCGGTGAGCTGTCGGCGTTCCACCTGCAGATCTTCGACTACGCCGAGACCGCCTGGCGGGAGTACCGGTCCGCCGCCGCCTACGTCGAACTGCTCCGACGCGAGGGGTTCGACGTCGAAGTGGGCTCAGGCGGGATGCCGACGGCCTTTGCCGCCCGTTGGGGGAGCAAGGGGCCGGTCATCGGGTGCTATGCCGAGTACGACGCGGTCCCGGGGAACTCCCAGCAGGTCGTGCCTCACCGGGCACCCCGCGAGGGTCTGCACCCCTGGGCTCCCGGGCACACCGATCCCCACTCCGCCCTCGGGGTGGGCGCGCTGTGCGGGGTGCTCGCCGCCAAGCGGGCCATGGAGGAGCACGGCATCGAGGGCACGCTCGTCTTCTTCGGCGAGCCCGCCGAGAAGGTCTGCGGGTCCAAGCCGGTGCACGCGGCGAAGGGCTACTACGACGACCTCGACGCGGCCATCAGCTACCACCCGATGCTGACCAACACCACGGTCTGGGACACCCAGTGCGGCTCGTACTGGAGCTGCATCTTCACCTTCGAGTGCTTCGACGCCCCATGGGGCGACCCGGGGCTCCTCGCCACGCCCGGGCGGTCGCACACGATCCCGCGCTCACCGGGGGCGCTGGACGCGGCGACCCTCATGTACACGACGACCAAGTACACGAAGGAGAACATGTTCCCGCACACCGGGACGTGGACCATGAACGAGTTCCTCATGGTGGGGGGGCAGGCCACCTCCGACAACCTCTCCCCGCGCATCGCCCAGGTCCAGTACTCCTGGCGGTCGCCGCAGCTCGAGATCCAGAAACAGCTCTCCACGGTGCTCGAGGCGAACGCCCGCCACGCAGCGGCGGTGACGAACTGCGTGGTGAGCGTCCGGTGGGTGACCAAGACCCGCGTCGGGCTGACCAACCACGTCATGGCCGATCTCACCTACCGGAACCTCGAGCTGGTCGGGCCGCCCGCCTTCGGCGACGACGCCCGGGCGTTCGCCCGCGAGATCCAGCGGTCCTGCGACGTCGAGCCGATGGACGACCCGTTCACCGCCGAGGCGCAGGAGCTCACCCCACCCGAGGAGGAGGAGCGGCGGTTCCGCCGTGGGCTCCCCGAGTGGCAGAAGAACTTCACGTCCGACGACTACGTCGAGTACACCTGGCACGCGCCGACCGTCCGCCTGTACACGGCGAAGCCCCTCCTGCGCGCCCCGGCGGGGTGGGCGCACTGGTCCAACAACGCGCTGAACGGGCTGCCGGCGGCGATCGACCCCACCTGGGAGACGGCGGGCCGCACCGTGGCCAACACGCTGGTCGACCTCCTCACCGAGCCGGCCTTCCTCGCCGCCGCCAAGGAGGAGTTCGACCGCCGGACGGGCGGAGGTGTGGGGGGTGACGGCTGGATGCCGCCGTTGCTCGACCGGGACTTCGACGCTCCGGTCGACCTGCCCTGGCCCGAGTACGTCGAGACCGTGCGCGGGCGCGAGTGGCACCTGCCGACGCCGGGCACCTTCGGCGAGCGGCTCTGAGGGCGCTGGCGGCACCGTGGAGACGCGCACCTTCGACACCAGTGTGAAGCCGGACGGTGAACGGATGCTCCGCGACCTGCGCCGGCTCCGGGAGGCCACGAGCGACGCCGGGGGCGCACAGCGGGTCGCGTGGACCGCCACCTGGCGTGCCGCCCAGGAGCTCCTCCGCTCGGAGCTGGCCGACCTGCCGGTCGAGATCGTCACCGACGCCGCCGGGAACATCTGGGCACGCCTGCCGGGTGTCCGCCCGGAGACGGTGGTGATCGGCTCGCACCTCGACTCCGTGCCCGGCGGAGGGTGGCTCGACGGCGCCTACGGGGTCATGTGCGCCCTGGAGGTGCTGCGAACGCTCGCCCTCGAGCCTGACCGCCCCTGCTCCGTCGCCCTGGTGGACTGGGCGGACGAGGAGGGGGCGCGGTTCGGACGCAGCCTCTTCGGTTCCGCCGCCGCCGCCGGGGCGCTCGACGTCAACGAGGTGCGGCACCTCGTGGACCGTGACGGCGAGTCGCTCGGGGACGTGGTGGCACGCTGGGGCGTCACGTTGGACGACCTCGGCACGGCGCGGGCCCAGCTGGAGCCGGTCGCGGCGTACCTCGAGGCCCATATCGAGCAAGGACCGGTGATGGAGCGCACCGGCACGCCGATCGCAGCCGTCAGCGGCACGGCGGGCGTCGAGCGTCATCGCCTGGCCTTCACCGGCCAGACCGCGCACTCGGGCACGACGCCGATCGACTACCGCCACGACGCCCTCGTCGCGGCGTCGAGGACGGTGCTCGCCGTCCGGGACGCGGCGTCGCGCCACCACGGCGTCGGGACCGTCGGCGTGCTGCATCTCGAACCGGGGATCCCGACCGCGGTGCCGGGGGAGGCGTCGATGACGGTCGACCTCCGGCATCTCGACGCGTCGTCGCTGCAGGCGATGCTGACGGAGGTGCTGGAGGCGGCGGGGGCGGCCGCCGCCAGTGAGGGATGCGAGCTCACGTCGCAGCCCCTGTTCCAGATCGAGCCCCGGTTGTTCGACTCCCGGCTCGTCGAGATCGTCCGCGGCGTCTGTGCCCGCCTCACGGGGACCGAGGCGATGACGCTCCCGTCGGGCGCCCTGCACGACGCAACGGAGATGGCGGCGACCGTCCCGACGGCGATGGTGTTCACGTCCTCCAGCAACGGCCTGTCCCACACCACGGTGGAGGACACGCCCGTCGAGCATCTGGCCCTCGGGCTCGAGGCCTTCTACCAGGTGGTGACCGAGGTCGTCGCCCTGGTGGGGCAAGCGGGCCGGGGGCTCGGCGGCGGCCGTCCCGGTGGGTGCGCCGGCGCCGGCGACACGGAGGGCGTGCCGTGACCGCGACCGCGCCGGGCGGAGGCGCGGTCGGGCGATCGGAGGAGCCCGGCGGCGCTACAGTGCCGCGGCGGGTACATTGCAAAGTGATTGCATTACCACAACAAATGGAAGACAAATGAGAAGGGAAGTGCTCATGGTGGGGGAACGTCAGGCAGGCACCCGGACGTGGCGACGTGGCGGAAGGGGCTGGGGCGCACGGCTCTCGGCACTGACGGCGCTCGTCGCCGCCCTCTCGCTCGGGCTGACCGGCTTCGCCGGCGTCGCGGGCGCCAGCCCGTCGCACGGGAAGAAGTCGCCGCTCTACAACAAGCTGCCGGCCAAGGTGAAGTCGGCCGGCAAGATCGTCGACTACGTCGAGCCCACCTTCCCCCCCATGGAGATGGGGGGCGCGACAGGGTCGGCGTTGACCGGCATCGACGTGGAGCTGGCCCGGGCGACGGCCAAGGCCATCGGCATCAAGCTCGACATCGTGACGGTCCAGACATTCGCCGAGCTGTTCCCGGCGTTGACAACGGGCCGGGCCGACATGGTGTGGTCGGGGATCTTCGACTCGCCGACACGCTTCAAGCTCGACACCTTCGACGACTACTTCAAGACGGGAACCCAGCTGTACATCCCCAAGAGCGAGGCGAGCACCTACAAGAAGGTGTCACAGTTGTGCGGGCACACGGTCGCCGGTGAGACCGCCACCCTCTACCAGGGGAACCTGACGGCGGCGTTCAAGAAGATCTGCCCGGCCGGCAAGAGCCTGTCCTTCGTCAACCTCTCGGGCATCGCCCAGCAGAACCTGGCGATGCAGCAGAACCGGGCCCAGGTGGCGGTGGCGGGACCTGAGAGTGTCGACCACCTCCAGAAGACCACACCCGGCAAGTACCAGGCGATCGGGAAGACCTTCTACCCCACCTACTACGGCGTCGTCTTCTCCAACAACGCCTTCGGCAAGAAGCTGGAGAAGGTCGTCCAGGCCGGCCTGGAGAAGATCATCAAGAACGGCACGTACATGAAGATCCTGAAGCACTACGGCGTGCAGAAGCAGGCCGTGAAGAAGATCACCATCGACAAGGGAACGACACAGCCGTGATCCGTCGCCCCTCCGCGCACCGGCCCGGTGCCGGTGCGCGGAGGGACGCAACCGAGGAGGTGGGGCGTTGACCACCGAGATGGCGCCGACCTCGTCGGGCTCGCCGGCGCTCTCCGAGACGGCCACGTACGAGATCGTCCGCCGCAAGCATCCCTGGAGGGTCGTGGCGGCGGTCCTCGTGCTGGTCGTCCTCGGGCTGCTCGCCTTCGGCGTGGCCAACGCCAAGGGGCTCCATTGGAGCGTCACGGGCCACTACCTGCTCACGCGCGTCGTGTTCTACGGCTTCCTCCGGACCTTGGAGCTGACGGCGGCGGCGATGGCGCTCGGGCTCTGCCTCGGCGTGATCTTCGGCATCATGCGGCTGTCCCACAACCCGGTGCTGAGCAGCGTGGCCTGGCTGTACGTGTGGGCGTTCCGGGGGACGCCGCTCATCGTGCAGCTCTTCATGTGGTTCAACCTGGCGCTGATCTTCCCCCACGTCGACCTCTTCGGCCTGGTGCACCTGACAACCGTCAAGGTCATGTCGCCCTTCCTCGCCGCCCTCCTGGCGTTTGGGATCAACGAGGGGGCGTACATGAGCGAGATCATCCGGGGCGGGCTCATGTCGGTGCCGCCGGGACAGACGGAGGCGTCGCTGTCGCTCGGGGCGTCGCGAGGCTGGACGATGCGCCGCGTCGTCTTGCCCCAGGCCCTGCGGGTGATCCTGCCCACCATCGGCAACGAGACGCTCGGAATGCTGAAGCTGACGTCGCTGGCCGCCTTCATCTCGTTCAACGAGCTCTTCGGGACGGTCGAGACGATCTACTACAGCAACTCCCAGGTGATGGAGCTGCTGATCGTTGCCGCGGTGTGGTACCTGTTCGCCTCGTCGGTCCTGAGCATCGGCCAGTACTACCTGGAGCGCCGTGTCGGCCGCGGCTTCGTGCGCGGCGGGAGGAAGCAGACGCTCCTGGAGACTGTGCTGGTCAACGCGTGGGCGAAAAGGCGCCGGCTGGGCGCGAACTGGTAGGACGTCGAACGTGACCACCGGCTACGACCTCACGGACGGGCGGACCGACGTCGTGGAGCTCCACGGCGTCTCGAAGTCCTTCGGCAGCACCCACGTGCTGCGCGGCGTCGACCTCCATGTGCGCGAGTCCGAGGTGCTCTGCGTCCTCGGGCCGTCGGGGGCGGGGAAGAGCACGATGCTGCGCTGCATCAACCACCTCGAGGGGATCGACGGCGGCTGGATCAAGGTCGCCGGCCAGATCATCGGCTACGAGCTGCGGGGAGGCAAGCTGCACGAGCTCCCCGAGCGGCTCATCCGCCACCAGCGCGGGCTGAGCGGAATGGTGTTCCAGCACTTCAATCTGTTCCCCCACTTCACCGTGCTGGAGAACGTGATGGTGGGCCCGGTGGAGCTCCAGAAGGAGCCCAAGGCCCAGGTCGAGGCCCGGGCCCGGGGCTTCCTCGACCGGGTGGGCCTCGGGGACAAGGTCTCCGCCTACCCCGCCCAGCTGTCGGGTGGCCAGCAGCAGCGGGTCGCCATCGCCAGGGCGCTCGCCATGAACCCCAAGGTGCTGCTCTTCGACGAGCCGACCTCTGCCCTCGACCCCGAGGTGGTGGGCGAGGTCCTCGCCGTCATGCTGGAGCTGGCCCAGGAGGGGCGCACGATGATCGTCGTCACCCACGAGGTGGGCTTCGCCCGCGAGGCGGCCGACAGGGTCGCCTTCATGTTCGACGGCAGGATCGCCGAGATCGGGCCGGCGAAGAGCGTCCTCGAGAGCCCGCGCGAGGCCAGGACGGCGGAGTTCCTGGCCCACGTGCTGGTCTGAGCTCGATGTGCCCGACCGCGCCGTGACCCGCCCGTGACCCCATCGCCCGTGACCGGGACCCCCGCGATCGTCGTCGCCGACGAGATCGTCGACGCGGCCGCCGTGGCGAGCGAGCTGCCCGAGCCCTGGGCCGGCGCCGTCCGGGCCGGGGACGGCCTCCCGTCGGGCGACGGCATCGTGGCGCTGCTGGCCGGTCCCGGGACCGACGTCTCGGGCGCCGCCATGGACCGCCTCCCGGACCTCCGTGCCATCGTCGTGACGTCGATGGGGTGGGACCACGTGGACACCGAGGCGGCGCGCTCGCGCGACGTGGCCGTCGTCGGGGTCGACCCGTACTGCGTCGACGAGGTGGCCGAGCACGCCGTCGCCCTCGTGCTCGACCTGTTCCGCGGCGTGACGTGGCTCGACGCCACCGTGCGCGCCGGAAGCTGGGACGACAGGCGCCTCGGGCGGCCCGTGCGCGGCGCGGCGCTCGGGCTCGTCGGGTTCGGTCGCATCGGCGCCGCGGTCGCGTGGCGGGCGGGCGGCCTCGGCATGGTCGTCTCCGCCTACGACCCGCTCCTCGAACCGGGAACCCGCACCGCTGCCCCCGAGGAGGGCGGCTTTCCCGGCACCGTCGCCGTCGTCCCCTCGCTCCAGGACCTGGTGGCCTCGAGCGACGTGGTCAGTGTGCACGTCCCGCTTCGCCCTGAGACCAAGGGGCTGATCGACAAGAGCCTGCTCGCCCACTTTCGTGAAGGGAGCTACCTGGTGAACGTGTCCCGCGGAGAGGTGGTCACAGAGCCCGCACTGGGCGAGGCCCTGCGCGAGGGGAGGCTGGCGGGGGCCGCCCTCGACGTCCTGGCCCACGAGCCGCCGGGGCCCGACGATCCGGTCCTCGCCTTCCCCCGCACGGTGCTCACCCCCCATGCCGCCTGGTACTCGCCGGCGGCCATCGACCGGCTCTCGCACAGCGCCGGACGGGCACTGGCCCGGGTGCTCGCCGACGCGGAAGCCGCCCGGTGAGCCCGCACGACGCGGCCACGGACGCCGGGGCGTCCTCGGACCTGAACGGCGGCGCGGCGCTCGTCCGGGCCCTCGAACGCAACGGGGTCGACACGGTCTTCGGCATCCCGGGTGTGCACAACCTCGAGATCTACCGCCATCTCCCCGGTTCGTCGATCCGGCACGTCGCGGTACGCCACGAGCAGGGCGCGGGCTATGCGGCGGACGGCTACGCCCGAGCCTCGGGCCGCCCCGGCGTCTGCCTCACCACGAGCGGGCCGGGTGCCACGAACGCCTGCACCGCCGCCGCCACCGCCTACGCCGACTCCGTCCCGGTCCTCTTCTGCGCCCCCGGCCCGCCGATCGGTCTCGAAGGGCTCGACCTCGGCCTGCTCCACGAGATGAAGGACCAGAGCGCGCACTTCGAGAGCCTGGTCACGGCGAGCGTGCGCCCCTCCAGTCCCGACGAGATCGGCGCCGCCGTGGACGAGGCCTTCGCCGGCTGGCGCCGGGCGCGGACGCGACCGGTCCATCTCGAGCTCCCGGTCGACGTGCTCGAAGGGTCGTGGCGACCGGTAGACCCGGGCCGCGCCGACGTCACGTCGGTGCGCCGTTGGCCTGCCGCCGAGCGCCTCCGCGCCGCCTTCGACGCCGCCGGGGCGGCGGGCGACGGGGCCGGCGACGGGGAGATCGGCGCCGTGCTCGACCGGGCCGCCAAGCTGCTCGCCGCCGCGACGCGACCGCTGCTCGTGCTCGGCGGCGGGGCCAGGCGGGTCGGTGACGGCGCGACGCGCCTCGCCGAGCGGCTGGGTGCGCTGGTGCTCACGACCGTGAACGGGAAGGGGGTGGTCCCCGAGACCCACCCGCTCTCGCTCGGCGCGTCGATCCGGCTGCCCGAGACGCGGCGGATCTTCCAGTCGGCGGACGTGGTCTTCGTGGTCGGCAGCGAGCTCGGGGACTCCGATCTGTGGGGCGTCCCGGTACGCACCGAGGCGCCGGTGGTGCGAATCGACGTCGATCCCCACCAGCTGCACAAGAACATCGACGCCGCCGTGGCGGTGCGGATGGACGCGGCGGCGGCGGTGGGCGCGTTGCTCGCCCGCCTCGGAGACGGTCCTGCGCCAGCCGCCGGCGCGCCCACGTGGGCCAGGACGGCGGACGCCATCCGGGAGACGCTCCGCAAGGAGGCGCTCGCGGACGGGGCGCCGTACGAGGCGATCAACCGTGCGCTGCACGCCGCGCTCCCCGACGCGACGATCGTCGGCGGCGACAGCGCGCAGGTGTCCTACTTCGGCACCGCCCACTTCTGGCCGATGGGGCGCGCCGGCCAGTTCCTGTACCCGACCGGCTACGCGACGCTCGGGTACGGGCTGCCGGCCGCGATCGGCGCCAAGCTGGCGTGCCCGGGCACACCGGTGATCGCGCTGGTCGGCGACGGCGGGTTCCTCTTCACCGCCCAGGAGCTGCTCACCGCGGTGGAGCAGCGACTGGCCCTGCCGGTGGTGATCGTGGACAACCACGGCTACGCCGAGATCCGCCAGGGGATGGAGGCCCGGGGCATGGTGCCCATGGCGGTGGACCGGCCGGCCGTCGACTTCGCCGGCCTCAGCCGGGCGCTCGGCGGCCGCGGCGTCGCCGTCGGCAGCGTGGAGGAGCTGTGCGCACGCACGCTCGACGCGCTCGAAGCCGACGGGCCGACGGTCATCAGCATGGACGTGACGACGGGAGTCGGGGAGTGACGGTGGACGCCCCCGCCCCCGCCCCCGCCCCCGCCCCCAACGCCAGCCCCGCCCCCGGCCCGGACGCCGGCGCCGCCCCCGCTGCCGGTGGTCCGCCGCACCCGCGGTCGAGGTCCGGCGACCCACTTGGCATCGTGCTGCTCGACGCCGAGCACTACGTGGAGACGCTGGACTGGGACGACCCGACGGCGTGGGTCCCGCCGGCGGGTCTCGGCCCGGGGTTCCTCAGCCATCCGGCCTACTGGTCGCTCCCGGCCGTCTTCGCCGTGGCACGTGGCGCGACGTCGGAGGCGGCGGCCGAGCGTCGGCCGGAGGCGATCCGGGGCGTGGTCGAGGCCGTGCGGCGGCTCGACGGCCGCTGCCGCATGATCGTCGGCACGTGC